>JBASRM010000540.1:0-2974 GCA_049273835.1 Blastocatellia bacterium | reverse complement strand
GTTACGACTCGGACCATCCGTTCAGCGAAGGCGAAGTGGGCAAGTGCGGCGTCGCGATATCCAGCCTCGCCGACATGGAAGTTCTGTTCGACGGTATTCCGCTAGAGCAGGTCACCACTTCGATGACAATCAACGCGCCGGCCTCAATGATCTTCGCGATGTTCCTTGGGGTCGCCGAAAAGCAAGGCGCCGATTGGAAAGACGTTGGCGGTACGATTCAAAACGACATCCTTAAAGAGTACATCGCTCAAAAAGAATGGATTTATCCGCCTCGCCCGGCTATGCGGCTGATAGTCGATACGATCGAGTTCTGCACAAAAGAAGTGCCGCGGTTCAATCCGATTTCAATTTCCGGTTATCACATCCGCGAGGCGGGTTCGACCGCGCTTCAGGAGCTCGCGTTCACGCTACGCGACGGGATCGAATAGGCGCAGTACGCGGTCGATCGTGGGATGGACATCGATGACTTCGCTCCGCGTCTGAGTTTCTTTTTCAACTCGCACAATGATTTCTTTGAAGAGATCGCCAAGTATCGCGCGGCTCGCCGGATATGGCACAAGGTGATGAAGGACCGCTTCGGCGCGAAGAACCCGCGCTCGTGGGCGCTTAGATTTCACACCCAGACCGCGGGGGTTTCGTTGACTGCTCAGCAACCGCTGAACAACATCGTGCGAGTAGCGCTCCAGGCGCTGGCCGGTGTGCTGGGCGGAACACAATCCCTTCACACCGACGCCTATGACGAAGCGCTTGCGTTGCCGTCCGGCGACGCGGCATTGATCGCGCTTCGGACTCAACAAATCATCGCCCACGAGTCGGGTGTCACCAACACCGTCGATCCATTGGGCGGTTCGTACTTTCTCGAAAAGCTCACCCGAGACATGGAAGACGGCGCGTTTGATTACTTTCAAAAGATCGACGACTTCGGCGGAATGGTTGAAGCGGTGGAAGCAGGATTTCCTCAGCGCGAAATTCAGGACGCTTCGTACGAGTTTCAAAAGGCAGTCGAGTCCAGAGACAAGATTATCGTGGGCGTAAACGACTACGTGATGAGAGAAGAACCTTCGGAGTTGAATCTGCTCCAGATAGATGAGTCTACGGCAGAGCTTCAAGCTGCGCGATTGAAGCAGCTGCGAGCGGAACGTGACAGCGCAAAGGTTGAAAAGACTCTGAACGCCCTGGCGAGCGGCGCGCGTGGCGGCCAAAACACGATGCCGCTTCTGCTGGATTGTGTGCGGGCTTACGCAACGCTGGGAGAGATGTGCGACGCGCTCAGACCGGTGTTCGGCGAGTATCAGGAACCCGCGTTCTGATCGGAAGAGCAGGTCAATTTTGTTTGAGTGTGCCACCCTGCGCTGGTTTGGTTTTCAATACGCTTATTGATTCATAGTTGGCAACAAGCCTCTTTGGAAAGGAGTTCCCAATGAGAATGGCTAAGTCTTTACTGGTCCTTTCGATCGCGTGTCTTCTGGTTGCCCCAACCGCCGCGCAACAGGCGAGGAAAGTCAAACTGGACTTCAAAGACGTGAAACTGAAAAACGGCCTGCGCGTTCTGGTGGTCGAAGATCACACTGCGCCGGTCGTCTCGGTTGCGATCACCTACGACGTTGGTTCACGAAATGAGCGCACCGGGCGCACCGGGTTCGCGCACCTTTTCGAGCACATGATGTTTACCGGCTCCCAGAACGTCGGCAAGAACGAGTATTCGTTGCTGATTGATACCAACGGAGGCGGGAACAACGCGACTACGAACGAGGACCGAACCTTGTACTTTGCCACGGTGCCTGCGAATCAACTCGACATGATCCTGTTTCTAGAAGCCGACCGCATGCGCAACCTTGATGTCACTCAGGACAACCTCGATACCCAGCGCAACGCGGTGCAGGAAGAACGCAGGCGGGGGATCGATAACCAGCCATACGCCAAGACGTCTGAAAAATTCCAGGAAGTTATGTACGATAACTTCGCTTACAAACATTCGGTCATCGGTTCGATGGATGACCTCAACGCGGCGAGCCTTCAGGACGTGAAGGACTTCTTCCGTGTCTACTACGCGCCGAACAACGCAGCGCTGGCGTTGGTGGGAGACTTCAAAGCCGATGCCGCGCTGGCTAGGATCAAGAATTATTTCGAAGCCATCCCGTCGCAGGCTGCTCCGCCCGCGGTTGATACAGCAGAACCCACGCAGACCGCCGAGCGGCGATTCACGGTGGACGACCCACTTGCGCGCCTGCCGCAGATCCTGATCGGGTACAAAGGGATCGTCAGCAACACACCGGACGCCTTTGCGATGCAGGTTCTCAGTCAGACGCTCGCAAGCGGACAAAGCTCAAGACTGTTCCAGAAGCTGGTGAAGGAGAAGGAGCTGGTCACCGGCATTGGCGGATTCACCAATGAGCTGCGCGGGGTCGGCTACTATCAGATCACCGCTACCGTTGCGCCGGGCAAGAAGCTTGAGGATGTCGAAACGGCGATCAACGAAGAGATCGCGCGATTGCAACGTGAACCGATCGCCGATTGGGAGCTGGACAAGGCTAAAAACTCATCGCGTCGGAGCTCGATTCAAGCGCTGCAAAGCTCGCTTGGGACGGCAATCCGCTTGACTCAGTACGCCGTTTTCTTCAACGACCCAAATCTGATTAATACGCAGTTCGAGAAGATTGCCGCTGTCACTAAACAGGACGTGCAGCGCGTCGCAGCCAAGTATCTAAAGGCGACGAACCGCACGGTGGGAATCACGCTGCCGCAGGCAAAAAGCGGCAGATCAGCGGCAGCTCAGCCGCAGACTAGACAGTCTACGGTACAGTCTACGGTACGGGTTTGATGTAGCGTAGACTGTCCAGTCTGCGCGTGGTTCTGACGAGCTATGCGATCAGCGGCAGATCAGCGGCAGATCAGCGGCAGCTCAGCCGCAGACTAGACAGTCTACGGTACAGTCTACGGTACGGGTTTGATGTAGCGTAGACTGTCCAGTCTG
>JBASRM010000697.1:0-15984 GCA_049273835.1 Blastocatellia bacterium | reverse complement strand
TATCCTCTTGCTCACCTCTCCCGGGTTTGCTACTCGCTTTATCCCAAGCGCCCTCAGTGTTTCGGCTGAGATCTTTCCCGCCGAAGCATTATCAGTCTGGACGTCCTCAGTTACTTCTTTCTGCTGGACGACCCTTGAGGCACTGGTAGGCGCAGCTTTGGGTGCCGAAGAGACACCTTTCGCCGGCGCCGCAGAGCCTGCAGCCGCAGCGCGCAGCCCCACGAGTGGCACTGCTAGTGCGGCTATAGCCAACACAAGCACCGCCATGAAAACCGCTTTTTTAATGTTCATCATTTATCCCTCTCCAAAGTTTTCGGAATTCCGTTCATATGACTCGTCCGCTTCACAACAGCGGACGGTAAGATCTGGAGGCAACTCGCTAAGGGGACATGCTCCGCTTACTTCCGGAGATTCCCGCGTCTGCCGCAAAGCCAAATCACACTTGGCGCTCTCGGTTTAAACGATCGTGCTTAAAGCAGCGCCAATCCCTGCGAACCATCCGTGTGACGGTTCCGTTTCAAACCCATCTGAAACAAAGTCTTGGTTGTGCCTTCGGCGCGGCTTCAGATACTTGCCAACGCTGGGGCTCCGAATTGAAACAGCGAGCTAAACCTGCAAAAAGAAGGCGTATAATAGATCGAATCGCAGTCAAAAGCAACTACTAAATCAACCAATTTTCAAACCAGACACCTACAAAAACGAACAGATTGTTGGCACAGCAATGCCGCAGAACGCGCTGCATCCTTTGTGCCACCACTCAAAAGAAATGTTCTTGAGTAGGCGCACAAAGGCCGTAACATCCCTGTTCTCACAAAATAAAAAAAAGGGCGCCCCTCAGTTACCCTCATCAACTGCAACCCGTCAGGATACAAAGTGTCCAATAAACGGCGCATTTACTTTCCAGGAGATAATCACTATCCACCAAGTTGCTGCCCTAAATAAGTTATTGTCCCCGGCCGGGTAGCACCGCCGGTTTCTGATATTTGTAACTTGCGCCTCTAATCCTGTGGCGGTTATAGCGGTTTGCTTAGTTGAGCGAGACCACACTATAATGCGTGTCCTTGATACGCAACATCTGACTGAACTCGTATCGAATATCAGCACTCTGTCGACACCTCGATGCGATCTCAACGGATAGCCAATCAAAGCGGCAGTAATTTAAGGGCCTAACCGAGATGGAAGGAATTAGAGATCGATACCGAAG
The DNA here is from genome assembly GCA_049273835.1 of Blastocatellia bacterium. Taxonomy (GTDB): domain Bacteria; phylum Acidobacteriota; class Blastocatellia; order UBA7656; family UBA7656; genus Onstottus_A. The sequence goes on along the minus strand of JBASRM010000697.1, from coordinate 14,780 downwards.
GCTTATCGCGAGTGAATCTGGACTCGTCCGCCATAAGCCCAGGGGACTGGGGATCGACATCGCCCTTGCCTATCCAAATACCTACTACATAGGGATGTCCAACCTTGGTCTTCAAGCCGTATATCAGCTCATTAATTCTTATGAAGGCGTTACTTGCGAGCGGGTTTTTGTCCCAGATCCCGATATAGAAAGAGAACTTGAACGAACCCGCGCTTCGCTGCTGTCATTGGAATCGGAAACAGCAATCACCGAGTTCGATGTGCTTGCCATTTCGGTTTCATTTGAAACTGACTATCTAAATATTCCTAAGCTGCTCAGGCTGTCAAAAATCCCAGTAAAGTCTGCAGACCGGAACGAATGGCACCCCCTCGTGGTGATGGGAGGAGCAGCGGCCTTTCTAAACCCAGAACCTGTAGCCGACTTCGTCGACGTCGTTTGCGTCGGTGAAGGGGAAGTCCTGGTTCCAGCATTGATCAGATTAATGAAGGAAGCCGGCTCTCGCGCGGATCTTCTGTCGCGGCTTGCGCGCGAACCTGGTTTCTACGTCCCGAAGTTTTATGAGATCAGTTACAACGAAGCAGGCGCCATAACCGAATTGTCGCCAACCAACGGTGCTCCCCGCCGGGTATTCACAATGCGCAATCCGATGCGTAAGCAGGAAGGCGCGGGTTATTTCGATGACGACTTCATCCCGGCCAGCGAGATCATAACCGATAACACCGAGATGAGCGGCCGGTACCTGATTGAAATCTCCCGAGGGTGCTCGATGGGCTGCCGATTTTGCTGGGCTGGCTACTCTTATCTTGCGCCTCGGGTTTTTTCAGCAGATAAGCTTCTGGCGCGGGCGGCCGAAATCAGAAAGCTCACCGATAAGATCGGGCTGGTGGCAACAGCGGTATGCGATCATCCGGAAATTCACCAGATCCTGGCGGGTCTCGAAGAACTAGACTTTCAGGTCTCGGTTTCATCGCTGCGACTGGATCAAATCTCAGCCGAGTTGCTGGACGCATTGGTGAGGCGAAATGATCAGCAGATAGCCATCGCGCCTGAGACCGGTTCTGACAGATTGCGACGGGTCATTAATAAAGATCTAACTAACGATCAGATCGTCCAGATCGCCCAGATGATCTTTGAGCGCGGCATCTTGAATTTGAAACTATACATGATGATAGGACTGCCAACCGAGGAGGACGAAGACCTGAATGCGATCGTCGCGCTGACCGAACTCATACGCGAGCGCATGATCGAGGCAGGAAAGCCGCGCGGTAGAGTCGGTTCAATAATCGTCTCTCTGAATGCGTTCGTGCCCAAGCCGCAAACTCCCTTCCAGTGGGAGCCAATCCAACCGGAGAAAGTCCTCGACCAAAAGATCAAATACCTGACTCGAGCGTTTAAGCGCATCCCCAACGTCGAGGTTCGAGCAATGTCGTCACGCATCGCTCAGCTCCAGGCGCTGCTCTCGCTTGGAGACCGCCGTCTGTCGGAATTCATCCTCGAAGCCGACCGGGCCGGAAACTGGCGGCAGGCAATGCGCGGTTGGACAGATTACTCGCTGAGACGGCGGTCACTCGATGAACTTCTTCCTTGGGATGTTGTAGACATCGGACTTACGACCGAATTCATGAAGCGGGAATACCAACGTGCGATGGCGGAGAAAGTCACCAAGCCTTGCCCTGCCACCGATCCCTGCATCCGCTGCGGAGTGTGCGATCCGAGAACTGTTCCAGAAAACGCGCTGGTCCAGCTTGAGTGGATGAAGCCAACCGCCCTGCTTGCCGCCTCAGGATCGGCGGGAGACTGAGTTGTTAGTCCAGGTCCCATTCGCGTGAACACTCCCGAAACCCGCCGCCCGATTGATGCGGTTGTACAAGATCAAGCAATAATCATTGTCATTCCAATGGACCAAAAATGGAGTCCGACGTCCCCCCTGTTCTACGACTGATTCTATGGGCTGATCCCTTGCGCATCCAACCGGCGACTGCTTAGAATGCCACTCGTCGCAATTCACCATCTCACTTAACACTCGCTAAAGATGTTCAATCGAATCGACGTTATTCGTGCTACCCAGTGACATGCCCAGACGACGCCACTCATCCCGGAGCAACCCCAAATCAAGCAACCCTGGAGGTCGCGCCGGCATTGTTGTTGAGACACTAAGTCAGCCAGTGAGCAGGAATGGCCCCGCGGTTAGCGAGCGGGCGCCAAGCGGGTGGCGTACGGTGTATTCACTTTTTCCGCCCGCCATGGCTTTGATTGCATCGATTAATACCCTCTTCAATGGCTTTGCTTCAGATGATCAACAGCAAGTACTTAACAACGCGTTCATTAAAAGCTTCGACAATCTGCCTGTCGCATTCACGACCAGCGTTTGGGCCTTCGCCCCCGACATAGTCTTTACCGTAGACTCGTACTTCAGGCCTGTGTTCAACAGCCTGTTGACAATCAACTACGCGTTGTTCGGCACAACAGCCTGGGGCTGGCATCTTGTAAACCTGTTGATTCACGCTGCGGTTACTTTCCTGGTATTCATAATGTTACGCGAAGTCACTGAGCGAAACTGGCTGGCAGCGCTCGCGGCGACACTGTTCGCGGTACATCCGGTTCACGCAGAGTCCGTAGCCTGGGTATCGGGCGTAACTGACCCGTTAATGGCGCTGTTGGTGTTGCCTGCGTTTTACTTCTACCTGCGTTTTAGAAAGCAGGGCCGCAAATATTTCCTTGTCGCCGCGCTGGTATTTTATTTCCTGGCGCTGCTAAGCAAGGAAACGGCACTAGCGCTACCGCTCGTTGTGGCCTACTGCGATCTTTCCATCAAAGGGAACGTCTCGCTGGCCCAGAGGCTTGTTCGTCTATCAATGCTTCTAGGTCTGTTTGCAATACCCACGATCATATACTTTTTCATGCGCTACAATGCGCTCGGAACGTTATCGGTCAGCGGCACTCCGCGGTACCCGCTTGGGCCGGCGTTGTTGACCGCACCGTTAGCAGCCGTAAAATACGTCGGCTTCATGCTGATCCCCTGGGGCTACAGTTACCAGCATTACACCGATTTTCTCGAAAGGGTCGTGAGCGCTTCATTCCTGGTTCCCCTGTTGTTGCTCATTGCAACAGCGATTGGGATTGTAATGGCCAAGTCGAGAACGCTGAATTTTGCGGCTGTCTGGTTCATAGTTATGCTCGCGCCAGCGCTTGCCGCGCTGCGCCAATTCGAGCCCGCCTACTTGCTGCAGGAGAGATACCTGTACATCGCATCAATAGGCATGTGCCTGGCGATTGCCCTGGGCATCGAATGGCTGTGGGTACAAGACCGGTTTGGATTTCGTGGACGAATGGTCGCGGGAGGCTTCGCGGTTCTCCTCGTGCTGCTGTGGTGCGCGGTAAATCTCAGGCAGAACCGCGTTTGGAATGACACCCTTACGGTCTTCAGAAACACGGTCGCCGTAGCGCCGCGTTCCTCGATGTCGCACGCCGCAGTGGCTCGCTCATACCACGAAGCGGGAAGGCCCCGTGAAGCCGAGGCAGAAGCGCGAACAGCCATTGAACTCGACCCTCGTTGCGCTACTGCCTACCTCAATCTGAGTTATTTCGCGCGAGTCGCAGGCAAATTGGATAAAGCCTGCGAGTATCTCGAGGAAGGCATATCGGCTGTGCCCCTAAGCTCGATGACGCGCCACGATCTCGCAACTATGTATCTCAATCTAGGATTACTTTACAACCAGCGAAACATGTTTGATCTCGGCGAGCAGTACCTGATGCGCTCGATCGAAATTTCACCGCGAGCGGTGGCCTGGTACTACTCGGCGCTCAATTACCAGAATCAGGGACGCTATCAGGAGGCGCTGCTGATGTATCAGGAGGTCGCGCGACACGTACCTCTGAAGTATGCCCCGATACACCTTTCGATTGGCGCGGTCTACGAAAAACTTCAACGGCTCGACGATGCCCGTGAGGAGTATCAAAAATACCTTGAGCTGACGCCGCAAGGTGTTCCAGACCGAAAGCTAGTGGCGGAAAAGCTAAAGCAGTTAGAGGGTGGGCCTGCGTTGCGTTGAAAGCTAGGATCCGGACTTCCCTGTGGAACCGAAATGACGCCAACCTGTGAGGGCAGTGACATCGGATCACTCGAAGCACGAGCAAGCGGTTTTTTTAAACACAAATCGTGCTTTCGCATCGGACCATGCTCATCGATGAGATGACGCGATCACATCGTGCTCGCGGAGGAACCGCCCTTGAACAATTGATCACTCTCCCAGGTAAGCAGCAACCACTTCTCTGTCGGCAGCAATTGTCTTGGGTGCACCTTCCGCGATTTTGCGACCGTGGTTTAACACTATGACCCGATCGCTTATGGTCATAACCACCTGCATAACGTGTTCAACACCGGCCACCGCCGAGATGCCACGTTCATCTCTCAGTCGCCGTATCAGCTCGACCGCTTCTTTTGATTCAGTGGGATTCAGACCGGACATCACTTCATCCAGCAATATCAGCTTTGGGCCGGTGGCCAGCGAGCGTGCAAGCTCGAGCCGCTTTCGCAAGCCCATTGGTAACCCATCGGCCAGGGTGTCGCGGAGCGTCGTAAGCTTCGTGAACTCGACCACGTCTTGCGCAATTCGCCGCGCCTCGTTGCGATCGCCAGTTCGAGCGAAAGCGCCAACGAGAATGTTTTCGAACACACTCAAGCCCCGAAGCGGTTTGACCACCTGAAACGTGCGCCCGACGCCAGCCAGTGCGACTTCGTGCGGTTTCTTACCAACAAGGTTCACGCCCTGATAGACGACGTCACCTCTCGTTGGATGGTGAAAGCCGGTAATCAAATTAAACACAGTGGTCTTGCCGGCGCCGTTGGGGCCGATGATGCTTACCGTCTCGCCGGCGCTCACTTGAAAACTCAGCGAGTCAACCGCGGTCAGTCCGCCAAATTGCTTGGTCAGGTCCTTGACCTCAAGCAGATACACGTTGAGACCTCCCGGCCGGAAGTTTGAAGATTTTTTTGAAGCCTCCCATCAACCCATCAGGCATGAAGAGTATGACGATTATCAGAAGCGCTCCATAAATAAGAAGATTCGCTCTCGCGAACTCGTTGCGGAAAATCTCAGACGACAGTTTGAGCAGCACTGCCCCGAGCACTGGTCCGGCAACGGTTCCCAATCCGCCGACGATTGCGATCAACACGATCTCTACTGACAGCGCGAGGGGTAACACTATGGTTGGATCAACGAACAGAAAGTAGTTTGCATAGAACGCTCCGGCGATCGCCGTCAGAGTGGCGCTCATCGCCAGCGCTATGAGCTTGTACATTGTCGTGTCGATTCCTATTGATTCTGCAGTCTCCTCGTCTTCGCGAATCGCCATCAAATAATAGCCGAGTTTTCGCCGGCTGATGTAACTGCAAAGCGCGATTGTTGCCGCAGCCAGAATGAGGACGATGTAGTAATAGGGCAGCTTGCTTGTGCCGCTGAATATCGAAGGTGGAATCACCACCCCAACTGCGCCGCCGGTGAGGTCGCGCCAGTTCAGGGCCACCAACCGCATCACTTCGCCAACTGCTATTGTGGCCAGTGTGAAGTAGGGTCCCCGCAAACGGAAACAGACCCAACCAACGACGAGCGCGATCGGCAGGACTACCACCGGCCCGGCGATCATCCCCCACCACGGCGAGAGCGCGGTCTTACTGGCGATGATCGCCGCCGCATACGCCCCTATTCCGAAGAATGCGCTGTGACCAAGCGATAGCTGGCCCGCAAACCCTCCGAGGATATTCCAGGCCGAGCCGAGCGTCACATAGATGAGAACCAACACCAACACGTGTTGAGAGTACCTCGCTTCAAAAATGAACGGAGCAACGACCAGAAAGAGCGATAGGACGCATAGATAAATCGTGGGTCTCTTCATGGTCTTGTATAAGCAAATAAAAAAGTGAGAATTGAGAATTGCAAAATGGGAATCTCAGACTTTCAATTCGCAATTGCGCATCCAGGTCTGGTACGGATTCATACCTTGGATTTCCCCAGAAGCCCCGAAGGCTTCAGCGTCAAGACCAGAATAAAAATCACGAAGCCGATCACGTCCTTGTAACCGGTAGCGACGTAGACCGCGCCCAGTGATTCGGCGATTCCAAGCAGAATTCCGCCCACCAGTGCGCCGGTAACGCTTCCCATCCCGCCGAGCACAACAACGACAAACGCCTTGAGTGTGAACGGCGATCCAGCGTTTGGCTCGACTCGATAATAGATGGGCATGAGCAGCGACCCGGCGGCCCCGGCAGCCGCAACACCGAAGCCAAAGGTGAGCGCCTGTACTCGTTTGATGTTGATGCCCAGCAGCCGCGCGGCTTCTGCATCCTGAGCCGCGGCACGGATCTGCCGGCCCATACCCGTCTTCATCAGGAAAAAATAATTGCCTGCGGTTATGATCAGTGCGATCGCGAATGCGGCCATCTGGGGTTTGCTTACCGACACTCCCGCCAAGTGAAAGGTGGCCCCCGCGTAGCTGGTGGTCATCGTCAGATAGTTCGATGTGAACAGCAGGAGCGCGGTGTTAATCAGCACTATGCTGATCCCCTCAGTCAACAGAATCTGATTTCTCTCCGGCGCTTTCAAGACCGGTGCGATCAGAGTCTTTTGCATTAACGCTCCCGCGACGAACATCCCGGGCATCACCACAACCAGAGAAAGAAACGGATCAATGTGTAGACCGGTGAACAAGAAATAAGTGGCATACATTCCAACCATCACCAGCGCGCCGTGAGCAAAATTGACCACCCGCATTACGCCGAAAATGATTGTAAGCCCGATTCCAATCAATGCGTAGATCCCTCCGGTAAGCAGCCCGCTGGTAACCGTCTGGAGCAGTTTTTCCGTGGGGGTTACCGACGTTGGCGCATGAGACTCAATTTCGGGGCTTGATCCGTCTACTTCGAGCCTGCTTCGTGCGCGCCAAGGCGGCGTCGGGAGCGAAGGCGGCCGGATCGCCGCCGAAGGGGGCCATATGGTGACGAACTTTCCGTTCAATACCTGGGTTATCGCCACCTGGTGCTCGTTCTGCCCGACATCGTTGAAGTGGATGAGGCCGAAGATCGAATCAAGCTTGGAGGATTTGATCGCATCTCTGAGAGTTGTGCGTTCGGTGTCGCCGGCCCGCCCAATCGCGTCTGCAAGGATTCTCAGTGTTATGTAAGCCTGCACACTGTGATACGAGGGTTCATAACCGGCCCAGCGCTCGCGGAACTGGTCGGCCCACTCGCCCGAGCCGGTCCACTTCGCATCGGGCGTCCATTGGGTCACCGAGATTGTGTACTCGGCGGTGTCGCCGGCGCCCTTCAAAAAGTCCGGGAGCGAGAACCCTGCACCTCCGGCAGCGAACACCTTTGGGTTCAGATCGATCTCCTTCGACTGCCGCATAAGCAGCGTGGCGTCCGCAAGGTAAGACACAAACAGTACTGCGTCGGCGCTCGAAGACTTGACGCGAGTGAGCAGGGGGGTGAAATCGGTGCCGCCCTGATCGTACGCTTCGTAAGCGACTATTTCGATACCGGCGCTGGGGGCCTGTTCCAGCGCGGCGCGAGCCACACTCGACCCAAATTGGGTGTTCTCGTAGACGACCGCCAGCCGGCGAGCATCGACGACCCGGGTAAGGAATTCGACAAGCGTACGCCCGTAGTCACTCGCCGACGCGCAAACGCGAAAGACCCACTGATAACCCTGGCGAGTTATTTCGTCGGTGGTCGCGCTCGGACAGAGCATTGGAATGTGGTAGCGTTCAGCGACCGCCGCCGCCGGGAACGTGGCCGCGCTCGAGTAGGCCCCGAAGATTGCGACAATATCGCTTCTGTCTGCAAGCTTCTCGACGGTCAAGCTCGCCACTTCGGGTTTCGAGGTGTCATCCTGATAGATCAGTTCGAGCTTCTTTCCGAGCAGACCAGTTGCGTTAATCTCATCGAGCGCCATTTCGTAACCGTACTTTTGCGCCTGGCCAAACCGCGCCTCGGCCCCGGTAAGCGATGTGATTATTCCTACACGGATCGCGTCATTCGAGCTTCGGTCTCCCTCAACTCCACAGCCCCCTAGAAACGAGAGACCGAGTAGCCCTAACACGGCAAACAGCCGCGCAGCATTAGTCCTGACAGGCATTGGCGATGTGACCCGGTTCGTCAGTCGGCTGTTCCACCTTAGGAATGAGTCGCGTCGAAGCGCGGCGATTATAGATTCGAAATGATGCTTAAGGCAACGCGGGTGGATGGCGGCATTCGAACTGCAGTTTCATTGTCAACATCAAAAATAGGGGCGCCGATCGCCCCTACAACCTTCAGAAAACTGGTCTGTTCGCGCTAGCCTACGGCGCGGGCAATTTCCGGATTGAGCCCTTCCCATTTCCCCATGTACTCGCGACGCTCGTTCTTCAACCGCTCGACTATCTGATTGTATTCGTCCAATCTGGCTTGCCGCTCGTAGAGTCTGCGGGGCTGAAGAATTTCTTTACCCTCTTCATCGATACCCGGCACCTGACTCGCCACGAGATAACCGAAGTCGGAATCTTCCTCCCACTCGATCGTGCCTTCGGCGATTCCCTTAACAATCGAGGACGAATGCTGTATGCGGACTTTCTTCGACCGCTCATCTTCGTCCTGCCCGCCTACCCGGCCGGTGTTCATCAGGTAGACTTCCATTGGCGACGACTCGATAAGCTCCCAAAAACGGTTCCCCTGCTGTGCGTGCTTGAGCGGGAAGAAAGGGTTCGTTCCCGGCACCCGAAGAAACTTGCCGGCCTCGGCCGCGCCGCCCGCCGAAGTGCCCCGCGTCTCACCGAGCATGAAATAAGCCGCGGCTTGATGTCGATCCAGCTTTGCCACTCCGGGGATGATGTTATCGTTGCGATTGAGGATCAATAGAAAGTCGGCGGACTTGATTTCGCGCGCATCCATCGCCCCGGCAATGTCTGCCATACGCACCACCGCGCGTCCGTTTTGCGTGTAGCTGGTGTCATAAAAATCGAGCTCACCCGCGTCGTTCTCTGAGACGTTCTCGAGATAGGCGTGCTCGCTTGTAACAGCGTGGAAGATGGTCGGCTCGTCACCCTCGTTCAAGGCAAATGTCTTTGCGAAGCACCCGTTCTCGGTAGCAAAGATCTTGCCGCCGGGCATCAACGCCAGGAAATCGTCCTGGACTGGCGAGGAGTTATTTTGCTTGGTAAAGGTCGTGGTCGTCTTGCCGGTTCCCGATAACCCGATGATCAGACCGACCCGCTTTTCGTCGGCAACCGGAATGACCTTGCACCCGGCGTGAAGCGCCAGCCCGCCTCGATCGTAAACCATCTGATTCCACATTCGGAGGCCGCCCTTTTTCGACTCCCCAAAGTAGTCGCTATTAAAAACGCGCGTGACCCCGCCAGCCAAATCCACCGCGATGAGCCTGTCGGCCGGATAGCCTTTCATCGCGAGATTGGGTGTGTAAATGATCGTCAGCCGCGGTTCGAAACTTCTCAACTCATCTTCGGTAGCCGGATAGTAAAGGTGCTTCTGCATTCCCGCCACGTTCGCGTTGGATCGCTCAATTATTAAGCGCGCGGGAACGCGAAACTCCGGATCGTTTCCGATAAAACCGTCTACCAGTATCATCTCGCATCCGCGAACATAGTCATTTTGCAGCTTTGCTACTCGTTCATACTCAGCGCGAGTTATGGTCTGTGAGTCATGCTTTTCCGGCGTGTCGGTTGCAACATACGTCGAAAGCTTGGATCGCGAATCGACCAGAGTCTGCGTGTTGGTATTGTTGTAGCGCGTCAGCCGAGTGTTGGGCATCTCCTCCGTGAGCCGCCTCAATTCTTCCGGCGAAGGATTCCAGATAATCTCTTTTGGATCAACCGGCAACGCGGCTCTGGCAGATGGCTTACTCATTTGGTCCTCCCGTTGTATCTTTGCGTTATTGTAAAACCCATAATAGCCAACTGAATTAGCGGGGGCAAATGGGCTCCTGGGAGTCTATCAGAGGTTGAGCCGCTCTAGAATTGTCTCTCGTAAGGTCATTGGCAGCAGAGGGCTAACCCGAGTCTTTTCTGGCATGAAAACGCGTTCGCGGACTCAGCCGAGAATGTCGTCCACGCTGATCGTGATTAAGAAGAGAACTCAACGTCAAAGTCTCGCCGCGTCTGGTTTCACGGAAATCCTGATACCGGCCACTTACCGGCTGCGCGTACACTTCGACCAGGTCCCTCGCAACGTCGACGAGCCATACTTCGGGAATCTCCGAGCGGGCATACAGCGGCATTTTTATCATACGGTCTGGACGGAACTGTCGGCTACTTCCACAACCAGCAAGACGTCTTCAGGCGTTGGGTGTCCCGAAGAATAGAAATCGTCGCGTCGTTTGAGCACGGCAATGTCCGGCTGCGGCTCCGAGAAATCGCTCAACCTAATCGGGTCCTGTACCCCTACGGTGGCAGTTCGTCCGACTAGGAAGGTGAGGAGCTCGTTCAGTCTTGACGCACGCCGCATGGAATCTGCCGATGGGACTCATCTTGACGACTTCGCCTTCTATGAGCTCGACGCGGTCGCCTTCTGAAAGAATACCCGCATCGGTCATCCGGTAGTATTCGTCAACATTGAACCATCGGCGGTTGATTTGGACTGACATATTGCCTCGTTCAATAACCCAGGACTCAACGAGATTTTCAACCTTCGCGAAGGATAACACCAAAAAAGCGCCGCACGGTATCTGATTCTTATTTAAAGCGGTCACGTTCGGCGCGGGCTGCCTGAACATAAGCGGCCGCACCGGGATCAGATGGAACCAGCGCGTCCAGATCCGTCGAGAGGAATTTGAAAGTCACCTGCCCTTGATTATCAATGTATAACCGAAGGTCCCCCTCTTGAACATTACCGGGCGCCGCGCTTACCACAGTCGTATTACCGACACGCCGCGGCTTGTAGAACCCTCCGGCGTTAGCGGCTATCACAACGTCCACCTCAAGATTCTCCGAAGCAAGCTTAAGAGCCGGCTCCAGATCACAATGCGCTATCACCACCAGCACATCGCACTCTTTTCGCGCCTTTAAAATCGCAGGAGTTGCGGCAGCGAACATATTGTTCGCATTGGCATCCCTCATGCCTTCGCCGGGACTATCAGGCTCGGCAAGGCCGACGAACCCAATCCTGAGCTTCTTCTTGCCGCCGTAAATCCGAGGGCCGGCGACCTCTTTGATAACGTAGGCAGGCGGTGGAGCGGCGTCGCTGCCAAAGACGAGGTTTGCCGAGATCAGGTTTCTGATCATCGGCACCGTATGAATGCGCTCTTGCAAGCCTTCTCGCGCAAGCAGCTTGCGGGCAAACATTAGATCGTCGCGGCCGAGGTTGATCACGTCGACGGGCCAGCGGCTGTAAGCGCGCGCGACTTGCTCGTTTTGAAAGTCCGCAGCCGGAAACCCGGCGCCACGGACCAAGAAGAACCCGCCTTCTACCTGAACGACCGGCGTCTCTTTGAACTTCTTTTTGAACGCCTCGACATAGCCGACGCGACGCGCCAGCCCCCCGCGGGGATAATTTCAATCGCAGGTCTCGAGGTTGCCGCGCATATTGGCGCCGAACAGGATTGCCAGCGCCGCGCCGTCATCGGTCCCCAGCCGCTCGTCCAGGCTCAACTTGTTTATACCCTCCGCCTGGTGCTCACTCTGCGTAGCCGCACAGACTGAAAGGCAGGCGATTGCCAGCAATGTGCAAAGTGCTTTTCTCAACAGTCCTCTCCTGTGAAAATGTCCGAAACATTCGATTCTGTCGTAAGTGCTGAATGCCACCATCTTGACAGAGAATAGACACCATTGCCAATAACGCGGCGTTGTTATCCGCTGGTTGGCTTCTGCTTTAGAATCCTTGCCCATCGCGGGTTGTTGAACTAAGATGACTCCCACTCCGTCAGGCCATCCCGGGTCTAGGCGTGGCTGAAACCAGTCTTTAGGAAGGGAAGCGCGCGATATGAACGTTCTGTTGCTGTCAATGCCCGATTCCTTCGAGCATATGCCCAGCATTGTGATCCGCATGCCGAACGGCGCGCTCACCTCTCTGGCCGGAAATGTCGATCCGCACCACAAAGTCGCAGTCGCCGATCTAGTCCTGGTTCAGCGAGAAGTGCGCGAAACCGTCGAGCGACTCGTTCGAGAAGTATCCCCCGATGTTGTGGGTCTATCGGTTATGACTTTTCAGCGTAGAACCGCCACAAGGATCATCGACCTGATCCGGCATCTCAAACCGGACGTGCGCATCGCAGTCGGCGGTTATGATCCGAGCCTGGCGGCTGAAGCGTACACCGACAATTCGTCAGGCGTTGTCGACTTCATCGTCCGAGGGGAAGGTGAGCTGACTTTTCGCGAGCTGCTGCGCGCAATTGAGGAAGAGACCGGCTTCGATCACATCGGCGGACTCTCTTATCGAAGCGGCGACCGCTTCTATCACACACCCGACCGCCCGGTGAACGGGTTAGACAGCGGCGAAATAAAGCCGCCCAATCGCGATGCGCGAGTGCTGACCGGCTACACGGTTTTGGGCCGGCAGGTGGACGTGATCGAAACCTCTCGCGGTTGCACTTACGATTGCAGCTTCTGCTCGATCATCGAAATGCGCGGCCGGAACTTTCACACCTACACGTTCGATCGGGTGATCGCGGACATTCGCGACGCGCACGATCACGGCGCGCGAGCCATCTTCATCGTGGACGACAACATCACTCTCAACGTGCGTCGATTCGAGGCGCTCTGCCAGGCGATCATCGACGCCGGTTTGAATGACATCGACTACACCGTGCAGGGAATGACCTCTGCAATAGCCAATCACGGTGAGACGCTTGCTCCGTTGATGCACAAGGCGGGATTCCGCTACGTTTTCCTGGGAATCGAAAACGTGCTCGAAGATGATTTGCAGTTCCTGAAGGCGAGCTCAAAGAACACCAAACGCGAAAACGGGCAGAAGGCGGGCAATGCCACTCTCAAGGCTATCGACTATATTCGCAGCAACGGAATGTACGTTGTGGGCGGCTTGATCGTCGGCAATCCCGACGACACACAGGAATCGATCCAGACCAATCTGGAATTCGCCAAGAAGTACATAGACTGGCCATACATCCAGCATCCGACGCCTTATCCAAGAACGCCGATGACCAAGGATTTTCGCGACCGCGGCTTGATCATCAACGAGCGGCTCGAAGAATACGACGGCACCACGGCAGTGGTTAGAACCGAACACGTTTCGGCGGAAGAAGCTGAATATATGAGATGGAGGGCCGAGCGCTGGATGAAAGTCCGCCACATACCGGTTGCCTTTCGTCACAACCCGATGTTCGTCTTGAAAAACGGGCCCCGGATGTTCGCGCATACTTTCCGCGGATGCAGGTTGAAAGACCTCCTCGGACTCAATGACGAACGTGCGGCGTTTGAGAGGTATCGTGAGATTCGCCGCGCTGAACGGATTTACGTCTAGTTCAACTTTAGTCGCAAGGCTTGCAGTTTGTGAACTACCTCACCCGCGCCACAAGGCTATCTCTTCCCCAACACCTCGCTCGCGAGCGAGATTGTAGACCCGAAGCGCAGTCGAAATATCCTCGAGCGCAATCCCATTAGACTTGAACAGGGTGATGTCGTCGTCGCTCGTGCGTCCGGGATCGCGGCCCGCGATGATCCTTCCAAGCTCGGTCACCGATTCCCAGGTTATCACTCCGCGCTCGATGGCCGGCATCAAGTCGCCCGCTTCGATCTTTGATTGCTCGATTGAATCGACGGCGATGATCGAAGCGCGCCTTATGGTTTCAACATCGACTTCGGCTTTGGATAAAAAGTTCGAGCCTACGACGTTGAGATGAGTTCCCGGATCGATCCATTCACCCTTCAGCACAGGCTCGCGGGCCGAAGTCGCGGTGATCACGATCGCACGTTCGCGAGCGGCTTCTTCGGGTGATTCAGCGGGAATGACTTCGACTCGAAGGAGCGCGGTCATCTTTCGAGCAAAGGCTTCACGCCGTTCCGCATTTCGGCCGTAGACCTTGACCGACTTGATCGACCTCACCGCGCAGATCGCCATCATTTGGCTTTCCGCCTGCCATCCCGTGCCAAATATGCCGACGCTGTCAGCAGTCTCGCGGGCCATATACTTGGTGGCGACGCCGGAAGCCGCGCCCGTACGCATCTGGCCGAGACGGTCAGCTTCTATCATCGCCAACATATCGCCGGTCTCTGATTCGTAGAGCAACACCAGAAAGCGTGCGCCCTTTCGCGACGCTGTGTACACCTTCAAGCCGAACACCCCGAGTCTTTTATCGCCAGCGGCCAATACATGCAATTGCGAAGTTGGCATTGCGACTCGATAGCGCGGCTTGTTGGTGGCCTGGCCTTCGGCTTGATCGCGCAGGACTTGTTCGACGGCGGCGATCGCGGTTTCGATGTCGAGCAGCTCTGTGACATGTTCTTCGTTGAGTAGTAAGGGCATCGTAGAAGCTCCCGAATGTCTTGTAATTAACCGCTGCTCTTCGCCGCCTTCGGTTCGCTGATTCACGCTGGTCTGCGTAGATCAGCGTTACGACAGTCAGCGGAGATCAGCGTTCAATTGCTGCATGGTAATTCACGCTGATCCTCGCCGCCTTCGGTTCGCTGATTCACGCTGGTCTGCGTAGATCAGCGTTACGACAGTCAGCGGAGATCGGCGTTCAATTGGTGCATGGTAATTCACGCTGATCCTCGCCGTCTTCGGTTCGCTGATTCGCGCTGATCTGCGTAGATCAGCGTTACGACAGTCAGCGGAGATC
>JBASRM010000692.1:0-4037 GCA_049273835.1 Blastocatellia bacterium | reverse complement strand
CAGCGACGGGTGGATTAGCTGAACAGGGCGCCCGCTGACGGTCGCAAAATTGGTTCGCAATGATTCGTGACGGCGAATCATCTCGGCGAGACTTCGATCCAGCGCTGCGGTGTCGAGAGGGCCAGTAAGTCTGATCGCCACGTGCATGTTGTAAGACGGACTGCCCGGCTCCACTTGATCGAGAAACCACAGCCGCTGTTGAGCGAATGAGAGCGGGAGGCCGCCGGCTCTGTTAGCGCGTTTTATCGGCGTCAGCGAACCGCGCGGATTCGCTCGCATCGCGGCGTCGATTTTTTCCGCCAATTCGGCGACCGTCGGGGCGTCGAATATTATGCGAAGAGGCAACTCAAGCTGAGTTGCCTTTCGTAATCGGGAAACGACTCGGGTGGCAAGCAAAGAGTGGCCGCCAAGGTCAAAGAAGTTGTCGTGAATACCCGCGCGCTCGATTTCGAGAATCTCGGCAAAAGTGGAAGCCACGAGTTCTTCGCCGGGTGTTCGCGCGGCTTCGTAGACACCGGCCTCAACCAGTGAGGCCTCGGGGTCCGGCAGCGCCCGCCTGTCGATTTTTCCGCCTGCCGTAAGCGGCAACCGATCTAACATCACAAAGGCGGAAGGAAACATATATTGCGGTAATCTTTCCTTCAGATGCTCTCTCAAGTCCCCTGCGCTCAGCGGCTCTTGACCGCGCTCGACGTATGCCACCAGTTGGCCGCCGCTCGCGCCGCGCTCGTGCATCAGTAACGCCGCCCGCCGAACGCCTGGATGCGAAGAGAGGACCGCTTCGATCTCTCCCAGTTCTATGCGGAAGCCGCGCAGCTTGATCTGATTGTCCGCTCGGCCGATAAACTCGAGTGCACCGTCGGGCAGGTATCTAACCCTGTCTCCGGTGCTGTACAGGCGAGCACCGCCTTGCTTGCTGAAGAGATTTGGAATGAACTTCTCAGCCGTAAGGTCAGGGTGATTTACGTAACCCCTAGCCAAACCGAATCCACCGATATACAGTTCGCCGATGACACCGATCGGAACCGTTTGAAGCTGCTCATCAAGCACATAACACTGCGCGTTTCGCACCGGCCGTCCTATCGGCACCTGACCCAGCGATTCCCACAATGCAGGCAACTCAAAAATCGTTGAGACGATCGTTGCTTCTGTTGGGCCGTAGGTGTTTACCAGCCGAACGCCGCCGTTGGCTTGCTTGTTCCAGTCGCGGACCCGTTCGGGGTTCGCCTGTTCTCCGCCGATGATTACCAGCCTCAGGGTGCGCGCCTGCGACCAGTCTTCCGCCGATGCATTTGCGACCAGCTCGTGCCAGTATGCCGTCGGGAGGTCCAATATGCTCACTTGCCATTCTCGACAGCGCTGAAGAAACAAGCTGGGAGAGATCAACATCTCCTCGGTGCGCAGCACCAGGCACGCGCCGCTGGTTAAGCACGGATAAATCTCTTCCGCGCTCGCATCAAACCCTATCGACGCGAACTGTAGCACGCGATCATCTGATCGAAGCGCGTACTCCCTGGCGGCGCCCAAGGTGTAAGCCAGCAGAGACTCATGCTGAATCAGAACTCCTTTGGGCCGCCCGGTTGAGCCCGAGGTATAGATCACGTAAGCAGCGTTTCCCGTGTGTGCGCAGCCGAGAAGATTTCCGTCGCTTTGCTCTGCTATCAAGCGCCGCTCCCGGTCAAGGCAGATCGCCTGCCATTTGTGCTCGCCGACATTCTCGAGCATTCGCTCGCCGGTCAACACCGTTTTTACGTGTGCCTGTTCGAGCATATATTCGAGCCGCTGAGTCGGATACTCAGTGGCGAGCGGCACATATGCTCCGCCGGCTTTCAACACAGCGAGCATCGCTATGATCATCTCGAAGCTGCGCTCAAGGTAAATGCCAACCAAAACTTCAGGTCCAACGCCCGCTGTCTGCAGATAACGCGCCAGTTGATTCGCTCTGGCATTAAGCTCGGCATAGGTTAGTGACTGACCATCAAATCGCAGAGCAACAGCGCCAGGGGTTCGCGCCGTCTGCTCTTCAAATAACCGATGAACGCATAAGCCCGGCGGATGATCCTCTGGAGTGTGATTCAGCTCGACTAATAGCGTTTGCGTTTCGTCCCCGGTCCGCATCGGCAAGATAGATATGCGCTGGTCCGGGTTTGCCGCTATGCCTTCAAGCAATCCTTGCAGATTCTCAAGCATCCGGCTGATAGTGGAGTCGTCAAACAGATCAAGGTTGTATTCGAGGGAAAGCTTCAGTTTTGCGTCTGCCTCAATTGCGGTGAGCGTCAGATCGTAAAGGGCGACGCCTGTGTCGAGACTGAGCGGCCTCAGCGAGATATTCCGCAAGCGCAAAGCCTCCTGTGGCGCGTTCTGGAAGGCAAACATGACCTGAAACAGCGGCGTGTGACTCAGGCTTCGCGCGGGCCGCAACCGCTCGGTGAGCGTTTCAAAAGGCAAGTCCGCATGATCGTAAGCTCCTAGCGACGTATCTCGCACGCGTTCCAGCAACTCACGGAAAGTCAGCTTTGCCGACAGCCTCGTCCGCAGGGCGAGGGTGTTGACAAAGAGCCCGATCAGCCCTTGCGTCTCGGTTCGATTCCGGCCACTGATCGGAATGCCGATCACAATGTCTTCAGCACTTGTGTATCGGTACAATAACGTCTGGAACGCGGCTAGAAGGGTCATGAATAAAGTAGCGCCCGAACTTTGACTCAAACCGGTCAATGCTGCCGCCAGCTCGTTCGATAGCCTTAAAGATTGTCTAGCTCCGCGAAAAGATTGTTGCGGAGGTCGCGGCCGATCGCTCGGAAGGTCTAGCACCGCCGGTGCGTCCGCTAGCTGATGCGTCCAATAAGAGAGTTGTTCTTCAAGTAGGTCTCCCTGCAATCGATCTCTCTGCCACTTGACGAAATCGGCGTACTGGATCGGCAGCTCGCTCAACGGCGAGAGTTTTTTCTCGCAAAAGGCCTCGTAGAGCAGGCTCAGCTCCTTAGTCAGAATGCCGATCGACCAGCCATCCGAGATAATGTGATGCATGGTGAACAAAAGAACATGATCCAGGTCGCCAAGCATCAACAGCCTGATTCGCAACAGCGGACCTTGAACAAGATCGAACGGGACTCGCGCTTCCTCAAGCGCCACTCGAGTCACTTCATCCTCGAGATCTCCTTTCGTCAACCCGTGCAAAACCTCTACCGGCATCGGAACAATGAGACACGGAGCAATGATTTGAACCGGCTCTCCATCGATCTCATGGAACGTCGTGCGCAACGCCTCGTGTCGCCGCACGATCTCATTGAAGGTTTCCTTTAATGCTTCTATGTCAACCGGCCCGCTCAAGCGGACAGCCGCGGCGAGGTTGTATACAGACTTGCCGGGCTCCAGTTGATCGAGGAACCACAGTCGCAACTGTGCGAAAGAAAGCGCGGGAGGTTTTGAGCCATCCCTTTGAGGGACTATTCGCGAGGGCGGGACGCTAACAGGCTTTTTCTTTAGCTGCATCATTAGCAGCGCTCGCTTTTCGGGCGAGAGTCTAGCGATTCGTTCCCAATGATTGCCCATTAGTCCGCTCTCTCTTCGAACACAAGTGGCCGCCGGCAGCTTCTTCCAAAGTTGGAGATGTGAGCGCGTGCCCGGGGGGTTCTCAATCTCATGAAGTTGATCTAGCGCCTCGAGTATTGACGCTGGAATTATTGGCTTCACCGGAATAGTCTGATTATCCGTTCCGGCGTGTAATCAGAGAGGATTTCGCTTTCGTCGAGTTTCAGATCCGCGCGCGCAGGGTTCAAATTCCTGTCAGCCTTTTGTCGGTACCACCCGCCACCTGTAATATGAAGTAGGATCACCGCGTTACGTTCCATCTGCGTGTAGCGAGCGGCCTTGCGAAGAGTCGCAAACGCGACGGCGCTCGCCGGGTCGATATCGATTGCTTCTGTCTCTTCAAAGAGCTGGCTCGCGTAAAGAGTCTCGGAATTATTCGCGGCGAACATATCGCCTCGCGCTTCGTTGAGAGCGTCGAAAACCCCTCCTTTGATCGAGTAGGGGGG
>JBASRM010000667.1:0-2243 GCA_049273835.1 Blastocatellia bacterium | reverse complement strand
ACCCTGTTAAGCTCGAAAGTGTCCAACTATAGGACGGAAAAGTGTAGCCTTATACAGGAGGAGACCTCTTGAGGATTGGCAATCGAACAGCAAAAGAGCGCGCTGTCGCACGACGGAGGGCCTTCATCTTCATAGTGTCGGGCCTCTGCATACTAATCAGCTCTGTGTTTTTGATGAACCTTGAAGCGCCGCGCTCGTCGATCCAGACAACACCCGCTGACGTAAGCAGCGACACAATCAGCCGGTCTCCAATCAATTTGGCGGCAAAAAGCACCGGCCCAACTTCGATATCAAAGGTCACTGCCGCCCCGACCGGGGCCAGCACCATCACTGTCGCCGATGTCGATGCGCTGCGCCTTAAGAACCTGCTGATCCCCGTAGCAGGCGTAACGTCAAACGGACTTCGTGATTCTTTTTATGACTCGCGATCCGAAGGCAGGACCCATGGTGCACTCGACATAATGGCGCCGCATTATACGGCAGTTTTGGCGACCGATGACGGCGCCATCCTGAAGCTTCATCAAAGCGGAAGAGGCGGAATCATGCTCTACCAATCAGACGCTTCGGGCAGTTACGTTTACTACTATGGCCATCTGGATCGTTTCGCAGAAGGAATATCCGAAGGCAAAAATGTCAAGCGTGGGGAAGTAATCGCCTACGTCGGTGACACCGGCAATGCTGGTCCCGGCAACTATCATCTTCACTTTGGTATTTCAAAAATGACCGCTGCCGGCAAATGGTACGGCGGTGACCCGATCAACCCCTATCCTCTCCTTCGCCGTGACCAGTCCACCCCGATAATAGGGAGCAAATGATCCGGCGCTCTGACGAACACCGAATCCGGCGATAGCAGCTATCGTCGGATTCATCTGCAAGCTACCGCCTGCCTCGCCCGCCAGTTGCCCTCTTGGCTTTTGCGGGTCCTTTTTTCGCAACGACTGACTGAGTTGTTAACGGTTGGTTTTTTCCGGCTATCAGCGAACTGCCTGACTTAATGTCCGCGAGACTCACCAAGAATTCTTCCTTTTCATTTGCGCGTCCCAACATTTGTTTAAGCGTCTGTTCATCGAGCTTGGAGGCTTCCACCCCCACACTCTGCAGCTCGGCCCTCAGGTTTTCGAGGGTGTTGGTGCCACGATCGTAAACATCCGGGTAAATGTGGAGCACGCCGCCTTCCACAACCAGCGTGTCATAGTTGATGTCCACCATAATGGACGGATTCAGATTAGCAACCAAACGATCTGTGCTTTTCATCGCGTTCTCGATCTGTTGAGGTGTGATGTTCAGAGCACGCGCCGTTACGATCTTGGTTGCCAGATCATTTAAATCATCTTTGAGCACGCGAATGCAGCCGTGTGAGACGAGGTGGCCAAGATCTGAGGATCTTGCGGCTTGATGAATGAGAAAGCCGTCGCCCAGCGGGATTTTGATCTTACCCAGCGGGTTCCGTCGGTCGCCAGCTTCAATGTGTTCACCGGGCTCAACGTCTGAATGACCTTCGTTTACCCATTCACTATCGGGTGGGACCCACTCAGGGTTCCAAATTACCTGAGTGACCTTACGTTCGGCGATGACTATCGGATACTTCTTCATCCCAACGCCGATCTCGTAGGTCCTCACCTCCCGGCCGTTTTGCCAGAGTGTCAAGCGAAAGGCAGGAACATCCACTGTGATTTTGATATCAGGCTGTCCGGGCTGAAGAGTAGTGCGTTGAATCGTGCCGCCGGTGAACTTATCCGACCGTGCGGACTAGGAATTACCGGTCGAACCGGTTGAGGGGTTAGCCGCGCCGGTTGATGGGTTACCCGCGCCCTGGGCCGACTGTGCGACCGCTGACGATTGTGCCGCAAGTTCGATTGGTTCGGTCTCTTTCCGGCTACCATCCGGGTAGGAAACCTCGGCCCATACATCACCGGCAAAATCTGGAACCAGCTTCAGCGTGGTTGAGAATTTTCCGTTCTTGGCATCAGTCGCTGTCGTGAGCGTCTTGAGCAGCAGATGGCGGTCTGTTTCAACAATAGGTCTATAGAGGATTTTCACCGACTGAGCACCCGGTGATGAAACTGTCAGCGTCACCGTATCAGCGCTCGCAACTTTCCAGGAACTCTCTCCCTCTTGCACCGGCGCGGCCTCGATAACGGGCTGTGAGTTGGCTACTGGCTGCGACTGGCCAGTGTTTTGACTGGCCGTTTCGCAAGCAGCCATCCCAATTGCAAGCAGGATTGCTCCGAAGAGTGCAGTGA
>JBASRM010000651.1:0-13757 GCA_049273835.1 Blastocatellia bacterium | reverse complement strand
CCTAAAGGTTGAACTCAGAACGCTTGCCCGTCACTCCTGCAACCTAAAGGTTGAACTCAGAACGCTTGCCCGTCACTCCTGCAACCTAAAGGTTGAACTCAGAACGCTTGCCCGTCACTGCTGCAACCTAAAGGTTGAACTCAGAACGTTGCACCCTGAACTCGGAACCGGGAACCCAGCTCTAGCGCGATACTCGCTTGCCTATGCAGTAGAGATACTGCGCGGTTCTCATGAATATCTGCCCATCAGAGATAGCCGGCGAGCTCAACATGTAGTCGTTCAAGTTGTTCTCGGCCAACACCTCGAACTTCGGACCCGCCTTCAATACCGTCGTGAGCCCTTCTTCATTGGTGACGTAGAGCTTGTCATCTGCCAGCACAGGAGATGAGCTGTAGGTGGCCGGCTTGATCCGCTGCGGCCCCCAAATGGCCGCGCCTGTTTTGGCATCCAGGCACCACATAACTCCTCGATCATCCACAACATAAAAATACTTGCCGTCGGTGACTGGAGTAGGCACATCGGGCCCGTTGGCGAATGCCCACAGCTTGCTTGACTCGGTCACGTCGCCGCGGCCCCCGGACTTAAGCGCCAGCAACGGCTTGACTCTGGTGGGCGCGTAAACAACACCTTCGAAAACCACCGGTGACGCGACGATTCGATAGTTAGGGTTGTTATCAGGGTTGAGACCGTTCGCGCGCCACAGCTCCTTTCCGGTCGCCGGGTCGTGACCGGTAACGCAATCGCCCCCGGTGATCACGATCTCCACCGACTTGCCATACTTCAGAAGCGCCGGTGTGGTGTAGGAATCAGGTGACTCCCTGATCGCCTGGGTGGGACGCTCAACCTTCCATATCGTTTTCCCGGTTTTCTTATCGATCCGCATCACGTAAGACGGATCGTCGGTCCTCATGCCGTGCAGCACCTGAACGAACAGGGCATCTTCGTAAAGCAGCGGCGAAGAGGCGTAACCCCAGTTCAAGCCAAAGCGGCCGTAGTCCTTTTGTATATCCCGCGCCCAAAGCTCGACGCCGCCGAAGTCGAACGCCTTGAGAATGCCAGTGCCGGTCATCACCCAGATATTCTTGCCATCGGTACACGGCGACGGAGATGACATATTCTGCTTGCGCATCTTGGTGTTGCCGCCGCTGAGATGTTTCTTCCACAGAAGCTCGCCCTTCTTTCTGTCGACGCACCACAGAAAAAGGTCGTCGCCCTCGGCGACGTTTAGAAAGATGCGCTCGTCCCAGATGATAGGAGTCGCCCCGGTCCAGCTTGGCATCGGGAGCTTCCAGGTGACGTTCTCCTCGGCGCTCCAGCGGGTCGGCAGATTCTTTTCGGTGCTGATGCCGTTCAGAGATGGTCCTCGCCATTGCGGCCAGTTGTCGGCTAGCGTGGACGTAACCGACAGCGAAGTTATGATAGCCAGGTAGAGAAGTATCCTTCGCACGTTCAGAGAACCTCCGTTTAAGAATGGCCTTTATGGTAGACGATTCCGGGAGAAAGATGAAGCGCGGAACAGTGGGCGGCGGAGCCCGGTGGGTCGCTAGCTTCCTCCGAGGGCAAAGCCCATCGGCACAGAGGGCGGTGAAGCCGCTCAGCTTGATGGCAATTCTCGAACTCTACTCCGCGCGGAGCGCTGCAAGCAACGGTGTATGCAGCGCCGCTAATGTTGCGGCGAGCGACGCGAGCAGACCGGTCACAAACACACTTGCCAATAGCCACAACGAGAAAACTGGAAAGTGACCGCCTCTTGAAATGAAGGC
Source organism: Blastocatellia bacterium (assembly GCA_049273835.1). Classification (GTDB taxonomy): domain Bacteria; phylum Acidobacteriota; class Blastocatellia; order UBA7656; family UBA7656; genus Onstottus_A. The sequence continues at coordinate 11,994 of JBASRM010000651.1, read as the reverse complement.
TGGCCCGATCGCTACAAGCGCACACGCTGCTCCGGTCACCAACCCGCAAAATACAAGAAACGCGTTCTCCGCGATCACCATCAATGCAAAGTGACTCGAGTTGTAACCAATCGCCCTCAATAGCGCCAGCTCTCTGCGCCGCTCCAGTACGTTTCGCAGCAACACCGTCGCAAGCCCCAATGTGCCCAGCACCAACCCAAGCCCTCCCAACGTCTGAAAGGTCGAGAGGTATGTGTTCTCTACTCGATGAAAGCTCGCCAGCCGCTCAGCGGTCGGAACCGCGTCGAACCCAAAATCAGAAAGCTGCTCCTCCAGAACTCCCGCTGCCACGGAAGAAGCTTCCGGAGCCACATCCAACAAAAAGAAACTGTAGCCCCCTTGCTCCGGAAACAATCTCAGGAAGCTTGCGTCACTCATCAGCAACTCGCTTTGGAAGATGCTATCGGACAGCGCGGCGACCAACTGCAGTCGCACGGCCTCCCCGTTTGCCCGGTTGACTACGATTTCGTCTCCAAGCTTGCGATGAAGGACGTAAGTCATCGAGTTGGCATCGGCAATGACCGGCACTACGCCATCCGGCAGCTCGCGATTCAGCAGCAACCACGGATTCTCCTTCTCTTCCTTGGTCTGAGCTAGAGATTCCTGAAAAGCGAAACGCCCGCTACGAACGAAGTCATCGCCAGGCGCCAGGAGCCTCGGATTTTTAGGCTGGTACAGGTTGAGACAACTGGCATCATCCCCCGGCCGAACTCGAAACCTGGTAAAGCTCACGCTCTGAGGATCGAAACCCCGTTGTGTCACCAGGCCCAACGCTTCTCTTCCTTCCGGTGTGTTCGGATCGTGATACAAAGGCAGCATCGACTCTGCCAGCAACGGAAACCCGCCGCTTCCCGACCTTATATTGAGCGCAACATCGTTGACGTCCCGCTTGAAGGTGTCGACCGCTACTAGAATGAAGGAGGCCGACGCGATGAGCGCGATGCAGAGCACGCTCCGCCCCGGGTGATACGTTGCGTTCCTGAAACCGAGTCTCGCAACAGACCACCAGCCCCTGCCGTCCAACAAGCTTGTGACTCTTCCTGTGAGCCAGCCGTAGTCAAAACACAACAACGCAATCAATAGCATCGTTCCCGCGCCAAAGAACGCCGCGGTCGTTCCAATACGGTTCAGCGAAGAGGCGAGGAGCAGCAGGGCTGCGGCTGAAGCAAAGACCAGTGAGAGCAATCGCGGAGACACGATGGCGCGCCGGCGCCAATTGGCTGCCGAATCGCTTTGCATCGCAGCATCCAGACTACCCGTGAGCAAGCTTCGCGGTGACGACCGTTTCAGCGTTCTAAGCGTCCAGACAATGCACAACAGCGCAACGACGATTCCGCCGGCCCCACCTATGACCAGCGAGAAGCCTGAAATGTGCAGGCTCAACGAGGTCGTCCCGACGGCGCCCACCCACCAGGTGCGCAACCCGTACATTATCAGCGCGCCGTATCCAACTGCTCCGATCACCCCGAGCACGCTTCCAAGTGTCGCGAGCACCAGTCCTTCAAGCAGAAACAAAGATCGCACCGTTGCGAGTGGGAACCCCAGGGCGCGCAAGGTGCCAATCTCGCGCAGCCGCTGCTCGATGCCGAGCTTGAAGAACAAACTCGCAAGCAAAAGCGCCCCCACGACCAGAAAGAAGCTGAAGTAGACGAAGTATTCGCCGAAGTCAGTTGCCCCGCGCGACGCTTCGAGACCTTCCGTTCTCACCGGGCTGATCGAAATGCCCATCTCAATCGGGTCCGATGAAGCTCTCAAACTTTGTTTGAACGCGTCCAGACGCGATTGGTTGTAGCCGCCGTCTGCGGCGCGTATCCGGAGCGATGTGAACTTCCCATGACGCGATTGCCAAAGCTTGATTCCCGTCTGTAGCGGAATGAAAGCCTTCGGCGTAGTCCGGTACCGGTGCCAAAAGTCCTCATCCTTCGGACGCACACGCTTCAGGTCGACTGGAAACGGCGGGTCCCAATCGGCGATGTTCTCAGTCTCGGTGAGACCGGGATAGTCGGGCACCAGGTCGCGGTCCAAGGCTTCATCGCCGAGCGGCACAATCGCTTCAAGCCTGAACCGCGCGCTGTCAGTCCTGAGCCGGCCCTCGTCTTCCCAGAGGTAATAATCGAGCGTGATCAGATCGCCTCTTTTTGCCCCCAGGTCGGTCGCGGCCCATTCATTTAACACGATGCGCGGCAATGCTAAGACATCGGCGGCCAGTGTCTGATCGGTACTGCGCGCGACGCCGAAGCGGCGCGTCATCGCTTCGAACGCTTCCTCGTCGATCGCGGTGATTACCGAGTAGGGCACTTCGCGCTGTCCCAGTCGAATACCGTTGGCCAGGTAGCTCAGAATCGGAACGACATTAAGATTGGCTTCCCTGGCCGCTTCCACTGCGTCGGTATAGAGCGCGTCACTTATGATTGCGCTTTGGCTTTCGAGTGCGATGCCGCGTCCTGTGTCGAGCACGCGCAGTTTCACCCCGAGGTCTTCAAGCGAGAATGTGTCTCGTAGTATGTCGTATATTACGGCGGGCCGGGCGGCTGTTCGATCGGCACCCGTAGATTTCTCCGCCACCAGAAGGGTATTGACCTTGCCCGGCTGTTCGACATCCTTTTGCAGCCTTGCAAGCGACACAAACATCGCGCGCACCTCGCCCTGGCTTGGACGAAGTGAGAATTCGCCGAGAAGCGACGGCGTCAAGACTTCACGAAAAGTCAGACGAATAGTTCGACCGAGATCATCTTTGCGACCGTGCAATGAGCCCGCAGGTATCGCCGAGGGCTTCTCTATTCTAAGGAGACTCGGCTCGCCCGATACAGCGCCGAGCTCGCGCGCCAGATCAGGGCTCATGAGGGCCTCTCGCTCGGTTGGCGCTTGCACTTCGCTCGCTGGCCCGTGGAATCTCCAAAAGCGATCGTCAACACCGTAGACCTGAACACCTGAGGCTCGGCGGCCGCTCTTTTCGTCAGTCACCAGACCATTAAGCACGATCAAGGGACATACGCCGTTGAAAGCCTCGGTAAAACGCGGATCGGCAAGAAGCTCACCGGCAAGTGCTTCCCTGAAAAACCCCGTCGAAGCAATCAAGTGATCGGTCTTGCCCAGGCGTTGAACAAAGAGTTCGCGCAAACTTCCGCGCACTGAATCACCGACAAGTAACGCGCCCGTGAGCACTGCCACCGCTGTCCCGACTCCGAGCACAACCGCGAGGTTGCTTCGCCAGAAGTAAGCTAGATTTCGAGAGAGTAGAGTTGAAGCTCGCATTATGCTTGCCTGAGGCTCTGCTCGACCATCTCGTAGCGGACCGGGAAGTTAGCGGCAAGCTCAGCGCTGTGAGTGACCACGATCAAGATCGTTTTCTGTCGCGAGTGAAGCTCCAGCAGCAGCGACGCCACTGTTTCGGCAGACTTGTGGTCAAGATTACCTGTTGGCTCGTCGCACAACTGCAGGACCGGCTCATTGATCAGCGCGCGGGCCAGAGCCACCCGTTGTTTCTCGCCGCCGGACAACTCTGCCGGACGGTGCTCGAGCCGTGCAGAAAGTCCCACCTGGTCGAGCAATGCGCGGGCCTTTTGGGATGAGTTGTTGCTGGATCGTGCGATCAATGTCGGCGTCAAGACGTTCTCGAGAACCGAGCATTGGGGCAGGAGACAATGATCCTGAAACACAAAACCGACTCGCTGATTCCGGAAAACCGCTAGTTCTTTTTCGTCGAGTTGATAAGGGTTGTTGCCGTCTAACGTGATGGTGCCTGACGTTGGTGGATCGAGCGCGCCGATGATGTGAAGCAGCGTGCTCTTACCGCTACCCGACGGCCCCATAATCGCAATGGCATCGCCTCTTGCCAGGTGCAGCGAAATGTTTGAGAGCACCGAGAGCGACCCTCGCGGGGTGGGATACTCCTTCGTCAGGTTGATGGCTTCAAGCAAAACAAACCCCAATCCAGCCGATCCTCGGTACATATGTTTCATGCTTCGGTAGCAAATTGGCCACTCGGTAGCATTCAGCGACCAAGTCCATCGCTTTTTGCCAAACAAACAAGTCGCGGTAGCTCTTTATTCTCATCGCATCGCTGGACGCCAACCTCACACCTCACACCTCTCTCACCTCACACCGCCACCTTCTCAAGCCTTGACTGAAACGCTCTAGGACGGAACAGGAACTCGACTATGTTCCCTTCGTGCGGCTGAAGCCAGTCGAGTTGAATCGTCGGCGCCGGCCCCAGGTTCAGACGATCGATGTGTGTCGCATTCACGAGTTGCCGTTGAAACTCCTCGTCGTAAGTGATCGCGCTGCCCACGAGCGTCGAGCCAATCCGTCCGAGCATCTCGTTTTGCGGACACCTGACTACGCTGACAAACGGGAACATATATTCGGTGTTCGCCATCGTGCGATCCGGTGAGTCGCAATGGATGACCACCGGTCTCAGATAGCCGCAACGCTGCTTCTCGACGAGCCGCGATCCGAACTTTGCGGTGACATGCTCGACACCCGCCTCTTGCAAACCCGACTCGATGCTTTTCCAGATTGCTATCGCGGCACCCGGCACCGTGAACGCCGCGAGGCTTGCCTCGGGGTCCTCGGGCGGCTTTGGCTCGATTGGCCCGATCCGTTCCGCAAGCGCTTCTGCGATCTCCCTGGTGTGACGGGAGGCCCACACTCCCGAGCAGTTGATGCAGCCGCGTCCGCTGTTCAAAAACACGCTGTCGGCCATCACGTCGATGTACTTCTCCCATTGATCCACCACGTCGTCACCCAACAGAATCTTCGTAAAGCCTGGCCCATGGACTTGCACGCGCGGGTCGCCTCGATAGCGTTCAACCGTCGGTGTGCCCCCGAAGATCATGGTTCGATTCGATCGCCGCACGACTTCTGCGCCCATCTCGCCGCCGCCTGGATACATTCCAATCGCCTCTTTTGGCACGCCAGACTGGGTAAATGCGGCCGCCATTCGGCACGGGGTCCACGGCTCTTGAGGGCCCGGCTTGAGCAGCAGCCCGATTTGCATCGGGATCACCGGAAGCCACAAGGTATGCACACCGGGCGAGTTCGAAGGCAGCACCAATCCCAGCACCGGAGATTGCGCTTGATAACTCACCACCACGCCGCGCGACTCGATTCCATAACCGCGCGTAAGGATGTTCAGATCCAACCCTCTGGTGAGCGCGTCCAGAATCTTGTCCATGTTCGACAACACGAAATGGTTCTTACTCATGTTGGCTTTGCACATGTGCTCAGGCAGACCGGTGCTTGCCGATTGCTGACGGGCGAAGTCGTCAGGCGTTTGAGCGCCATCGCCCATCGGCAGCGTAGCGTTGAGGTAGAGGTCCGCTGCCTTCTTCATCATCGCGATCAAGTCCGAAACCGGGATCTCGGTGAGCACATGCCGGGCGCGCTCGGCAAAGCGCATATCACGGCCCAGCAGGCCGGTGTTGGCCTGGCTCACGCGAGCTAGAGTCTCGCCGGTGATGAAGTGGACGACGTCTTCGGTATCGAGACTGGTGTAGGGCTGACCCCACCTGAGAATTGGAATGTTTAGGACTGCCATCGGTTCCTCACTTACTGACAGTTAATAAACTCCCACTGTTGTCTGGCTGGCGAGCTTCCGGAATGGACGAACTCCGCTAACGCCGTCCCACGGGAATTTGTCGCAAGGCTTCTCGCGCTCACCTTCGTCTCTTTCCAAAAATCCTGGAATGAATGTCTCACGAGTCAGCGTAGTCAATCGCACGCGGCCGGTTTCACCATAGTCAACAACCATGTCGCGATCGTTAAACGAAACCACCTCGATCACGGCGCGAGGCTGCGGCGCGTAGTACGCGATCTTGAAGCCGTCATCCGGAGTCACTGGCTTCGAGCAGGCCAGCCCCATCAGCGTGTTGCCATACGTCGGGGTCAGGTACACGCCCTGGCCCAGCAGCTCCTCCATCGCGAAGCGTGTGTACTGCGGAGTGAATTCGGTGCCCCCCGCGAAGATCCCGGTTATCCCTGACTCTTTGACGGATGTCCCGCGGTTATCGAGCTCCTCGGCCAGGGCCTCGAGGAGCTTTGGAGTTGCAAACAAGCATCGGATTTCGTGGCCCGCCCCGAGAATCGTGATTGCTTGATCGATCACGTGAGCCTTGTACTGGTCAAGCGATTCGGACTCACCCCACTTGATAAGCTTGATTACCCAACGCGGGTCGAGATCGACACAGAAACAAATCCCGCCACGGTACTGGCACAGGTGCTCGACCGCAAGCCTCAACCTGCGCGGACCGGACGGCCCGAGCATCAGCCAGTTGCAACCTTTCGGAAAGTATTCTTCCGGTAGAGTCTCGCTGAACATTTCATAATCGGTCCTGAAGTCCTCGATCTGAAGGCGGCTCTTGGGCACGCCCGTGGTGCCCCCGGTTTCGAAGGTGAAGATGGGTTTGCCCTCTAACCCCTTGGGCAGCCAGCGCCGGACCGGTCCTCCTCGCAACCATTCGTCTTCAAAGGGCGGGAACTTTCTGAGATCGTCGAAGGAGGTGATCTCGCGTCTTGGATCCCAACCTAACTTCGAGGCGAAATCCAGCCAGAAAGGGCAACCAGTCTCGGGGTTGAAATGCCACTCGACGATCTCGCGCACGCGGGCATCGAGTTGTGTCGTTGCTTGCTGCGCTCTAGATAAGTCTGTTGATCCAACGCTCATTGCTTTTTCACTCCCGGATTGAATCCCCGCGCGGCAGATTGTCTAGCCCGCGGTTTGGGATAGGATGTGTCATTCACCCAGCGCCTCGTTGGCCAACTCTTCAAACTGTGGAACCAGATCGCCGGCGTATTGCAGCAGATAGTCCCGCACAACTCTGACATCGGCTCCGGCTTTCAAGAGCTCAACGACATCCACCAAATCCCTGCGCCGCCTTGCCGCGAGTTTCATGTAAACGAGCACTTCAATCGGAACGATGGCCAGCCCTTCATTCAAAAGAGGATGGTCGAGGACCTCTTCCAACTGTGGGCCGAGCGACACCGGCGACAGATAGTCGATGCGCACGCCATCCACTTCGATGGGTACACCTGCCTTAAAAGCGACCAGCGATCCCTGATGTTCAAACGCCTCTTCACCCACCAAAAAATCCACATCGACTGTGGCCCGAATGTAGCCGTGGGCGCCGACTGCGAGTCCTCCTGCCAACGCGTAGCGAATGCCTAGATCATTCAACTGTGCTGCGCCTTTGATCGCAGCATCACGGACGCCCGGTGCGACAAAGCGAAATACCTCTTTGAGATCCATATGATTCACCTGACGCCGAGGGATCTGGGCATACGACAGTTGCATGGTGTGCCTCTCATTTATCCGCGCGCAAGCTCGACTGATTCCATGCCTTCGGCTGCTGCGCGTCTTCCCGTGAAAGTGAACGCCTCGATCGCCCGCCTCGCCATGTTCGAAGCCGCGTAATGCTCACGCACACCGGCGAACGCTTTCTCACTGAGCTCGGCCGCCAGCGACGGGCTTTCGATAAGCGACTGCAATCCTGCCGCGAGACTCTCTGCATCGTACTTGTCCACCAACAACCCGCCGCCTGTTCGTTCGATGATCTCTGTGAACGAGCCTCGGCGAGGCTGAACAACCGGTACAGCTGCAGCCATTGCCTCGAGCAGCGACATGCCTTTTGGTTCGTCGTAGGTTGCCGGCACCGACATTACGTCGAGCCCCTGCAAAAACTCGATCTTGGCTTCGCGATCAAGCACACCTCGATATTGAAACTCTCCACCACGCCCGGCGTCCTTCATCTCACGCTCAATCCCTGAGAGATAGCCGTGCTGGTCGGGCGCCAGGTAACCCGCAACCTCGAGCCGGATCCGCCGCTCGGGCTTTCTTTGTCTGAGCAGCCGGTAGGCCTCGCAAAGAACATGCAGCCCTTTTTCGGGCGCGATCCTGGCAAAATAGCCGACCACGAACTCATCCGATTCACGGCTCTCTCTCTTCGCGTAGCCATCGAAGCTAATCCCGAGCGGAGCAATATGCATCTTCTCGTCTGGAATGCGGAGCTCGCGGCACATCTTGTTTGCGTAGAAGTCGCTCACCGCAAGAAATCCGTCTACGAACTCGACATGCGAGCGGATCAAGCCAAGGGCCTCGGTGCGATACGGCTCGCCAAGTCCGTCGATGAACAAATCTTCACCTTGCAATGTGCAGAAGACGGGGATATCCAGCTCTCGCTTTATTGGCTCTGCCAGAGCGATCAAAAGCGAGTTGGGCAGGTTCACTACGTCGGGTCGGGATTCAGCCTTTAACCAGTTAATCAAGTTGCTGAGTTCCTTGCGCTGGTTACCGTCTTCACCCTTCAACATCGAGATGGTCAGCTCAGCGAGTGACTTCGGGGCTACGGAGACCGAATGCCGCGCAAGCATTTTCAACGCCGTCTCGGAGTCCCATAACCGGTCGAGCAGCTTCGGTGTGTGCCTGAACAGCGGAACATGCTGCTCGAGATAAACACTGATTCCGCCAAAAAAGACTCGATGCTGGCTGACGTTTTCTTCGTCCGTCAGCGTCGGTGTGTAGATCGGGACAAGCAGGACGTCGTGTCCTTGCCGCAGGAGTTCCGCCGCCAGCGTGTTGTCCCGTAGACAACTGCCGCAGTACATACCCGCCGCGCCCGCTGTGATGGAAAGGATCCTCATAGGATTTGGGATTTTGGATTTCGGATTTTGGATTGACTTGAATTGTCAGCGCCTCGGACACCTATGCGCGCGCCAGCTTCCAATCCAAAATCTAAAACCCAAAATCAGTACACTCCTTCAACAACGCTGTTCTGGAAGCGCGAGAACGGCCTCACGTTGCGAACACCGTCCCACGGGTACAGCTCGCAAGGCGGTTCGCGCTCTGCCTCGTCTCTCTCAAGGAAACCCGGCATGAAGAACTCTCGGGTGAGCGTCGTGAGCCTGACCCGGCCAGTATCGCCGTATTCAACTACTCTTTCCGGATTGTCCGGGTCCACAACTTCGATCATCGCGCGCGGCGCTGGCGGGTAATAGATCACCGCGTAGTTGTCTTCAGCTGGGCGCGGCTTATGGACCGCCAATCCCATTAGAGTGTTTCCATAGGTGGGCGCAAAATAAACTCCGTCCAGCAATTCTTCCACCGCCAAACGATAAAACCGCGGAGTCATCTCCGTGCCGGCGCAAACAACACCCCTGATACCGACACGTTTTAAAGATACTTTCTCACAAAGCGCCTCGAGCAGCTTTGGCGTTGTGAACATACACCGGATGTTGTCGTGCGCTTTCAACAGTGTGAGACCTTGATCTATCACGTGTTGTTTGTACTTCTCGGCCATCTCGCCCTGGTTCATTTTTATCAGCTTGATCACCCAGCGCGGATCGAGGTCAACCATGAAAGAAATGCCGCCACGGTGCTGTACGAGATGCTCGACCCCAAGCCGGAGCCTTCGGGGACCGGTCGGCCCGAGCATCAGCCAGTCGGATCCTTTTGGAAAAAACTCATCCGGCAGTGTGTCGCCGAAAGCCTCATAGTCCATTCGAAAATCATCGATATTGATTCGCGATTTGGGCACGCCGGTGCTTCCACCGGTTTCAAAAACATAGACGGGGCGATCGCCGTACGCCTTTGGCACCCATCGTCGAACCGGGCCGCCGCGCAGCCATTCATCCTTGAAGCCGCCAAACCTATTGAGATCATCATAACCGCGAATCTCGCGACGTGGATCCCAATCGATCTTGCTTGCGTATTCAAGCCAGAACGGACAGCCGGTCTCCGGATTAAAGTGCCACTCGACGATCTCGCGAACCCACGAATCCAGCGCGTCTCGCGAGTTCTTGACTGTCGATTCGAGGTCGGTTTCGGTCGTTGATTTCATCTGGCGTTACCTGAGACTGAGATTCGATTTTTGACGCGGGCGGTCAGGCTGTCAAGACGAGTGCGTCAGCGAGCCGTTCGGGAGGTTCGAAGCGCTCTGTACAATAACCCGAAGAGGATCAACAGGCTGATACCGGAAGCGACCTTTCCGGCGGTGCGTGGCTTCGTGTCTTCAAAGCTCAGCGTCAAGCTGTGGTCCCCAGGTTCGAGGTTGAGTTGAATATGGCCATCCTCGCTGGAGACTACTTCGGTTTGTTTGCCATCAACGCGGCTGACCCAACCAGGAAAATACAAAGTTCGAAACATGATGACCGAGTGTGTAGCCGCATTCACAGAATAACTCTGCTCGATCCCTGTATCGTCGATGGCGCGAACCTCCGCATCGCCGCTTTCAATCAACCACGCCGTTTTCCACAGTTCACTGCGGAGGTTCCCATCCCACCACACCGGGCGATACTCGCGCGTGTCTCTACGGGACAGGCCCCCGGCGAGTCCGTCCGAAGCAATCGGCGCCCGCCAGACCGCAAGCGCCCCGATAGCGAGGTTCAAAACAACCACAATGACGGCGGCAGCGATCTTTAGTACACGCAACCCGCCCGCGGTATGCATGATTACCCGGGCCGACAAGCCGAACAGTAGGGTTGTCCCGGCCGAAGCGACAACCAACCATCGGTAAGGGAAAAACAGAAACGAAAGTCCCGGCGTTATCCGCCAGATCGGCCAGGTAAGCCGAGTGGTCATTAGGATGCTAAAGGCAGTCACAACCCAGATCGCGAAGCACAATCGAGCAAATCGATCATCTGGCTTGTTATATCGTTGGCCCATCGCGATCAGCAAAGAACTCACTAAGAACGCTGCAAGAAGCCCGAAAGCAACGACATCGTTATCCAGCAGATAGGTGAACGGTGAAGCATTGGACGGGAACCGAGTTGTGGTGAGCGCCGCGCGAAGGTGCTCGAACAGAAAATAGTCCCTGTAGTCAAACTTGAAAAAAAGTCTTATGTAGCGGCTCTCGAACAGAATTGGGATCAAGAATATTCCGCCAACCCCTGCGCCCAATGCCAGACTTGCCGTGATCCGAAGCAGCGCTCGCGGGTTACGAGTGAGCGCCAATGCGAACACTGCCAGAGAAATGCTGGTGAGGAATAACACCGGAACGTGAGTCAGCACAAGCAGCGCATAGCTCAAAGCGAGATATGCCATCGCCAGAAGACTGCGCACTTCGCTAACTCGGCGTACGGCATCAAACAGAAGCGGGACCCAGACAAATGACCAGAATTCAGAGACCGTCGATCCTTGATAAAGATCGAGCAGGTGGTACGGCATCATCATGTAGAGTGCGGCTGTGACGAAACCGAGTGTACGCGGCAGCACCGATCTGCTGAGGGCGTACATTGTGAAACCGGACAAGGCCAGAGCAAGCCAGCAACTAAGCGCCATCGCCCGCAGCGTTTCTCCACTGATTAACGAGAAACCCGCAGCCGCATAGAACGACAACGGAGCGTAATACAGAATTGCCGGGCTTCCCTGGCCCTCATTCGCGCCGGGTAACCAGCGCGGATACAGCGCGCCATCGCCAATCGCTTCATTGAACTGCGTAGTCCAGCGGTAGTGTCTGACCGCGTCGAATCCGGCCGGAAACCCTCGGATAAATACCGGCAGCATAATCACGGTCGCCAGAAAAAGTATGCCTGCGCACACAATCAATTCTTGACGGATCGACCTGCGAAAAGGCTGTTCGTTCAATGAAACCGGCTCCCTTCTAAGGAAACTGATCTTGGTGGGCTCGACGAACTGTGTCAAGTTCGACCTGACCGTTGTTCGACCTTTCCCCGATCATCGCACGCGGTGTTTGTAGGTTAGAACGTGAAACTCTCACGCCTGCCGGCTGTGAGCATCCCTGATCATCGCACGCTGTGTTTGTAGGCTCGAACGTGAAGCTCTCACGCCTGCCGGCTGTGAGCATCCCCGATCATCGCAGGCGGTGTTTGTAGGTTAGAACGTGAAACTCTCACGCCTGTCGGCTGTGAGCATCCCCGATCATCGCACGCGGTGTTTGTAGGTTCGAACGTGAACCTCTCACGCCTGTCGGCTGTGAGCATCCCCGATCATCGCACGCGGTG
>JBASRM010000648.1:0-2860 GCA_049273835.1 Blastocatellia bacterium | reverse complement strand
CTTCAGGCGATGATTAAGTTGCCCGACATGACCGCGATATTGACACCTGCATTGACCAACCCGAGGGAAGGAGGTCTTCTGTAGCTGCATCAATACCCTTCGGCCATGTTATTTCGCTTGTTATTTCTCCTTGTTCGGGAAACTGACACCCCTTCGGGCGATGACTGGATACAACCTACCGGTTTGCTCAGCGTAAACCCCTCAGAACGACGACTACCGACCCGGAACTCAGAGCTGAATCTCGGGCGATGAATCACACAAAAACAAACCGTCGCGCGCATCGGCCACTCGGATACAACTGCCGAGCCGCAGCCGCACGAAAAGCAAACAACGTGCCCGCCATCAATCGTAGGCTAAGTTCCTGACACTCGTTTGTTAGTTAGAATCCTTACCAACGGGAGGCCGACGCCCTATGTTCCATCCTGAATCACATGCCGGCTGGTTTGGTTCAGGATAGAACACAGCAGGATCAAAACGGAGGCTCGCCTTGTTAGCTTTTGCGTGACCAATATCTCCGACGGCGGTTTGGGGTTGATCGGGTTTATAACACTCAAAAGAATCAATTCCAGCTTACAGCGATTCTGACGGCGTCGAGAACATCCGAAGGGGAGAAAGGCTTGAGCAGGACATCTACTGCGCCCAGTCTTGTCGCTTCTTCCGTTAATCCCGGCGTTGGGTGGGCCGTTATCATAATGATCTTCAATTTGGTGTTCCTTACCAGAAGGTAACTGAGGAGGTCGAGGCCGGAGATGTCGGGAAGACCAACGTCAATGATTGCAACATCGAAGGTTCGCTTATCTGCTTCATCCTGCGCACTTCGCCCGCTTGTCGCCAGCACTGCCTGGTAGCCGCTCTCGCTCAAGATCACACTAAGCGCATCACCTACACTCGGCTCGTCGTCAACAACCAGAACTGTGCTATTGCCAGGCATCCAGCCTCCACTGCGGTGGTATGACTCGTGGGGGTTCAATTCGTCGGCCGGCCAGCTGTAAGCCAGCAAGTGAGGGACCCAATTTAATGTCCGACAAGCTGCCAGCTTGTCGGACAGGAGGTTCTCAAGTAACAGCGAAGCTAAGAGCCGGAGTACTCTGAATCCTCATCCCGGGCGTGGCGCTCGAGGCCGAATCTTCTAAGCTTGCGATAAAGAGTGGGACGGTGCAGGTTGAGTATATGAGCAGTCTTCTTGACGTTGCCGCCGGTCCGCTCGAGCGTCTGCTCGATGGCTTCCCGTTCGATTTCTTCAAGCGTCAAATAGGGAGGAATCTCAAATCGAACCCCGTCCCGCGCACCATTCACGTGGTCGGGAAGGTGTTCAGGACTGATTTGCTCGTCCTGGCAGAACAACACCGCATGCTCGATCACGCTCTCCAGCTCACGCACGTTGCCCGGCCAGTCGTGGCGGGAGAGCAGCGACAGCGTCGGCTGCGATATGCTCCGAACGTCCTTGCCGTATTTCTTCGCATATCGCTGCAAAAACTCCTCGGCAAGCAGGGCCAGGTCATCCAATCGCTCGCGAAGAGGCGGCACCGTTATCTTGATCGTGCTGATCCGAAAGTAGAGGTCTTCACGGAGAACGCCTTGTTTCATAGCCTCCGCCGTGTTGCGGTTTGTAGCGGTCACCAGCCTGAAGTCGATATCATTCTCCTGTTCGTCTCCCAGCCGCCGCACCTTTCTATCCTGAAGCACGCGCAGCAACTTCGTCTGAAGATGCGCCGGCGTCTCCGCAATCTCATCCAGAAGCAATGTTCCGCCCGAAGCTGCCTCGATCAGTCCGCGCTTGTCGCGATCGGCGCCGGTAAAGGCGCCCTTCTTGTAGCCAAACAGCTCGGATTCGATCAGGTCGCGCGGAATAGCTGCGCAGTCGATTCGCACAAACGGGCCCCCCGACCGGTCGCTATGAAAATGGAAGGCGGCGGCGATCAGTTCCTTGCCGGTCCCGCTCTCGCCTTCAATCAACACCGACGCCTCGGAGGCCGCCGTCGCGCGAATGGTATCGTAAATGTGTAACAGTTTCGGCGTGCGTCCGACCATGCCGAAGGATTGCGCCTCTCCGCCGATCGTGCGCCTGAGCGCCCGGTTCTCTTGCTTGATGGAGGCGAGTTCGAGCGCGCGCCTGACAAGCGTCAGCACCTGATCCGGAGTAAAAGGCTTCTCGAGATAGTAATAGGCCCCGCCCTTGATCGCCTCGATGGTGACATCAACCGAGCCATGCGCGGTCATCAATATCACTTCGATCTCGGGTTTATCATGTTTGACACGAAGCAGCAGGTCGATGCCCGTCGCGTCCGCCAGCCTCAAATCGGTTAGAACGAGATCGATAGGACAGCGCTCCAGCAACTTGAGGGCTTCGCCAACCGTGCTGGCAGTCTTGACCTGGTGGCCGGCGTCGCTCAGTATCACGTCGAGCGCGCCGGTGACGCTGTTCTCATCGTCTACTACTAAGATCCTACCCACTGGCCTCGTCCGCCTTTGCCGTCTCCAAAGGCAAGGTGATTGTAACTACGGTGCCTTTCCCGGCGGTGCTGCTCACGTCGACTGATCCGCTCTGTTGTTCGATGACCGTAGACGCAAAGAACAACCCCAGGCCCATCCCCTGACTCTTGGTGGTATAGAACGGCTCAAATATGTGTTTGGTTTGCTCTTCGGTCATGCCGCAGCCCGTGTCTGCAATCTCGACTCGAATTCCCTGATCGGCAATCGCGGTGGACACTTTCAGCTCGCCGCCTTCGCTCATCGCCTGGATCGAGTTGAGCATCAGGTTTATCAAGGTCGAGCGCATGGCCGCTTCGTCAATCGTCACGCATATTCCCGATTTGTCCAGGTTGAGGCTGGTCCCGATCTTCTTGGCGCTCAACTGGGG
>JBASRM010000635.1:0-4550 GCA_049273835.1 Blastocatellia bacterium | reverse complement strand
GCCAAGGGCCGTCTGGATCAACCCGCCCAACCTGTCGGGCGGCCCGGACTCAGAACCGGTGCTACTACACTAAATTCAAATGGCCGGTGTCTCATAGTCGTTGACACGCGCCTCCCTACTGCCGCTGGAGGAATACTGTTCTGAACAGCCACCATTGACGGCACATTCTGCCATCACCACCGAGTGCGCGACGGGAAATGCAAGGAACAATAACGATAAAAGTACAAACACCCCCGGCACCGTTAGTGTTTTGTCAGACATAGCATCCTTGTTGTTTTTATTTACCCATTTCATCAAAAACAGGTGAACTCACTGTTCCATTCGGACCAAAGAAAAAAACGATTGATGCCACAATTGGAACAGCTTTATTCTCAGCAGAGAAGGGGGTAAATCTCCACTCCTTGACCGCTTGCATCGCGGCCTCAACGAAAACCTGGGTCCCCCTTATAGAAGTGACATGTTTGATGGTTCCGGTTTCGTCGATTGTGACCTTCAAAGTTACTACTTCCAATTCTGCAACAGTTATCCCGGTTGGACAGCTTGGCTTCCTAAGGCTTATTAGATTCTTCGCAAGCCCCTTGGGTGTAGCCACATATTGATTCCCTTGAATTCTAACCACCTGCGCGGCGTTTGGAGACGGACTTGGTCGTGCTAACCGTGAGACGAGGGTACGAATACCTGCAACCTCTTCGGCAATGGCTATTCCATTGTGAATCAAAAGACCATTGCCGAGCGTTGCTCGCGCAATGGTTCTATCGGGGGTATCTATACTCACCTCTGTGCCAGCCGCGACTGTTACATATATCAATACGCTTCCCGCAGCCTTCGACAGCCCGGATGCTCTGATAACGCCGGGCTGAACATCGATAAGTTCTCGCGGCCAGTCGACAATTTGAGAGATTGGGCGAATTGACTTTGAACCTGAACCGCCGAACCTTATTTCGCCTGCGATTAATCCTGTTTCTTGCGCATCAACGGAACGGACGCCGACGATGTAGTCCGTATTCGAAGACAGATCGGCCAGTATCACACGAAGCTGCCCACCTGTGATTGAAATACCGATTCTTTGATGGTGCCAAGCTACTGAATTGCTGCCGGCTCCCTGAGCCCTAGCCGAGCGTAATGCTCCTGCCTGTTCTTGGGTTTTCGCGATAGCCCCGGCTCTTTTCAAGCTAAGAAGGCTCGTGCCCGCCAATATCACTAGCCCAAAAATAACTAACACTGCAGCTTTTTTTCCAACACTGGAAGTCATCTTTGCCTCTCCTTGTCCGAATCGAAACTAATTACAAGAACATTGCTCGAGATAGAAGGAACCTGTAGAGGTGTCACAGTAGGTCGTATAACAATCACAGTATTGAGGGGTGCCCTCATCACAGTAATATTGCACATATGCGTAGCAGCAATCACCGTTACAACCGCTACTTGTATACTGAACGCTACAGAACGACTGCCCGACCGCGGAACCAGTAGTAGCAAAAGAGACTAATAGAGCACTCGCTATTAGTAGAACTGTACGGATTAACACAAGGACCATAAGTCGCAGGGCTTGTATCACAACTCACAAACCTTGTCAATGGCTCATAACCCAACCCACTAAGAACGGTTTTATAGTAATTGGTAATACTTCTTGGGTTGGGGTGCACTCCAGGTTCAGTTAACCGCTTTTCCTTATTTTAAGGCTGTAGAGCGCTCTTTCCTTGATTCTCTCAGCCTCCTTGAGTATCTGCCTAACTTCATTAATCAACCCAGTTATAGTAGTGGCATCCCAGTAAGCCCTATATCCTGATTCTCTGTTATTGCGGTCGCGGCGGTACAGCGTCAGGTTTGTTTTATAACACTCTTGGCATAGGCTGCCTGGCTCCACGTTTGCCTTATTAGACTTGCTCCATTCAGAAGGACGGGCCTGCCCTATGATTCGGTCTATTTGAGCTACTTCCATCGGTAGCTTAAGGCTTCGGGCCACTTCTAAGGTGTCGACAGTGACGTCGCCATCAGAAGTGATAACGATGTGATCTTTCCTGTTTCCGGTTAGTCCCCCGAACCTTTCGACAACTAGAACCCACGCACCGACGGTCAACGGAATCGCCACGGGAGGCCGTGGATTGGACAGGAATTGATAGCTTGGTAGCTGAAGAACGGTACTTGCTTCCTCTGTCTTTTCCTGGCGTTGTTGCTCTATTACGCCGGGCGGTGTTTCTTGCCCTTCGTTTGTTCGGGCAAAACAAGGCGGCGCCGCAATCGCCAAGGCTAGAGATAAGCTAGCTACACCCTTCATTGTTTATGCCTCCTTGGTTTCCGAGGTCGACCGGGGATTTTGTAAATCCGTATAGTAACATGCCTTTCAGACCTTCGCTAAGTATTCACGATCATTAGACAGGCGTCTGAGAAAGAACAGCGATCTGTCTTTCAATTCCCAAATCAGGAGTGAAATCGCAGACATCAAATATCACACGCTTCGGAAGGTTAGGCGACCCCCCGTTGACACACCTTTGCAGGATGCTACGCTACCATTACGCATTAACACTTTCCTTATGGAACTCACCAAAGACTACTTTGCTCGCCGACTAGCTGCTTTCCCCACGAGCGAGGAAATGCAGCAAGGATTTGCAGAACTCCGAGAGGAGCTTGCCAACAAGCAGGACATAAACAATGACGGGTTCGCGCCTTATCGTGATGCCGTCGTAATGAGCCTGGGAGCAAAGAGAATCGACTTCGCGCAACTGGTCAAGGTTTATGCTGTTTCGCGTGAGGGCCAGCAACGCTACAGCGCCGCCGAGATCATAGAGGCTGTTCCAGTCCCGATCTACGACAATCCCGATCCTGAGCGTATCTGCACAAGCCATATTGAGCACCGGAACCTAACAATCCGAATGTAGATGAGACGGCTAACCAGACTGACCAACGGATTCTCAAAGAAGTTGGAGAACTAAAGCGGCCTTCGCGTCTTTCTTTGCATACTATAACTTTTGAAGGGTGCATCGGCGCGCGCCAACCAGTTTGAGACAGCCGCTTCTGGAATTTAGTGTAGCGCCGCCTCCGGCGTAATCTACGAACAGCTTTTCTCCCGCGCGGTGTGACTGACGCAGCACCAGATCGAGCTTGCCCGCCCACCTCCGGTACAGACGGAACGTGTCAATGATTTGAGACACAAACCTGAGTTGAAAAAGGTGTATGGCCGAGGTCGATCAGGGGCACTGGGAGCAGGGGCTCCGAGGCTGAGATCAGCTTCGGCGGGTTTATCCAAACCGCTTCGGGCAAAGCAGGCGGTTTTGGGATGCCATTGACGAACCGCTCGCGATGAGCGGCAAAGGCGTTCAACAACACAGCGCGCCTGGCTTGATTGATCCGAAGGGCGCGGCCGTAGTGGACGTCTTCGGGGGTGTGCAGCCCGATCCCCGAATGATGATGCTCACGGTTGTACCAATCGAAGAAGGTACGGCAAAACTGATGAGCGTCTTGAAAACATCCGAATCGTTCTGGGAACTCAGGCCGATACTTCAAGGTCTTAAACTGAGATTCAGAGAACGGGTTGTCGTTGGAAACGTGAGGACGCGAATGAGTTTTAGTCACGCCCAACTCCCCGAGGAGTTGAGCAACCAGGGACGATCGCATTGAAGATCCGCGGTCGGCGTGAAGAGTCAACTGACCGGGTTGAATGTTGTGAATGTTCGCAGTGCGCTCGATGAGCTGAGATGCAAGCGCAGAAGACTCGCGCTCGGCGAGCATCCACCCGACGACATAACGGCTGAAGATGTCCAGCACGACGTACAGGTAGAAGTAAGACCACTTCAGCGGCCCGAGCAGTTTAGTGATGTCCCAGCTCCAGACTTGATTAGGTCCTGTGGCAAGGAGCTGAGGCGGAGAGTAAACAGGATGCCGCAGTTGATTGCGGCGCTCGCGAACAAGCTGATGAGCCTCCAGCACGCGATACATAGTGCTGACTGAGCACAGGTATGTGCCTTCGTCCAACAGCATTGCGTAGACCTGGCGGGGGGCCTGATCACAGAACCGATCACTATTGAGAGTGTTTAAGACCTCAATATGCTGATCAGGAGTGAGCGCGCGCGGATGAGGCTTGGGAGAGGACGACTGTCCTGGCCGGACAAATCTGGCTCGTCGGCCATAGATCGTTGCCCGCGACACACCCAGCGCGCGACAGGCGGAACGCAGATCGAGATCCGGTGTTTCGTTTTGGGCAGCGATCATCAATCGCTCTCGAGTTCGTCGTCGGAGTCCTCGATCGCCGGCAGTGCGATCCCCAGTATCCGAGACACTTTTTTTTGGAGATCGATCATTAGCTCGGCCTTGCGCAGCTTCTTCTGAAGACGAACATTCTCACGCTGAAGTCGGGCGATCTCCAAAACGCGCGGGTCTCTGGTTTTCGGCCCGGCGTTAGAAGCGCTGCGGGCTCGTTTGCTGGTCCTGCGCCAGGATGCCAGCGTCGAGTAGTAGAGACCTTCGCGTCGAAGGATAGCTCCCACGGCGCCTGGGGGAGCAGCGGCGATCTCATCGAGGATGCGTTGTTTTTGGTCCGCGGTGAATCGACGAGC
>JBASRM010000634.1:0-1898 GCA_049273835.1 Blastocatellia bacterium | reverse complement strand
AATCTGAATACTGGATAGGCAGTTCTTCGAGTGGAGTTTCCTGTCCAACGGAGAAGGCACTGTAGAGCGTGCTCAATTCTCTTACCAGCACACCCATTGACCACCCGTCGCTGACAATGTGGTGCATCACCAACGTCAAAATGTGTTGCTGCTCCGACAGTCGGATCAGGCCGACTCTAATCAGAGGCCCCTCCGACAGGTTGAACGGCCGCTCCGACTCTCGCGTGATGATCTGTCGTGCCCGATTGCTTTTGTCTGTTTCGTTGAGGCCGTTCAAGTCCACGGCTGATAACTTAATCTCGCCCGGCTCCAGTATGCGCTGCGCCGGCCTGGCTCCGATTTCGACAAAGATAGTCCGAAGCGCTTCGTGCCTCCGCACTATCTCAGTCAAGGCTCGCTTCAAAGCCTCAACGTCGAGATTCCCGATCAGCCGCACAGCCGCCGGTATGTTGTAGACCGATCCTCCAGGCTCGAGCCTTTCGAGAAACCACACTCTTTGCTGCGAGAACGATAACGGTAGCGGTTCATCTCCTGGCGCCCTCCTCTTTGGAAAAGCAGGAAGTTCACTTGCGTGAAACAGCTTATCTTCGACAGCGCTGGACAGCTCCCTTATTATCGGCCGTTCAAATATGGTTCGAAGCGGCAAATCTATCGAAAGCACATCTCTGATTCTTGACACCACCTGAGCAGCAAGAAGCGAATGCCCGCCCATCTCGAAGAAATCTTCTTCGGGCTGAAGGTCATCCAGCCCCAGCACTTCGCTGCAAATGCCGGCGACTATCTCTTCTACCGCGCCGACCGATTGTAGGTTTTGTGCTTCAACCTGCGTCCTCCCCGCAAGGAGTTCCGCCATGTCACGCAATGCCCCGCGGTCCAGCTTCCCGTTGGGAGTCGTAGGGAGCTTGTCCATCAAAACGTAGCGGCTCGGCACCATGTACTCGGGCAGTCTCTGTTTGAGGTGCTCCCTAATCTCACTGGCGGTGAGGTGTTCCTGTGCGGCGAGGTATGCGACCAGATATTTGTCACCTTTCGGGCTGTGCCTTAGCTCGGCCACCGCCTCTGTGACATGTGGGTGATGCATCATGGCCGCCTCGATCTCCCCAAGCTCTATCCTGAACCCCCTCACTTTGACCTGCTGATCTCTCCTCCCGATGAACTGGATATTGCCATCGGGCAGATAGCGGCCAAGGTCTCCCGTGCGGTACATTCTGGCAGCCCCTGCATCGTTGAAGGGATCGGGTATGAACCGCTCGGCGGTGGTTTCCGGGTTGTTGAGGTAGCCCCGAGCCAGCCCGGCGCCCCCGATGAAAATCTCGCCAGGCACACCCACAGCCACCGGTTGTAGCCCCCGGTCGAGTATGTACACTCGCGTATTTGCTATCGGTCTCCCTATCGGAGGTTCGTCCGCTGCTCCTCGCATTATTGAGAACGCCGTCGAATAAACCGTGTCTTCAGAAGGCCCGTAGAGATTCACCACGCGGCTGACATTCTGTTGCCCGTACACCTGCTGCGCGAGTCTGCCTTGCAGAGCCTCGCCTGCGAGACAAACCGTCTTCACGCCGGCAGGTATCGCACTCATCCTGACCAACTCGGCCGCCGCGGAGGGCACGGTGTTGATAAGAGTTATTTCACCTGCCGATCTCAAAGCTGGCAGATGCAATGCATCCTCAGCGATGATCATTTTGCCTCCCGCGGTCAAGGTGAGGAACAACTCTATTACGGATATGTCAAAAGAGATCGACGTGGAAGCCAGCACCACTCGAAGCTCGTCCGCGGTGAAAACCTCCATCGCCCACTGGATCAACGTGACAACGCTCTCGTGTCTAACGGCGACGCCTTTGGGTCTTCCTGTTGATCCTGATGTATACGTCACATACGCCAGATTGTCGCCGCACACG
>JBASRM010000631.1:0-5492 GCA_049273835.1 Blastocatellia bacterium | reverse complement strand
CTCTTATCTCAGACAGGAAACGTTCTGAGTTCAACCTTCAGGTTGCTCTTATCTGAGACAGGAAACGTTCTGAGTTCAACCTTCAGGTTGCTCTTATCTGAGAATACACACGTTCTGAGTTCAACCTTCAGGTTGCTCTTTTAAATCTCCGACACTTGTCTGAGGATCGAAGCAACCTGAAGGTTGAACTCAGAACGTTCCCTGTCTCAACAGCTGGGCGGAACATGTACGATTGGCGAAAAATGTCATCCGAAGAGCGTGCACGCGCAATGGAACTTCGCCGGCGTCGCGGCTTTCCACCTCATTCACCGCCACACTGGAAGGCCGACAGCGCCTGCCAATTTCTAATTTCGTCCGCGTGTTACCAGCACGAAATCATTATTGGCAAGAATCCTGAGCGCATGGCCGAGTGCGAGGGTGAAGTTCTTGAGGTCTGTCGCAACTTCGCGTCGGATACCTATGCCTGGTGTATTCTCCCAAACCACTATCACGTATTCGTACGAACCGAGAAGATCAAAGCGCTAAGACGCGCATTGGGACAGTTTCATGGTCGCTCATCCTTTACCTGGAACGGTCAAGATGTGATCAGAGGCCGTAAAGTCTGGCACAATTGTTTCGAGCGCCCGATTACTTCCGAACGTCATTTCTGGGCTACGTTGAACTATGTACATCACAATCCCGTCCATCACGGCTATGTCGAGCATTGGCAAGACTGGGTCTGGTCAAGCGGACGGAGGTTTTTGGAACGGATTGGGCGAGAGAAAGCGGCGGAGATTTGGCGGGCCTATCCGATTCTCGACTACGGAAAGAAGTGGGATACTTAACGACGTTCTGAGAGGAAACGTTCCCAGTCTCAGATAAGAGCAACCT
The DNA here is from genome assembly GCA_049273835.1 of Blastocatellia bacterium. Classification (GTDB taxonomy): domain Bacteria; phylum Acidobacteriota; class Blastocatellia; order UBA7656; family UBA7656; genus Onstottus_A. The sequence continues at coordinate 4,622 of JBASRM010000631.1, read as the reverse complement.
GAAGGTTGAACTCAGAACGTTTCCTGTCGGAGATAAGAGCAACCTGAAGGTTGAACTCAGAACTCTACTTCTTCACTGTCGGGTACTGAATGCCAAGCTGCTCGAGATAAGTCTTGTACTTCGCTGAATCGTAATAATACTTCTTCTGTTCCGGGCGGAACTTTTCCATCTTGTCCTTGTTTAGCTCGATCGCCGGCTGGTCGCTCGCGTTGATCAACGGCGTGTACTTGATGTCTTTTGTTTGAACGTCCTTGAAGTAAGCCCACGCCTGTTTGATCAACTCCGGTGAAACCAGGTAGTCGAGCGCCGTCATCGCTTGAACCTTCGCCCCGGCCGTCGAGCCCTTGTGCGCGATCGGCGTCGCCATCGCAACCGCGTTTGGCCACGCGTGACCCGGCAAGTTGGGAATGTTCGCGGGGTAGCGCAGATAGACCATTGGCACGTTCCACGAGATGTCACCCACGTCGTCTGAGCCTCCGCCCGTCGGATCTTTCGGGGCCTCGAGCGGTTTGACCTTTGTCTTCAAGCCGTCAACCGTCGCGCCGATCTCCTTTTGCACGGCCCTGGCAAGTGCCTGATCCGCCTCGCTCCATTCGGGGATGCCAACCATCTCGATGTTCTTCTGTTGGACCTCTGCTATCGGTTTGTTGAAATGACAGGGCCATGCAGAACCGACGACGCGCTGCGTCACCGTCGTGTCGGTCATCATCGTCGCTGCTTGAGCCATTCTGTTTCCGAGTTCGTAGAGTTCCTTGATCCGCGGGTACTCCAATTCGCGGAAGTAATACCAAACGGCGGCTTCCGAAGGCACGACGTTAGGCTGATCGCCGCCGTCGATGATCACGTAATGCGAGCGTTGCTGTAACCGCAGATGCTCGCGTCGAAAATTCCACGCGGTGTTCATCAACTCGACCGCGTCGAGAGCGCTTCGGCCCGACCAGGGCGCGCCCGCCGCATGAGCAGCTTTGCCGTGAAAGAAGTACTGCACCGATACCAGTCCGCTGTTGTTTGCGGTCTGGCCGTAGTTGGTCGTAAAATCCGAATCGACGTGACTCCCAAGCACTATATCCACGTCTTTGAAGAAGCCGGCTCGCACGAAGAAAGCCTTAGCCGCCACAAGTTCTTCGGCGACGCCGGGAAATAGCTTTATGGTGCCGGCGATCTTGTACTTTTCCATCAACTTTTTTAACACTATTGCAGCGGTCACGTTGACGCCCTGCCCGGAGTTGTGACCTTCGCCGTGACCAGGCGCGCCTTCGATGAGGGGATCGTGATAAGCGACTCCAGGCTTCTGCGAAGCCTTCGGTATGCAGTCGATGTCGGTGATAAAGGCGATAACCGGCTTGCCGGACCCGTAGGTCCCGGCCCAGGCAGTGGGCATGCCCGCAACGCCGCGGTCAACTTTGAACCCGTTCTTCTCGAGAATGCCGGTTATGTATCTGGAAGTCTCGTACTCTTGAAATCCCAGCTCGCTGAAGCTGAATATCTGATCGACCATCTGCTGCGTCAGGATTCGCAGCCCTTCGACTTCGGAAATCGCTTCACGTTTCAGATCGGCGAGTTCGTGCGCGGACTCGATTTGAGCCGGTGTGGTAGCGAGCGCAACCAATCCGGTTAGCAACAGGGCGATTAAGCACTTCATCAGTGATTCCTCCGGGGATAATCGATTTGCAGGTTTCCAGCTAGCCGGGCCGCATTATAGCTGCGGCGGCGGAATTCAAAAAGCTGCTCAACGATAGTCAAAGTGCTACCAAGCGAAAGGCTATCGAGGCGTTTGCAAAAAAACAGCGTTGCTGAGAGGATACCGCTTCCGATTGCGGCTGAATTTTTTGTAACCAGGCGAGGACTCTTCGAGTCTTAGGCGTCAGGCGGGCGCGCTCGTGACCGTGCTTCCACTGGCGCGGACGCGAGCACGCTCCGCCAGCTTCAACACAGGGATCGTCAGGATACACGGGATAGCATACGTTGAGTTTTCTCCGGACTCCTGTGTACTCTGCTCGAAAACGTCTTCCCTATCAACGATTCCAGTAATCAAAGCCTTTCCATATGGAGGTTGACATGAACCGAGGACGATTGTTTCTGCTCACCCGGACCTATGCGCTGGTGATCGCCGGCGTGATGTGTGCCGTGCTAACCACGACCGGCCGCGCTGCTGATCCGCCACAGAAAAAGGACAAAAGCAAGGCCGCAGCGCCAGCCTCCAGGATCAATGAAGAGTATTCGGCGAAGATCAAAGAGTACACTACCGAGAAATACTTTTTGACAGAGCTTGTCGATCACCTTCCCTCCTCGGACAAAGTGCCTTCGCCGGACAAGGTGCTCGGTTACGTTGTGGGCACGCCCAACAAGCTGACCTACACAAAGGATATGTATCGCTATTATCGCGAGCTTGAGAAGTCCACGCCACGGGTGCGAGTGTTCACCGCGCCGGAGCGGTCTGAAGAGGGGCGCGAGCAAATGCTTGTCGTCGTCAGCGACGAAGCCAACATCGCGAAGCTCGATCGTTACAAGGAAATCACCGCCAGGCTCGCGGATCCCCGTAAGACGGATGCCGCCGCCGCACAACAGTTGATCGGTGAGGGCAAGGTGTTCTACTGGGCATCGGGCTCGATCCACTCGCCCGAACAAGGCTCGCCGGAAATGTTGATGGAGCTCGCTTATAGACTGGCCGTCGAAGATACGCCGTTCATCGACGCCATTCGCAAGAACGTAATTGTGATGATCACCCCGGCGCTCGAAGTCGACGGCCGCGATCGCTCGGTTGACGTGTACAACTATCGAAAAGCAAATCCGACCAAGCAGACGCCGCCGCTGCTGTATTGGGGCAAGTACGTCGCGCACGACAACAACCGCGACGGCCTGGGCATGGCTCTAGCGCTCACCCGCAACCAGATGAAAACCTTTCTCGAATATCATCCGGCGATCCTTCATGACCTGCACGAATCGGTCCCGTTCCTTTACACGTCCACGGGAACGGGTCCTTACAACGCGTGGCTCGACCCCCTGGTGATTGACGAGTGGCACGTGCTTGCTTATCACGAGATCGAAGAGATGACCAAGCGCGGGGTCCCGGGCGTGTGGACGCACGGATTCTACGACGGCTGGGCTCCGAACTATATGTTCTATGTCGCAAACGGGCACAACTCGATTGGCCGATTCTATGAAACTTTTGGCGGACAGGGCGCCGACACCAGCGTTCGCAACGTTGGCGCGCAATCACAGCGTGACTGGTTCAGGCCCAACCCGCCGCTGCCGTGGGTAAAATGGTCGATTCGAAACAATATCAATATGCAGCAGTCGGCGATCCTGTTTGCAATGAACTTCGTCGCGAGTCAGAAGGACCGTTTCCTGAACAACTTCTACATCAAGAGCAAGCGATCTGTTCTGAAGGCCTCAAACGAAGGGCCTTCGGCGTGGGTGGTTCCAGGCGACAACCCGAGGCCGGTTGAGGCAGCCGATATGGTAAATCTTCTGCGGCTGATGGGCGTCGAAGTTCAGACCGCAACAAAAGAGTTTGCCGTTAAAGATCAGAAGTTTCCGGCCGGTTCTTACATCATCCGAATGGATCAGCCCTATTCACGCATGGCGGACATGCTCTTCGACACCCAGTACTACAACGTCAACGATCCTCGGCCGTACGACGACACCGGTTGGACGCTCGGAGCGCTCCGAAACGTCAAGACTGTTCGGGTGACTGATAAGAGCGTGCTGGATGTCCCGATGGTGTTGCTGACCAGCGACGCAAAGGTGCGAGGCAGGATCTCGGGATCGGCCTCGACAGCCGGTTTCGTGATAAATCACAACACGGATAACACGCTGATGACGCTGCGCTACAAGCTGAAAGATGTAAAGATCAACGCGGCCGAGGAGCCTTTTAAACTTGGTGATCAACAGTTCGGCGCAGGGTCGTTTATCATCAAGACCGAGGGGAATCCCGCCGATGTAAGACAGCGCCTCGACGCAGCCGTGACCGAGCTCGGCCTCACTGCGTTAGCCGTGGACAAGCTCCCGGAGGTGAAGACCCACGAAATTGCTATCCCACGAATCGCCATCGTCCACACCTGGACCAATACCCAAAACGAAGGCTGGTACAGAATTGAGTTCGACCGCCTGCAGATTCCGTACTCGTACATATCCGATCATGTGATCCGCGACACGCCGAACCTGCGCGAAAAGTACGACGTGCTTATTTTCCCGCCGGTGGGCGGCTCGGCACAGTCCATTGTCAACGGCACGCCAAGGCGGGGCGATCCGGTGCCCTGGAAGCAAACAGATCTGACTCCCAACATGGGTTTCTCGCCGGATCAGACGGACGACATGCGCGGTGGCATGCAGCTTCGGGGAATTTTGAATCTTCAGCGGTTCATAGAGGACGGTGGATTGTTCATTACGATCGGCAACATTTCCCAGATCCCGATCGACTACGGCATCACCACCGGTGTTGCGGTTGAACAATCCCGGCAGCTACAGGCCAGGGGCTCGGTTTACAATGCCATTTTCGCCGATAAGAAGAGCCCGATCGCATACGGTTATGGGGATTCGCTTCCAGTTTACTTCAACCAGGCGCCGCTGCTGAACGTGAGCACGACACCGGGCTTCGGCGGCGGGGGCGGCGGTGGCGG
>JBASRM010000619.1:0-12168 GCA_049273835.1 Blastocatellia bacterium | reverse complement strand
ACCGTAGACTGTCTAGTCTGCGGCTCCCTAGGTACCGTAGCCTGTCCAGTCTGCGGCTCCCGATGTACCGTAGGCTGTCCAGTCTGCGGCTCCCGATGTACCGTAGACTGTTCAGTCTCGTTAGCGTGGATCCGTAAACTATCCCGCCTGCGTTTGAGCCACCGCAGACTGGACAGTCTACGGTACGTTGCTGATTATTACTAACAAGTGAGATGAAGCTTTTCCCGATTTCTTAGACACCCACCCTTCAAATTTGTTCCGCGAATCATCATAGCCTTTAGTCGGCTGTTCGCCCATCCAGGTGGTAAGTTCGATTCCTGCACAATCCGTCTACATCATTTCGTCTTCTAGAATGTGGGATCATCGCTGCCCCGAACGGCAGTCGGAAACAGCAAAGGAGAATCCTAATGGCTCAGACTTTTCAGTATGCAGCAAAGTTTCTATGTACCGCGAATATACCGGGAACCACACAGACGACCAGCTCGCTGCTCCCTGGCGTTTATCAAACTGTTGTGAACATACACAACCCAAACAAAGAAACAGCCCGCCTGCGTATGAAGATCGCGGTGGCCGGGGGGCCGATATCCGGGTTCAGGAAGAGCAAACTGGAGCCCGATGAAGCGGCTAAGGTGGATTGCGCGGACATCGCGAACTTTAAAATCCAGGTTATCCACGGAGTAGAAGGGTTTTTAGTCATCGAGAGCAGTCTTAGCCTCGATGTAATCGCGGTCTACACGGCAGGAAAGCATGGTGGCGGCGGCGAGGTCGAGAGTATCGACGTTGAGCTGGTTCGAGAACGACAGATCGCGTAGGCGCGAGGTTGCCCCGAAAACACAACGTTTGTAGTTCGGCCTTTAGGCGGAAGTTACGAGCATCGAATTCAGTTACAAACTTCGCCTCAAGGCCGAACTACAAACTGTCACATGAGATTCATTAACTTGCTGAGATTGGAACCTGAATCGGAGCGCTCAACTGCATCTTGCCCCATCCGATTCTCAGCGTCACATCCTTCAGATTGCCTCTCTGAAAGATCAGGTCGATCGTCAGCTTGTCCTTCGAATCCGCCGCTGGCTCGATGGTCATCGCGGCTTTGTGAGCAATCGGCGCGCGCTCGATCTCCGAAGCATCGACGTGAGCCGCCCGAGCCTTTGCCGGATCGATAAACACCAGACTCCAGATCGCTCCATCATCCGACCGGTGAAGTCCGAGATACCAAAGCCCGGCTGGAATTGTCTTACCCGCTATCGTCAAAGGCATATCGGTATCGAGCGTTGTCCAGAAGTTGCTTCCGAGCCGATAGACTTTGCCCTTGGTCATAGAGTCGAATTTGGCGGTGTCTTCATATTCCCTTCGCCAGACGGGCCGGCCATAGTCGATCGCAAATTGTCCGGCGCCCATGTTCTTCTCGTTGTTCCAGTAGCCCACACGGGTCGTCCCTCGCTCGGGCGAGTCGCTCCCGAACGCTCCAATTTTTGGCCGAGGCTTCTGGGGATTGTTCTCCTGCGCTTGAAGCACCGAAGACAAACAAAGCAACGCCACAAAACCAAAAAGCGCTATTCTGATTCTTTTGAGTCTCATTATTGTCTCCTTCTCCCTCACTAAAATCACGCGCAGCTTTTATGGGCGGTGGCCGCGCCTTGATCGCAAGCAGCGGGTCGTTGAGCGCAACAGAGGGCGGCCACAAAGGACCGCCCCTATCTTACTCATATCTCAGCGCGATCATCGGATCGACCTTTGTCGCACGGCGAGCCGGAACAAAAGTGGCTCCCAGGGCCACAGCCGACAGTATGAGCGAAATGCTCACGAAGATCACCGGATCGGTTGTGCTGACCCCGAACAGCAAGCTTGACATCACTCGAGTCAGCCCAAAGGCTGCTCCGATACCTATGACAACGCCCAGGGCGGTCAACTGCAAGCCCTGTCTCAAAACGATCTTCAGTACATCGCCGGTCTCCGCCCCGAGCGCCATCCGGATGCCGATCTCGTGCGTGCGCTGGGTAACTGAATAAGAGATCACCCCATAGGCTCCGACTGCCGCCAGCGCAAGCGCTACGGCCGCGAAGATTCCCATCAGCGTCATGTTGAACCGCTGCGCTGCAAGCGATGCGGCCATCACGTCCGTCATCGTTCGAAGCTTGGTTACCGGTATTTGCTTATCGACCGACCAAATCTGGTTCTTTATCTGGCCAACCAGAGCCCCGGTGTTCCCCTCAGCTCGCACCGCGACATACATCCATCGCTTCCATGGCTGATCCTGCTGCAGGTACGAGTTGTAGAACGCCGGCAGTTCCGGAAGACTCACGCCGTAGTGCTTAACATCACCGACGACACCAATGATCGTCATCCATTGCCCCGGGGTCCCTCTAGCCCACGCGATGCGCGCGCCGATGGGATTCTGATCGGGAAAGTACTCGCGGACGAAACTTTCGTTCACCATCCCGACCGCCGGCGCGTCCGCCCGGTCCTGCGTCCCAAAGTCACGTCCCTGAAGCAAAGGAATCCCCATCGTTCGAAAGTAATCGCCGGCCACTGTTCTTGTCTCGAGCTCCGGCTCTTCACCAGGGGCAAGCGGGGGCCGGCCGTCGATGACGAAGTTGTGCATCAACCGGTCGCCGCTCATTGGCAGCTCGCTTATCAACGCGGCCTGAACACCTGGAAGCGAGTTCATGGCTTCGAGAGCACGCTCGCGAAACTGAATCTGCTTGGGGATTTCTTTGTAACGGGATTCGGGAAGCTCGATTCGCATCGTCAAAAGATTCTGCGGATTCAGCCCGGGATCGATCGTTTGCAGCCGCCAGAGGCTCTTGATCAGCAGTCCAGCCCCAATTAACAACACCAGCGCCAACGCGATCTCGGAAACGACTAAAAAGCTGCGAACGCGTTGTCTGCCGATCCCTCCGGTCGAAGCGCGGCCGCCTTCTTTTAAGGCTTCGTTTACGTCGAGCTTCGACGCACTGAGCGCAGGCAACAGACCGAACACCAGCCCGGTCAGCACCGAAACTCCAAGTGTGAATCCCAGCACCCATCCATCGATCCCGATCGAAGAAACACGAGGAAGGTTCGCGGGCTTGAGCGCGACAAGCAAGTCGATGCCCCACATCGCCAGCGCCAGTCCGCCCGCTCCGCCGAGCAACGACAACAGCGTGCTCTCGGTGAGCATCTGGCGCACCAACCTCACGCGGTTTGCGCCAAGCGCGGCCCGAATCACTATCTCCTGGCGTCTGCCGGCAGCCCGCGCAAGCAGCAGGTTTGCGAAGTTCGCGCAAGCGATCAACAGGACCAGCCCTACCGCGCCAAACAAGACGAGCAGGGCTGATCTGGAAGTGCCAACCACACGCTCCTGAAGCGGCAACAGCACGGTGCGCCTGCCCTTGTTGTCCTGGGGGTACTGCTCGGCGAGCCTCTGATCGATGGCTTCCATCTCGGCTCGCGCTTCGGCGATGCTCACTCCGGCCTTGAGCCGCAGATAGGTCCGCAAAAAGTGTACGCCTCGAAACTGCGCGGCAATCGGATTGACCACCCGGACCGATGCCCAAAGATCCGGCACTTCGGTAGGCATTATGAAATCCGCCGGCATAACGCCAATCACAGTGTAGCTGTTGCCGCTCAGTTGCATCGGCGCGCCGATGATGCTTGTATCGCCGCCAAAGTGGCGCTGCCAGAAACTATGACTCAAGACTACGACACGGTTTCCGCCGAAGCGATCTTCTTCATCTGAGATGGTTCGGCCGATGGCGGCCCGCGCCCCCAAAACCTTGAACAGGTCGGCATTGATCAACGACGCCTGCACCTGAAGCGGCTCACCCTCGCTGGTGTAGTCCTGGGCCTGCATCACCGAACCGCCGAGATATTCATACGACTGGGTCTGAGCTTTTATGTCATCAAGGTCGGGAACTGATTGATTGGAACGCATCGTCACCAGCCGCTCCGGCTCAGGATAGGGGAGCGGCCGCAGCAACACTGAATTGACGACGCTGAATATCGCTGTGTTGGCCCCGATGCCGAGAGCAAGTGTGATAACCGCGATGGCAGTGAAGGCGGGCTTTCGGATAAGCAGGCGGCTACCGTAGCGGAGGTCGTTTAAAAGATTCTCCATGGTTCCTCCAGTAAAAGCGGGCATAAACCCGCCGATCAGCTCCGCCCAGCCGATGTGTAATGTTTGCGAAGTACCCCGACGTTCGGAGACTGTGCAAATTAGTTGGGCACCCGTTAATACCCGCATCAGAGAGTGTGTGAAATCTCAGGCAAAGAGCCCCAACTTCAGTTGGGGATCTTTAGTCTCTACATGCGAGAGCACGGCCCTTCTCTACCCCGTTGTGGGTATTCCAAATATTTCGACACAATCTCCGAATACCAGCGGAGTCCGTCTTCGAACTCAGTCTTCTCGCTTCAACGCTTGAGCAGAGGCCACGCGAGTCTCAGCGCTCAGCCATGCATCCAGCATCGGTTCGTTCCGATTGCTGATTGCATCATCGATTCGCGCGAGCGCCGCGGCTCGCAGTTGCCGTTTGATCCGCCGATAGGACTCGCCCGGAAGCGCGGCCATCTCCTGTGCAACTTCAATGGCTCGCGGTAACAGACGGTCTTCCGAATGGAGCTCATCCAGGACACCCAGCGAAATCGCCTCGATGGGGCTTGAATTGCGCGAGGTCAAAACCATCATTCGCGCTGCCGGCGCAGTCAACTCAGATTGCACGATTGACATTGCCGCGACCGGGTAAGGAACTCCGACGCGCATTTCCGCAAGCCCGATTTTGTATTCGCCTTCGGCTCCGATCCGATAGTCGCAGGCAAGCGCCAGAATAACTCCTCCCGCGATTGCGTGACCGTTGACCGCGGCAATGGTCGGCAAGGGCAAGCCATATAAGCGCCCAAACAAACGATTGACCTGCATCACCATTGCTTTCTGCTCGGCGGGCTCATAAGTCGGCAAAACCTTCAAATCCAGACCCGCAGAAAAACAACTTCCCACGCCAGTGATAATGAGCGCGCGTACATCGTTCCTGTTTTCGATGGCTGCCAGCTCGGCTTCAAATTCAGCCGCAAGCTGCAAATCAATTGCGTTCGCCGGTGGCCGATCGACGCGAAGCACTGCGATGTCGCCGACCCTCTCAGTCTGAATTGGTTTCGAACTCATTTGCAGCCTCCTCGATTAGCGATCCCGGGACGTACCGTAGACTGTCCAGTCTGCGGATCACTCAAATGCTGAATTGGTTTCGAACTGATTCCAGTCTGCGGATCACTCAAACGCTGGATTTGTTTCGAACTCATTTACAGCCTCCTCGATTAGCGATCTCGGGACGTACCGTAGACTGTCCAGTCTGCGGATCACTCAAACGCTGAATTGGTTTTCGAACTGATTGCACTCTGCGGATCACTCAGACGCTGACTTTGTTTCGAACTGATTGCAGCCTCCTGGATTAGCGATCCCGGGACGTACCGTAGACTGTCCAGTCGGCGGATCACACAAGACCGCAGACTAGACAGTCTACGGTACCTCAGAGCAATCCACCCTTCCCCGACGCATTACGCATCGTCACGGCTTTGGGGATTTCACCACCTTGCCGCTTGCCGGTGGGAATCAGGCGGGCGCCCTGAATGAACAGCGAGCGCATCCGATCCCAATCGCGCTTTTTGCCGGACGGACCTGAAATGACATCGTAAAGCGCGGCAACGATCGAGTCCATCGATAAAACATCCGTAGCCGTCTGTACTTCCTGCTTCGCCTGCTTGTCAGCGCCTGCGCTTGCGGTCAATACGCTAGCCAGCACCAGCGCGGACGCCGCCAGCGCAAGGCACTGTAGACCTTGTAAGTGGTTATTCATGATCTTCGCCTCCTGTCGTGAGTGCTCCGCGCGCCGGCGCCGGATCCGGGAGTCTTCTGGCTCGACACCTCGCATCGCATAATAGGTCTGGTCTCTGATCGGCGAGCGCATTCAACGAAGCCGGCTTTTCGAAATGCTGAGGCCAGCCCGGTCCAGGCAAAGGCGTCCGGCATCTCATCTTTGCGCGGCTCGACCGGGTAGCCTTCGACAATCTTTCCGCCGCGCTTGCGAACGTGATCGGCGGCGGCCTTCAACAGTTCGACCGAAATGCCTTTACGCCGGTAAGGTTTCGCAATGAACAGACAAACGATCGACCATACCGGGCTGTCATCGATTGGCTTCAACACCCGGGACCGGTCGAGAGCTGAATAGGTCTCGCGGGGCGCGAGCGCGCACCAACCGACGGGGTTGCCGTTCGCGTATGCGATGATCCCCGGAATCTCGCCAGAATCGACAACGGCTTTGAATGCAATTTTGTTCTTCTCACCTTTTTGTTTTTCAAATACCGAGCGCTTCAGGCGCCACCACATGCACCAACATCCTCCGCAGGCGCCTCGTTCGCCAAACAATGTTTCGAGGTCACCCCATCGTTCACGAGTCAGTGCTTGGAACTTCAGATTTTGGTTGGCCGGTGTCATCAGAATAGAATCGCATAGTCCGACAAACTTATTTTGTCGCGTTTCTCAGATGCGAAACACCTTCGACAAACTTCAAAGCTTGTCGTTTGGTTTGGATGCTGCTAGACCCATTTGATTCAAGCATCCGGTTCAGTTCCCCGCGATCAAACATACGCCCGCTAAAAAATACCGCGGCGATCTTGCGCGTGTTGTTTATGTCTTCGAGCGGATTTGCTTCGAGCAATACCAGGTCCGCAACTTTACCTGCCTCTACCGTCCCCAGCGGCGTGTCGAGTCCCAGAAAGATTGCCGGATTCTTCGTAGCCGCTTGAATTGCTTCCATCGGAGTGAGCCCGGCCTTCACCAGCAGAGCCATCTCGTCGTGAACACCCCACCCCGGAAACATCAACGGGTTGGCACCGAAGTCCGAACCGGTCATCAGCTTCACTCCCGCGCGCTGCATTGCCCCGATTACTTCCAGGTATTTCTTCACCAGCTTCTTCTCGGCCGACAGCCGCTCCGGCGAGCGGTTCTTCAAGTGCGCGTTGTTCTTCGGGTCCCAATAGTCGCGAATGTAGCGAGGCAAATACTTCAGACGTTCCGCGTACTTCGGATAATCGTCTTCGTATGAAGCGTTGTTCTGCCAGACTACGATCGTTGGCGTGACCCAGGTATTGTTCTTCACGAACTTCGCAAACAGCGCCTGCGCTTTTTTCTCATCATATGTCGCAAGCATCGTCTCAATGTAGGCTCGCCTCAACTCTATCGGCGTAGCCTTCGCATCGCGCAGCTCATTAAGTTTTTTGTTAACTGCCTCGCGATCCGAGCAGGACTCCACGATCTGCAGCAGATGCTCCTGACTCGCCTGGCCCGCGTCGGAAGCTTCGGCGGGCGTGACCGAATTCGGAACGTGACCGGCAAAAGGAATGTTCAGCTTCTTCGCTTCATCGGCGATCGCAAAATAAGCATCGCGTGGAAGCAATGAATAAACTTTGACGAAATCGGCTCGCGATTGCTTCAAGTCACGCACTGCCTGACGAGCTTGCTCCTCGTTTGAGATCGCAATAGAGCCGGGCCACATGGGTTTTGGCCCGTCGAGCAGAGGGCCGCAAGCCTTTATCCGAGGCCCGATCATCGTTCCGGCCCCGATACGCCGCCTCCAGTCCTGCAACAGCTTCAGATCGCCGCCCATGTCGCGGATGCCAGTCACGCCGTTCGCGATTAGCAGTGTCAATAGCGATTCCTTATCCTTTGCCGGAGGATTAACCGGCCACAATTCGGGATCGTCCGGATGGGCGTGCATGTCCCAAAGACCTGGAATTAGGAACTTGCCACGGCCATCAACGATCCGCGCCCGGCTGGGCATTGAGACTGCCGCGGTTTTGCCGATCTGAACGATCCGATAGCCGGCGATGATGACGGTCACGTCGGTTTGGGGCGGCGCTCCGGCGCCGTCAATCACGTTGACGTGCATTAAGGCGATGTAGCTCAATCCCGCCCGCTGTGGCGATTGAGCGGGCGCGAGTACCACGACTGAAGCGACCGCCACTAACCAAACAATAGTTCTTGCGAAATACACCCCGTCTCCTACAAGTGCTGACAATCTCCGCTGGGCAGAAGCAGTATCACCCCAATTTCAGTAGGGGAGCGCCCTTCCTTCCGCGAGGCAGAAAACCACAGCTAAATGTCCAAACTCCAGGCCCCAACCCCAACTTCACTTGGCAGAGCTTAAGCTGCTTTCTTTTTCTCAAGCTCCCCGATGATGAATCTCATAGCATCGGCGATGTAGGCCCGCGGACCCTTCTTCAAGGTCCGTCCCGCGTCGGTGTTGAATTGAACTGCCACCGCGATCTTGTGTTGCGGGAAGTACTCCATCTCGGAAAGGTACCCGGGGAACCAGCCACCATGCCCGTAGCTGACGCCCCAGTCGCTCGGCCTGATTTGCACCGCAAGTCCATAACGGTTCCCGGCGCCGCTGCCGCGGCCCTCTTTGGCCTCGACTCCGCTCAACATTTGCTCGAGCGTCGCCTTCTTTAAGACGCTGCCCTCGTACAAATATTTCGCCCAACGAGCAAGGTCCTCCGCCGTAGAAGCGAACCCTCCACCGGTCCATTCCATTTGAGGATTTATGATGAACTTTCCATCGATGATTACTCGCCCTTCGAACCCGAACGGGCTGTTAGGCATCGAGTATCCGGTGATTACTTCGGGAAGGGTGCGGCGATCAGACGGTATCGTTCGCTCGAGCTTGAGCGGCCTCAGGATTCGCCGCCCGACTTCGCCGTAGAGAGTCCTTTTCGTGACTCGTTCGAAGATCATTCCGACCAGTATGTAGTTGGTGTCGGCGTAAGACCAACCCTGTCCGGCCGCGAACAGCGGCTTCGAGTCGAGTATGTAAGCAATCAGCTCTTCCGGTTTCCAGATGCGATCCGGATCCTTCTTCATCGCGGCGATGAAGTCTTTGTTAAGTACGTGCTCCGGAATGCCACTCGAATGGTTCATCAGCATTCGAAGAGTAAGATCCCTGGCGTTTGGCAGACGTGGAAACCAGGCTTCCTTACCAAACCAGCGATCGACTTTTGAGTCGAGTTTTACCTTACCCTCCTGTACGAGTTGAAGCATCACCGCCGCAGCGTAAGTCTTACCGATGCTTCCCGCCAGCATTCGGTCCGTGGGCTTGAGCGGAATTTTGTTCTCGACATCGGCCAGACCTGCCGACACAGATCCGGAGCGGCCGTCGGGCAATACGAAGCCGATGGTAACGCCGGGGAACGAGCCGGCCTGATGAAGGCCGTTGAGTCTGTCTTGCAAGCCCGAGAGCAGCGACGCCATCTCGGCGTCATTCGTCAGTCTCTTGTCGGCTGCAGGAGAAAGGTTAGGGGAAAGATTCGTTTCGGACTCGGTTCGGCTCCCATTCGCACGATGTACATTCTCTTCGTGAACCCACGAGGGTCGAGTTCCAAAGTTTGAAGCATCAGAGTTATCGGCGATTAACAGCCCGGCCAGCAACAGAATCAGCGAAAGCAATTTCTTCATAATAATTGTGGGTGAGCTTAAGACTCGCGCATGCGAAGAGAAGCCGTCAACGCTGCTTATCCAGGTTGATCTTCAACACCACCGGGTCGCGAAGCTTGTCTTCAGCCGCAAGCTTACCGTTCTCGTCTATCAATGGCCACTGACTGTTCGCGATAAAGTAGAAGCTGTTCTTTAGCAGCACGCCGAGAGTCGGCTCCAGAAAGACGGGGTTGTTGGCTTCCAAGATTTCCAGTCGCTCGGCTCGGCTGAAATCTTTGCTCAGAAAGATCCGAACAATGCGCTGAGGGGTAACACCATTTTGCACTCCAATCAAACTGCCGTTGTAGAAGTACAGTCCATCGACGCCAAGCAGCGTTGAGCCGGCAAGCGGCGCGAACCGGTTTACCTTTTTTGTCTTAACGTCTATGTCGAAGAGCCCCATTGAATAGTCGGCCATGAATAAATGACGTTCGTCACTGGAAAAGGCCAGTCCTTGAGGCGATACGAATCTTGGATCTTCAAGGAACAGCTCGATTTCGTCGCCACGCGGATGGATCACATAAACAGCGGCTGAGAGGCTGTCCGTAGTAAACACGTCGCCGTTGGATTGAATCGTCAAATCGCCCAGCGCGTGTTTCTTTCCCGCGTTCGAAAGCACGTACTTCTTCAGGAGTTTCCTCGTTGTCAGATCGAACTTGAAAACAGCCGAAACGCCGTCCTCCTCTTTCTTGAAGTTGACCATTTGAGGAAACGCCGTGCTGGTGACCCATAGAAGGCGGCGGTGTGCATCAACCGACATGCCGAGAACGCTGAACAGACCATCCTGCTCCGAAGCGAGGGTGTTCACTTCACCGGTCTTGCCGATGGTGAGAATCCTTCGCTTGTGAACGCTGCTGACAAAAAACATTTCGCTCACAGGATCAATCGCGAGCCCCTCGGTGATCAGACCCTTTTCGTGAATGGTGAACGCGGTCGAGCTCTTGATGATTGGCGCCTTGTTGGTTTCCATTCGCGCCAGGATGAGCCTGAACTCGGGAGAATCTTTGATGGCGTCGAGATCGCTATCCTTCTCGGCGGGCATGACCAATCCCATCTCGGCGACTTTGGCAAGCGATGCAAGAGCCTCGTTCTTTTTCCCCGCCAGCGCGTACATGCAGGCAAGGTTATAAAGCAGCGCGGGATGATCCGGAATGATCTCCGCGGCTTTGTTGAAATTCGCGATTGCCGCTGCGTAATTCTTCGCCTTGTAGGCCGCGGCGGCCTGTTGACGATAATATCTGGCGGTCCTGGGAGGCTGGTCGGCGGTAGCAATTGCGAGCGCGACGTGAGCTACAAGCAACGCGGCGATTCCGTTGACCATAAAACCTCGCATAATCCGGCTCATCATCGACCTCCCCGCGTGGTCACGCATCACCATAGAGTCTGGATCGTATTGGTTTGTGGTTTCTGGTTTCCGGATTCGCGACGCACGTCGACTAAAAACCAGAAACTAGAAACCGCAAACCTATTGATGCTTGACCCCTGAACCATCCCTATTCGTATCTAAGCGCAATCATCGGGTCTACCTTTGCCGCTTTCCGTGCTGGCACAAAACAGGCTCCCAGAGCCACTCCTGCCAGTATCACCGAGATCGAGACGAACGTCGCCGAGTCGGTCGCGCTCACATTGTACAGCAGGCTGGCCATCAATCGCGTCAACGCGAACGCACCTATCAAACCCGCGCCAATGCCCATCGCCACCAGCCGTATTCCCTGACCGATTATCATTTTGAGCACATCCGAAACCTGCGCGCCCAATGCCATGCGCACGCCAATTTCGTGAGTGCGTTGAGTGACGGCATTTGACATCACACCGTAGATGCCGACCACCGCCAGCACAGCCGCTACCCCCGCGAAGATCAACAGCAGAAGCAATATGAATCGCGCCGACGCCAGCGCTCCCGACACCAGCTCATTCATCGCGCGGATGCGGTGGTCGGCGTGCCGCTTAAACGTATCGTGCTGCCAAGAATAGACTCCTGACCGCCGAGCCGATTTTGCCAGAAGGTGTGACTGAGAATCGCAACACGCGGCGCGCCCGGTATCTCTTCATCGGGGGTGAAGTCCCGTCCCGCCTGGATCTTCGTTCCGAGCACCGAAAAGAAATTGGTTGAGATCTCCGCGCCCCTCAACTGTTCCGGCTCGCCGTCTCCGGTCAGGATGAAGCTCGAGCCGTTGACCACGCCAAAACTCTCAAACAGTTCGGACTGTTCCCGGAAATCCAGAAGCTCCGGCTCCGAGACCCAATTCTGTTCCAGCTCGATTTTTTCAAGCCTGGTCCACAGCAGCGCCAGCCGATCGGGTTCGTGATAGGGCAAGGGTCTCAGCAGGACTGCGTACACCACGCTGAAGATCGCCGTATTCGCGCCGATGCCGAGAGCAAGCGTTATGACCGCGATCAGAGTGAAGCTGGGTTTCTTCAGCAACATTCGCGCACCGTAGCGCAGGTCTTGCAAGAGTGTCTGCACTAGTCACCTCACTGGTTGAAGGTTCAGGGTTCAGGGCTCGTGGTTCCGGGTTTGTGGTTCCGGTTCGTGGTTCCGGGTTTCCGGAGTTCGTAGTTCTGGGTTCCGGGTCAAAGATTTTCCGCTTGAGCATTTTAAAATCTGGAATCTGGAATCTCGAATCTGGAATCTACCGAGACTCTGAACCCCGAACCCGGAAACCCTGAAC
>JBASRM010000613.1:0-5299 GCA_049273835.1 Blastocatellia bacterium | reverse complement strand
ATCCTGTAGTGACCGAGAGTGGTTCCGGTTGTGAATGACATTGCTGTTCTCTTTTTGAGCGATCGCTGCGAGATTATATCAGAATCGCAAAACACTTCCTCGCGAATCCGACCAACCAAGGACCATTTTGGATCGGGCACTCAGAAATCTAGTATGCCGCGTTTCGACATCCCGATCATCGCCTTCGAGAGTATCGTTCTGTAAAAAGTCTGAACGCCTTCCGCTGTAAACTTCGGCGACGTCTTTGAAGGGGTCTTAAGGGGTCTGACTAACAGGACTTCTAATCGGC
Organism: Blastocatellia bacterium; assembly: GCA_049273835.1. Lineage (GTDB taxonomy): Bacteria > Acidobacteriota > Blastocatellia > UBA7656 > UBA7656 > Onstottus_A. The sequence goes on along the minus strand of JBASRM010000613.1, from coordinate 5,010 downwards.
TGATGTGCTGATGGGGTTATGCGCGGGGAGAGAAGCGCGTCGCCGCTGGAGCGGGCTACGGCGGGGTTCTACGACGTTCTCACGGTTCCCCGTTTTGCGAGACTGGCCATGACCATTTGCTATTTCCGAAGAGAGGCTGCGAGCTTTTCATGTGCGGGCCCGTTGGTGGCCCGTGGTAGCCATGATCCGTGCAAGATTTGCGCCCACTCCGCGGTCCGAAGCGAGGCTGATAAGATAGTAATCAAGAGAAGCTCCGTGTTGCAACGCTTCAGAACTGTACTATAGAATTCGCGCCGGATTAGTAGGAGGAACAAAATGAACATCGGCATACTCGTAGGCCGCGAAGCCACGTTCCCTCAAGCTCTCATCGATGAAATCAACCGGCGCAACGCCGGTGTAACCGCCGAGTACATAAAGCTGGGGGGCGTTCGGATGGCGGAACCTTGCCGGTACGATACGATAATTGATCGAATCTCACACGAGGTGCCGTTCTATCGAGCTTACCTCAAGAGCGCGGTGCTGGCCGGAGCCAAGGTCATAAACAATCCTTTCTGGTGGAACGCCGACGATAAATTTTTCAACTACTCACTGGCGACCTATCTCGGCATCGCCGTGCCCAAGACAATTTTGCTGCCGCAAAAAGAATACAAAGAAGGAGTGGTCTCCGAGTCGCTCCGCAATCTTGAGTATCCGCTCGATTGGGACGGCATAATCGAGCATATCGGATTGCCGGCGTTCATCAAGCCATTCGATGGCGGCGGCTGGCGCGGTGTGTCACGCGTTAATACCCGCGAGGAACTGATGGAGAAGTACGACGCCAGCGGCACCGATTGCATGGTCTTGCAGGAATACGTTCCATTCGACCACTACGTGAGGTCTTATTGCATCGGTAAGAAAGAAGTTTGCCCGATGCCTTACGATCCGATCTTTCAGCGCTATATGGTCGTGGACAACTATCTAGATCCTGAGATGGATGCGCGAGTGCGCCGCGAGACGATTCAGATCAACGAAGCGCTCGGCTATGACATCAACACCGTCGAGTTCGCGATCGCGCATGGCACGCCGTACGCGATCGATTATATGAATCCCGCGCCGGATGCCGATTGGTGGTCGGTGGGTTCGATCTATTTCAAATGGATGGTTGAGAAAGTTAGCGACCTCGCGATTGAGACCGCGCTGCACGGGAAACCGACGATTAAGCACCACCGATGGAATGAGCTTCTCAGTCACGAGATAAGACGACCGAACGCCGGCAAGCCCGCAAGCGCTGACTAATTTCATTTTCAAACCCTGTACCGGCGGTCCTCTTTGGCTGCCCCTCCGGCCCCGATCGATTCCATGACGCGAGAAGGGGTGGCCGCCGAGGGGCGCCCGTGCAGAGTTAACAAATTCCGTCAGGGTCCAGATGACAAGCCAAGCCGCCCACGATTACAACGCTTTGATCGATCGCAAGCCGGCGCTTCTCGAGGAGTCGCGCGCTTACCTTGAAGAGCGACTCCACGAGGCACGCTTCGTCTTTGGCGGGCGAATGCTCTCTCCGTACCTGCGCCCGCATTTTGTGACGCGCGATGAGTGGCGCCAAATCAAGCACGCTTGTGAGACCGTGTGGCGGGCGATTGAAAAGATCGGCCGGGTTGCGCCCACTAACACGCTTATGCTTGAACAGATAGGGCTCACCGAAGCTGAACGCGAACTGGTTGCCGTTGATCCGGGTTATCAAGAAGTCTCGGTTAGCTCGAGGCTGGATTCTTTTTTGACTGACCAGACCTATCAATTTGTGGAGCTCAACGCTGAGTGCCCCGCCGGTATCGCTTACCAGGATGTAGCGGCGGAGATCTTTTGCGACCTGCCTTTGATGAGAGAGTTCACTCGTGAGCACAAAGTCACTCCGATGTACTCGCGCCAGCACATGCTCGATGCCCTGCTTGACATCTTTCAGCGCGTTCGTGGGCGCAATGAGAAACCTCAAATTGGGATCGTGGATTACAAGGGCTTACCTACGCAGCGCGAGTTCGAGCTGTTCAAAGAGTTTTTTGAGGGCAGCGGTTATGCGACGACCATCGCGGACCCGCGCGAACTTGAGCTGAGGGAGGGAATGCTGCACCATGGCGATTTCCGGATCGATCTGGTTTACAGGCGAGTGTTGACTACGGAGCTGCTCGAGAAAATCGACCAGTGCAAGTCCCTGGTTGAAGCGTACAAGACCGGCACCGCGGTGTTTGTGAATTCGTTTCGGACCAAGTTCGTTCACAAGAAGATGCTCTTCGGTGTGCTGACCGATGAACGGCACCAACACCACTTTTCACCGGACGAGCAAGAGTCGATTCGGCTGTCGGTACCCTGGACACGCCGGGTTGAGCCCGCAAAGACAACTCATAACGGGCAGGCGATCGACTTGCTGGAGTTCATAAGAGCAAAGCGGGATACGCTTGTTCTAAAACCCAACGACGATTACGGCGGCCACGGTATCTTCATCGGCTGGGAATCTGATGAGAGTGCGTGGGATCACGCGATCGAGCATGCTTTGGCCGAGGATTATTTGGCTCAAGAGAGAGTAAGGACTTCACGCGAGGTGTTCCCGTTTGTGGACGAGACCGGTGTGCATATGATAGAGCAACTGCTTGATCTCGATCCGCTGTTGTTTTTCGGAAAAGTTCAAGGTGCATTCACCCGGCTGTCGTCATCGTCCCTTGCAAACGTTACTTCCGGGGCTGGGATGGTACCGACTATGATCGTGGAGTGATTTCGATTCTGGATTTGCGGAGACCTGTCGCTGGAATGTCTAGGGAGTCTGCCAATCCAAAATCCGAAATCTAAAATTCAGAATAAGCGAGAGCGCATGCCTGACTTCACGCTTGGAATCGAGGAAGAGTTTCAGATAATCGACCCGGTGACGCGTGAGCTGCGCTCGCACATTACGGAGATGATCGAAGAAGGGCAGATGATCCTGGGCGAGCAGGTCAAACCCGAGATGCACCAGTCCATGATCGAGGTGGGAACAGGCATCTGCGCGAATATCCAGGAAGCGCGCGCCGATGTCATAAAGCTTCGCCGCACGGTTTCCGCCCTCGCGGGATCAAAAGGACTCTGTATCGCCGCTGCGTCAACTCATCCGTTTTCGAGCTGGAAGGACCAAAAGATTACACCGCACGAGCACTACGAAGCGCTCATCAGTGAAATGCAGGTGTTGGCCGAGTCGCTGTTGATTTTTGGGATGCACGTACACGTCGGGATCGAAGACCGCGAAGCCCAAATACACCTGATGAACGCCGTGCGGTATTTCTTACCACACCTGCTTGCGCTCTCGACCAGCTCGCCGTTTTGGATGGGGACCCAGACGGGTCTTAAGAGCTACAGATCTGAGGTCTTCAAGAAATTCCCTCGGACGGATATACCGGATTACTTCAGTTCGCATTCTGAATTCGCGAACTACGTCAATCTTCTGCTCAAGACGGGCTGCATCGACAGACCCAAGAAGATCTGGTGGGACGTTCGCCCGCATCCGCATTTTCCAACTTTGGAATTTCGCATCTGCGATATCCCCTCACGCGTAGACGAGGTGATCGCGATCGCCGCGCTGATTCAAGCGATCGTCGCGAAGCTTTCGAAGCTCTATCGCAAGAATCTCGGGTTTCGCCTCTATCGTCGCGCGCTGATTCAGGAGAATAAGTGGCGCGCTGTACGCTGGGGACTCGACGGCAAGTTGATTGATTTCGGGAAGCAAACCGAGGTTCCTGTGCGCCAGTTGATACTCGAGCTCCTCGAATTTGTGGACGATGTGGTCGATGAACTTGGAAGTCGAAAGGAGCTCGAGTATGTCCACAAGATCCTCGAAAACGGCACCAGCGCGGATCGACAACTCAACACCTACCAGCAAACGGGCGATTTCAATGCAGTCGTCGATCAATTGGTGGCTGAAACCATGGAAGGTGTTAACTAGCGATCGTCGAAAAGTGCGCAATCATTTCTTGGAACACCAACATTTACGCTTTAATTCTGATTCTCACTAGTTTGTACCCTGCAAGCGGAGTCCTATTTGCACACATAGGCTGTTTGTCCTTTGACCGGAAGCTTTCTACCGCGAAGTATTTTCGATCTGCGAGGGGAATAAGATGAATATAGACAGCGAGCGAGATGAGAATCAAGAAGACCCTTTGGCGTTGAAAGATTTGCCGGCGGACGAAGGAAAAGAGCGCCGGAACGAGGTTCGCGCCGCTGCCCAGAAAGCGGTGCGGCATGCCTCTTCGCTAGGGCCACCGAGTTTGAAATCCCGGCTTTCAGGGCTTGCTAACAAGCAAGTCCTTGCCATCGCGCTTCTACTGGGCGGCGTGATAATCGCGTCGATAATTGCCTATATCTTGCTGGGCCGGTCAGGCTCGCCGTCTTCACAGCCTGTGAGGCCCGCGGCGCCTGGTCCGTCGACGGTTAACCAACCTGCACCGGCGCCTGAGAGCGGAGGCGGAACTGGCATTTCAGATTTGTTGGGTATACAGACCGCGCAAGAGCACGAGAATGAGCCGTGGATGGTCTCGGCAGCTAGAATCACGCTGAAGCTCGCTCTCGCGGCTTTGCTCGCCACGCTGCTTGCGTTCCGACCCCGAAGGGAATCCCCGATGACGCTGCGCAATCCTTATGTGGCGCAGACTCAAATACTGCTCGCCGTCGCTTCGGCGGCGTTGATGATGATTGTGGCCGACAATGCGGCGCGCGCTTTTGGAATATTTGCCGCGGCATCGCTGGTCAGGTTCCGGACCAATATCCGTGACCCGAAAGAAATTACCGTCTTACTGATCAGCCTTGCGATAGGGCTCGCCAGCGGCGTTGGAAAAGTCGATGTTGCTATCATCCTTTCCCTGTTCTCGCTGCTTGTTCTCTCCTTGCTCGAACGTTACGAACCTGAACAGATCTTTCGCGCTATGGAACTAACTGTAGCGACGCGAAAAGTTGACGAGACTGATGAAGTTCTTCGGGAGATGTTCGAGAAGCGAAGTATGTCGAGTGAACTTAGGA
>JBASRM010000611.1:0-1976 GCA_049273835.1 Blastocatellia bacterium | reverse complement strand
GTCACACCGTCCCTTCCAGGTCTTCGCGCATGAGCGTGCCTTCCGCGAACACCCGGGCCAGCAGGAACGTCAGGAGTACGGCGAGCCAGCCGCTGATCGAAAAGCCGGCGTCTAAGTGGAGCGGATTCGCCGGAGTCGAAACCGTCTTGGCGATTGCGCCGATCACGACGCTGAGAAGGTTCAGCGCGAGCATCACCCAGGCGATCGCCTGCAAACGAGACGCGTTCGCGGCGACGAACGGGTCGCCCGCGCGAACCGTCTCAACGATCGCGAGCAGTCGCTTTAAGACCACGTAGTGCAGCGGAATCGCGGCGAGGCCGAGCACCGCGATTGCGCGCAGACCCATTACCAGCCGCTCTGCCTCAGGCGAAGGAGAGAGCTTGAAGGCGGTCATGATCCATTGCTCGTTCGGCATAACAACCAGCAGAGCGAGGATCGCGGCGCCCCCTAGCCAGTTCACGACGATCAGGATCCGCAGCATGACGTACGCGATCGGCAGCGCGGCGGATGACGAGGTTGGGCTTGACATGATTGATTCACCACCTTTCCTATATCGAATATCAATAAACTATTTATCGACAATCGTCAAGTAGGATATTGGTAGTCGATAAAGAGCAGATGTCCCGCGATGGGTCCGAATGGCGGAATGCTGGGCCGTCCTCAGTAATCGAGGATAGTTTTAGGTGCCGTTGGTGGGCTGGTTCTCTGCGCCTATGGGGTGACTCCAACACTCCAGCCTACGACTTTCGGGCGCGTCTATGCCGCATACGGAGGCTCGCAGACAAGATCATTCAGGCGTTGTTATTTATGTTTCCTTCTCCAATCTGACGAGTGGCGGGGAATCACGTTTGGCGCAGTTGCTGGATTTGGTCGCCGCCGCGGCGAGAAGTGTGACGCTGCTGGAGCGACCCATGAGCACGGCAACCTTTGATTGCGTCCGCTCAGCCTGATGATTGATGCCAGCCTTCAGAATGCGGTCGGCTGCTCCAAAGATTTTCTGTGCCGACTTCTCCGGGATCACATCACCCTCAAGCCAGTTTTGAATGTAGCCTCGGCAGTATTCAGAGCATGCCAATCCAAGCGATTCACAAACCAAAAGCTCTACTGCTTCGGCTTCGACTTCTCGCAAGCTCCTTGGCGTCTGTTCGGAGTCGCTGATATCGGATTCTGCCGTGTGCAGTAAGACAACATAAGTGCGCGACCTCGTGAAACAGCGTCTTGTGAGGGAGTTCAGCAAGCGGCGATATAGCAACCTGCGATTTCTTCGCGTATCCCTGAACATTGCCGTTCGTGTGTGTGAACGGAATCTCCTCGATGCCGAGCACAGCAAGGGCGCGTTCTTTGTTCCATTCTGGAATCTCGGGCATTGGTACCGGCTCGCCTTCGGTCTGTGCCAGCACGAACCATCGCGGCTTCCAAACGAAAGCGGTTATGTAGAGCTCGTCTTCGCCTGTGTCCCCGTTGGTCTTCTTGCGAGTAAGAGGCATGCAAAGCCAGATAGCCTTTTCGCCTTTGCGAACGTGTCGGCCTTTGTCGAGCCATCCCTTATATGTGTCAATCGGTCCTGGCTCGATACGGTGACGGTTGCATTGCAAGAGCGCCGCTAGCTGATTGCCGAGACTGTAGCCATGAAAAGCCGAGTAAGCTTTAAGGATCAAACCGGGTTGAGTGACGGCTTGCGTTAACAAGTCGCTCCCCTGTTGATTGGTTGCGTCAAGGTTCATGTCGTACTCCAAAGGGTTTTGTGGAACTAAAAAACTAAGAACAAACCCGATAGAGGCCATGTGTAGCGGAGACAAATTCAGGTCATAGGGGTCGGCCCGCAGTTAGGCAGTGAAGATGGGAAAGACGCGAAGCGACAAACAAGCGCTGCCGTTGGGCCGACTCGTCTTGCCCCTTTACCTGAATTTGTCGAAGAGGAAAATGAGCCGGGAGGGTTTAGTTCGGGTTCAGAAAGTGATTTACTTATACAGGAG
>JBASRM010000605.1:0-2698 GCA_049273835.1 Blastocatellia bacterium | reverse complement strand
GGATCTCTGGCTGCCTGGATGGGGACAGGACTTGCTACACTAGCTTTAAGAGGTATCTAGCGCGAACCCTGAGCAAATCACTTAGGATACTCTGCAAGTGTGTGATGATTCGAAAGCTCTTCGACTTCATGTTAACATTGGTGTCAGTTCCCGCCTACATCAGGGAGCGGAATCCGACACGGCTTGGAGGGTTCAATGATTGTCTCAATCAACCCCGCAAAGAAAACCCTACCGCTCCTTTGCGTGACCTGCGCGATGTCATTTCTCTTCTTTCCTGTTGATCAGAAGAACGCAAAGATGAAAATGATCAACAAAGTATCGCCGATGAAGCAAGAACTCAAAAAGTTCATTGCGACTGGTGGCACCATTGAGGATGCCAAGCGAATCATGGAGGCGAACGGATTCACATGCAAATTGAAGGAACGATCAGACTTTGCTGAAATGGAGGAATCGGGAGACTTTCTCGCGACTCACCACGATCTCGACTACTTATATTGCGACAAGGAGCGAGGTGGTCTGTTCTGCGCTCGTCGTTGGCAAGTCGCTATCGTTCACAAGAATGGGGTTGTTTCAGATATCTTGGTCTCAATTGGACGCACTTGTCTCTAACCCGCCTGAGAGACTGAATTAACCCGGGCAACAGAACAATGCGAGCGCGGCCGATTGCTAGTCTTTCATGCCGATTCAGTTGAGATTCGACGGGCTTCTAGATTCTCGTAGGATTAGTTGAGAACGATTCTGGCTGGTGCTTCACTACTTCTTGTCCACGAATTCTAGCCAGGATCGCTCTGTGGGACGCGACATCGGGCGGAAACCAGATTCAATCAGTAGTGTTGCAACAGAGCGGCGGCGCACCTACAAACAGGTTGACCAGCGTAACCACGAGCGGAGCGACCGCGAATTACACTTACGACGCGGCAGGCAATGTTACGAACGATGGTGTGCATAGCTACCAGTATGACGCTGAAAATCGAGTGGTGAGTGTTGATGGCGGGACGACTGCTCAATACGAGTATGCTCATCAGAATCGCCGCGTGACGAAGATAGTCGGAGCGGCGTGGACTCACTACCTCTGGCAAGGCTCGCAGGTGATCGGCCCCTCTGAGGAAGCGAGCACCTCCTTGCCATGTGCGGCTGTGCTCGTGTTGACTTCCGTTGACTTGAAAACGTCGTCCTTCCTGTTTCGGGTATTACGAGGCTCGATCCCTTCAACCTTTCGGCTTACGGCCCGCGTGCTTGCTGGCCTACGCTTAGAAACGAACATTACTGCTCGCCTCCCAAGGTCTTGCTACTCGGTGGTTGGCTAGACCTTCCGAGATGGGCTTCTCACCCACTAGGCTTCACGATATTGCCCGGTCGCTTCCAAGCCTGACCCCTCCTCGCTTGCCTTATCTCTTGCGTAGGGCCTTCGCAATCCGACGAATGCCTTCCTCGATCAACTGCGGCTCAATCGAGAACGACAGTCGCAAGAAGCCCTCGCCCTCGGCGCCGAATGCCGACCCGGGTACCGTAATAACCCCCTCGTCGAGCAGCGACATAGCAGTGTCCATCGACGGACCGAATCGCGAGACATCGAGCATGATGTAGTACGCGCCTTCGCCTCTCACATATGGAAGCGCCAGCTCTCGATCGATCGCGCGCGCCATAACAGCGCCGCGCCGATTCAACTCTTCGCGCATCTCGGCAGTTGCGGCTCGGCCCTCGTCACTAAACGCCGCCAGGGCAGCTTTTTGAGTAACAGCCGACACGCAGGTGGAAACGTACTGGTGCATCAAGGTCACGTAAGGAATCACTTCTACCGGACCCGCTGCCCATCCGATTCGCCAGCCTGTCATGCTCATCATCTTTGAGAGACCCGACACGACTATGACCCTGTCGTTAAACTCTGTTATCGTCGCGGGCCGATCGCCGGCGTGAATCTCGCGATAGATCTCATCCGCAAGCACGAACGAATTTGTCCCGGAGAGCCGCTCGGCAATGAATCGCAGATCGTCCCGCGAGATCACCCGGCTTGTAGGATTCGATGGCGAGTTGATGACCACCAGCTTCGTTTTGTCAGTGACTGACCGATCAAAACTCTCGCGATCGAACGTGAACCCCCGAGCTGCCGGAGTCGTGTAGTACCGCGCATCGGCGCCTGCGATTTGCGCGATAGCGGGATATGCAATGTAGCCTGGATCGGGCAGAAGTGCCTGATCGTCCGGCCCAAGCACGGTCATCATCACCGCAAACAGAGCCTCTTCGGCGCCGGTGGTCACGCAGACAGATTCAGCGGTGAACGCGGATGCCAGGCCTTCGCTGTGATACCCGGCTATCTTCTCACGCAGTGCGGGGATCCCCGCGTTGGTTGTGTAGCCGATTCGTTCTTCCTGTATGACGCGGATTGCTTCGCGTTGTATAACCTGAGGGGTTACGAAATCCGGCTCACCAAGGCCGAGATTAATCGAGCCCGGCGGCGCGCTGTCGTAGAGCACTCGCGTCGCGCTCTTGCGAATATGCTGAAGTCTTTCTGCAGGAGTGAACATAGTAGGAACCAAAGCTCAGAAATCAGAAGTCAGATGCCGGGCGGCTTGCCCCCACTGCGTTGTACCGTAGACTGTCCAGTCTGCGTTTAGTCATACGCAGACTAAACAGAAGTCAGAAGCCGAGCGGCTCTCCGTTGTACCGTAGACTGTCCAGTCTGCGTTTAGTCATACGC
>JBASRM010000593.1:0-4772 GCA_049273835.1 Blastocatellia bacterium | reverse complement strand
GACAAGTATGTGAAGAAGATGCCGGAGGCGACAACCGCCACACCGGGTGTACGGTAGCGGCAGGGTGACACGGGCGACAAAAGAACAGCGAGAGAACTACAAATTCATTGGTCCTGGCATTGGCATTCATTGGGAAGACCTGGACGAAGATCTGAGTGTCGAAGGGATGGTTCTGGGCGGAAAAGTTCGGACGTCCAAGCCGGCGAATTAGCTTGCGGAGGTCAGACAAGCAGGCCAACGGCCTCGGCTACCAGCGCGATCGGTATTTGCGCAGACATACTGCCTAAGAACCGTCGTTGGCCCGGCGAGCGCTAATTCACGTCTGACATGAACTCTGAGTCGGCACCGCGCGCCCGGTCAACTCTCTCATGGGCGACAGAGGGCGACGAGCACGATCGTCGATCCCATTGAGGAGGCTTCGTCATGGAACTTACTGATCGGGTCGCGCTGGTTACTGGTGCGAGCGGCGGCCTCGGCGCGGTGACGGCGCGCATCCTCGCTGATCACGGCGTACATGTTGCAGTGACTCACCTCGGCCACCGCGATGACGCCGCCGAGCTCTGCCGGCAAATTGAGGCAAAGGGCCGCAGGAGCTTCCTCGTACACCTCGACCAGACCGACCCGGCTTCTTGTAGCGATGCGGTCGAGATGACCATCGACGCACTCGGTCGCCTTGACATCCTGATCAACAATGCCGCCTGGAACGACCCCGTACCGCTTCACGATCTGGATTCGCTCACGCCGGGAATCTGGGACAGGGCCATGAACACCAACTTGCGCGGTCCCTTCCTCATGACCCGGGCAGCAGCCCCTCACCTCAAGCGGCGAGACCAAGGTCGGGTTGTAAATATCTCCGGGGTGCCCGGGTTGGTTCCAGCTGGCAGCATTGCCTTGGCAGTGTCGAAGGCGGGCCTCATCCATCTCACTCGTTGCATGGCGGTCGCGCTCGGTCCGTCAATCACGGTCAACGCCGTTGCGCCGGGCCTCATAGAGGGCACACGAATGTTCGAGCGTGTCCCGCCCGCGCGCGTTGCCGAGGTGAAGGAACAGGCAGTGCTAAAACGTACAACCGGTTCCGAGGACGTAGCACGACAGGTCATAGTATTTTGCCAATCTGACTCCGTTACGGGTCAAACACTGGTCATCGATTCAGGGGGCGTCTTTCACTGATAGGGCAGCGCGGCTGGCCAACCAGACGTTGGAGCGGACCTGCCGGCGACCGGCGCTTTACCATCGGTGCCAATGATCATCAAATCTCTTCTCACGCCAGCTCACTCGACTTAAGCCCGGACTTGAACGCGATTGCGAGTAGCAGCAACACAGCCGCCGTTAATATCAACGATAACGCAGACCCAAACGGTTGATTGAGTTGTGCGAACTGATTCTGAATCAGGTTGCCGATCATTACTGATTTGGCGCCGCCCAGCAGGTCTGGTGTGATGAACGCGCCTAGCGACGGGATGAACACAAGCACTATCCCGGCGATCAAGCCCGGGCGTGAGAGCGGCAATGTGACTTTCAGAAAAGTCCAAAAACGATTGGCCCCCAGGTCTTGTGCGGCTTCCAATAGGCGGACGTCGAGGCGATCAAGCGCAACGAAGATCGGAAGTATCATAAAAGGTAACTCGCCGTATACCTGCCCAACCAACACAGCAAAGTCCGAGTACAGCAACTTGAGCGGCGAGCCGATCAACCCAGCGCTCATTAAAGCCGAGTTGATCACGCCTTCGCTTCTGAGCAGCAATATCCACGCGTAAGTTCGAATCAAAAAACTCGTCCAGAACGGGATCACCGTAAGCACCAGTAGTGTTCGCTTCCACCGCTCGGGCGCCCGCAACGCCAGATAGTATGCGACCGGATAGCTCACGATCGCGCACAGCACCGTCGTCGTCGTGGCAATCCAAATCGTCCTCCAGTAGGCTCGCAGGTACAGCGAGTCAACCGCGCGCACGAAGTTCGCGGGCGTGAAGTCATATATCGTTTTGCCGTACGGTCCGCGAGTCGCCAGGCTCACGACTATGACTATCATCAGCGGCACAACGATGAACAGCGCGAGCCATAGAAGCGCGGGCACAAGCAGCCTGCCAAATCGATTATTCTTCATAAGCTGTCAGTCGAATGCGAAAACAGTCAGCGTTTCCAGATCGGAAACAGCACCGCTTTGTGTCCCCCCGCCCCTTGCTCGATGATGTCGCCCACTTCATAACCGCTGTCTCTCAACACGCTCTGCATCTGGGGCCCCCCGTCATGGTTGTAACGGATAAAGGCCAACCAGCAACGTTGGTTTCCCAACAACCGCAGATCAGGGACTACGGCAACTCGAAACCTCGTCTCGCCTGCCTGGTCCAGGTAAAACTGAATCGTATTGCCGACATTTGCATCGGTAACGTATACGTCAATACCCTCCTGAGCAGGCTCGGTTTGAATCATTCTTTGGACCAGAGGCTGCCAATCGATCTTGTCTCGATTGAACACGTCGGCGAACCCGCTTAGCCCAGACCAAATAACTATCAGGAATACGGCGGCGTTCCTGACTCGACTCGATTTGAGTCGAAACGCGGCCGCAGCGACCATCAAGAAGTAAGCCGGCGCGGCGACCATCAGATAGCGAAAAGCCCACACTGGCTGGGGCAGAAGGTGGCTGGCGATGAGAGCTACCGCGACCGGCGCGACCGCAAACAGCGCGAGCCACCAGAAAGTATTTGCGGCCTGTTTGTTCTGTCGCCTATTGCGGTTCGCTCGCCATCCCCACATCACCACTGGCGATAGCAACAAGACCATAACAAATGCGGTCCCGAATATTTTCCATCGGTAGCTCAACGGCCCATTCAGGTTCGCGTAGTATCCTGCCACATCCGAAAATCCCGGCGGCTGGTTCCAAACGAAGTTCACCCGGCTCGGATTGTCGCCCGCGGCCTTCGCTACGAAATACACCCAGGGGCTAAAGCAAAGAACGAGTAAGCCGCAGGCTATCGCGAAGCCGCGCACTCGCGAGCGCTTCCACATGAGGATCGCGAGAAACTCGAGTGCGACAACAGCCCAGCCGTAGTAGTGTGTGAATACCAGCAGCAAGTTAACCACGAAGAGCGCGATTTGTGTCTTTGGACGTACTCCGCCCCCGTTGATGAGTCGGGTCGAAAGCCACATCGAACAAGCGGTCAGGAGGAAGAGCATGCTGTACATTCTCAGTTCCTGACCGTGGTTGATCAGAAATCCGTTCACGCCCGTCAGCCACAGGGCCAGGTTAAGCGCCGCGGGCTGCAGCCTCAATTCACGACACAACAGCACAAACGGAACAACCGCCACGATCGACAGAGAAGCAGGCAGGAGCTTTAGCCAAAACAGCGACTGCCCTCCCAGATCGATCCAAGTTTTGAGTAACGCATAAAACAAAGGCGGATGTACTACGTCTCCTACTACCGAGGAAAACAAGCTCCTCCAGTCCTGCGCCGAGGTCCACAGCGTGAACACTTCGTCTCCAAACAGACCGAATGACGAAAGATGCCAGAGACGGGTTGCTACAAGGATGAAGATCGTCGCTGCAAGCAGGAAAGACTGGGGCTTACTGATGCGCGACGACGCTTCCCACTTACCCAGCGAGAACTGCAATGCATCAACAGGAGTCGCGACGGCAGTTTCGCTGGGTGGTCGGATAGTCGCGGGGTCAATGTTTTGAGAAACGCTCACCGGTAATCAACGATCAAAGCTTCGTAGCAGAGCGGTGATGGATTTATCCTTTCAGCACTACCGCACTCTCGGGTTCCCAGCTCACAAACACCGCTTCGCCGATCCGGCTGTTCGCCGAGTAAAACGGCTGCCGGTTCTGTTCGAGGACGGTTATCGCCTGGCTGCCGTCGAGCGAAATTCGCCATTGGGTGCTCTCGCCCAAATAGACTGCAGATTCGATCCGCCCTGCTAGTCCTTCATCCGAGGTTCTGGAGGCAATAGTAATTTTCTCCGGTCTTATCAAAAGACGAACGCGATCGCCGGCTCGAACGCCGTCCGCCTGAGCCTTGACCTGCGCGCCGCCGATGCCGATCACCGCAATATCACCGGCCGCCTCAACGGTTCCTTCGATGATGTTTGAAGCACCAATGAAGCCTGCGACGAATTCCGTAAGCGGACGCTCATAGATTTCTTCCGAGCGTCCGATCTGCTCGATGTGCCCGGTATTCATAACCACGATGCGGTCGCTCATCGTCAACGCTTCTTCCTGGTCGTGAGTGACGTAAACAAAACTGATTCCAAGACGCCGCTGTAGGCTTTTCAGCTCTACTTGCATCTGCTTGCGGAGCTTCAAATCAAGCGCAGCCAGGGGCTCGTCGAGCAGCAATACTCTCGGCTCGAGGACCAGAGAGCGAGCCAGCGCGACTCTCTGCTGTTGTCCCCCCGACAACTCACCGGGTTGCCGCTCATCCATCCCCGCCAGACGCACCATCTCGAGTGCATCCGCGACGCGGCGCTTGATTTCGGGTCGCGGAACCCGTCTGCGCTCGAGTCCGAATGCGACGTTATCGAATACGTTTAGATGGGGAAAAAGCGCGTAGTGTTGAAACACGGTGGTGACGTTGCGTTGGTAGGGAGATCGCTCAGTCACGTCAACGCCGCCGAGAATCACGCGGCCGGTGTCGGGTTCTTCGAAGCCCGCAATCATACGCAGTAGCGTCGTTTTGCCGCATCCCGATGGTCCGAGCAATGTCAAAAACTCGCCTTGCAAAACGGACAATGACACTGAGTTGACGGCGATCACCTCACCGAAGCGCTTTGTGACG
>JBASRM010000584.1:0-7968 GCA_049273835.1 Blastocatellia bacterium | reverse complement strand
TCCCCGCGCCTATTTTTTCTTTCCACTCCTGACTTACCTTTGACAGGTAGTCGGTCCAGACATAAGACGTGCCGCTTGCCTCCGAGCGGCGAACGACGGTTATGTTTGCATCAGGGAGCGATAAGCCCGGATTGGTGGCAGCGATCGCGGGATCGTTCCATTTGACGATCTTCCCAAGATACACTCCAGCAATTGCTTCGGGAGTAAGCCGGAGATCAGTTGTGATACCGGAGAGGTTGTAGGTGACCACGACTGCGCCGAGCACAGTTGGTATATGTAAGAGCTCGCCCGGTGCAGACTTCAGTTCCTCATCCTTCATAGGAGCATCGGAACCGCCGAAGTCCACCGTCTTGGATGAGATTTGCTTGATGCCGCCACCCGAACCGATTGACTGGTAGTCAAACTTTGCGTTCGGGGTGATCTTGTTGTACTCGCTGAACCATTTCTGATAAAGCGGATTCGGAAAGGTTGCGCCGGCGCCTTGCAACTTCACTTCGGCATTCGAGCCACCTGAAGTGCCGCAACCACCCAGGGGCAATGCGCCGAGGCCAACTACAACCAGGCCTGCGATCAGAGGCGCTACGCCAAGAAAACGCTTCATTATATGTCCTCCTGATGGGGGATTGTCTTAGCTAGAATGGAGAATTATAGAGAGACGATGTTAAGAGTCTGGGACGCCGGTGTTAAATCTATGTGAATTACCTTTGCCAGACCGACCCGTCTTTTCGGAACCATTTTGACGAAATCGCGCTAAACGGCGGTTTTGAAGAAACCTCTCTGGTAGAGGTATAAAGGTTGCGGGAGGCACTTCAAAACGTCTGGCGTCTGTGGTATCGGGCGTTGTTCGGTCAATACGTGTTCGATCATCGGGCACTTTATGGATGAATTACCTGAGGGAGAGACTCAAGAGATGGCAGAATCCATGAGTGATGAAGAGATGCGGGATCGCGTCATTCGACTCGCATTTGGAGGTGATCCAACGAGCTTCCAGGAGTTCTGTGACGTGCTGGGCAGGTCCCTGCCAAAAAACACCGGGGCAGTCCTCCGCGGCAGTGCGGTTACGGGTGTGCGCTGGGATGACGGAGCACCCTTTGATTCCGATGGGCCGGGTACAAGCGATCTGGACCTCACACTAATCGGGGATGAAGTGATCGGGCTCTTCACGGCGGATGGGTTTTACATTCCAATGATGCACTCGAAACCGCTATGCGACAAGGAACCCGAAATCGCGCCCGCATTGGTTCCCCTGCGAGAGGAGCTTCAGTCAATGGCCGGCCGTCCGGTCAACATACAGGCCACAAGGGATTTCGTCAGGTACATTCGGGAGGAACTTCTTGGCCAGCCACACCTCCCGCTGATCGAGATAACAGACAGCGTATGAATCTAAGGTTGCTCAGCTACAATATCCGCTATGGCGGGGTGGGGCGTGAGGAGCAACTCGCT
Organism: Blastocatellia bacterium; assembly: GCA_049273835.1. Lineage (GTDB taxonomy): Bacteria > Acidobacteriota > Blastocatellia > UBA7656 > UBA7656 > Onstottus_A. Next base: position 6,525 of record JBASRM010000584.1, on the reverse strand, counting down.
GCAGTGATCCGAAGGGCAGAGCCACATTTGGTCGTTCTGCAAGAAGCGACCAAGCCGCAAATTGTCGAGCGACTCGCTCAAGCAACCGGAATGAGTTTCTGGGGAGCAAGGACCGGTTGTTCTCTCGGCTTCATGAGTAAAGTAGAAGTCGCGCATCACGAATGGCACTCTCTTCCTCAAGGTAAGCGAGCATTTCTGGAGGTCGCGCTGGCAGGAGCTGATGTTCGGTTTTTCGGGCTGCATCTTAGTGCCGTGCATTCCAACTGGACAGAACGGCGGCGGGTCAGGGAACTCCGCGCGTTACTCGAGATCATAAAGGAACATCAAACAGGCCCACATGTCTTGTTAGGTGACTTCAATACGCTGGCGCCCGGAGAATTGCTTGACACCAGTCTTCTGCCACTCAGGTTGCGGCCGATGGTGTGGCTGAGCGGTGGTTTGATTCGATGGCAAACAATACAAATCATGCTCGACGCGGGCTATGTTGATGGTTATCGACTTGTTCATTCACTCGAAAAAGGATTCACGTTTCCGACGTGGAACCCGCACCTACGGCTCGACTATATCTTCCTGCCCGCATCATTTGCTGATCGCCTCAAATGCTGCCAGGTTCGCAACGAAGGCGTGGAGATCGCGCAAGCGTCGGATCACTTCCCGTTAGAAGCGGAACTCGAAATAGATCTGAACGCTGCTCGGCAGCGATGATGATATCCGCCGGATGCATTCGATGGTTAGAAGACAGAACAGCATCGATGCGCAGCCACTGCTCGCTATCGTTCGTGGAGGCATCACTAGTAAGCTGTACGACACGTCGTTATTGGGCGGCTTGCCGCAGGATCAGACAATGAATTCAAAGACTGTGAAACGCATCTTCATTCTTTCCCCCGCGAACTGCAGCGGACTTCGGGCGCAGTTGCTGATGTCTGAGCGCAGCAGCTTCGCGCTTGCAAGACAACTGCGCGATGGGGGCGCCAGTCTGGGAGACATCTTCAGTTTCATGAGTGCCCTTTATTTTCGAGGTAAGCTGGCTTACGCGAGGTCGTTTGCAAATCCGCCCCCGGGTTTACCGGGTACGCTGATAGTAACTCCGGGAAGTGGCTTGCGGTCCCCTGAGGACATTCTTACGCTTGGCGAGCTCAAAGAAATCGCCGGCGTAAAGGTAGATGAGCACAACCTGCCGTACCGCACGCCGCTCGAACGAGATGCCCGTCGAATTGCTGAATCCATCCCGGCAGCCTGCGAAGCTGTGTTCCTTGGAAGCGTCGCAACTTCAAAGTATCTCGGCATACTAGGCGATGCCTTTAGAGAGCGGTTGCGTTTTCCGGCCGATTTCGTTGGACGTGGCGATATGAGCAGGGGAGGACTTATGCTGAGATGCGTTGAGAAAGGTGAGGAATTGACGTACGTCGAATTAGCAGGCGCACCGCGGCATGGTCAGCGGCCACCAAGGCTTCCGAAACCAAATGAGTCCCAACAGAAGAGCCAGCCGTAGGATCAGCGAACGTTGAAATTGGATTTGCTGGAGTTTTGAACAAGTCTGGTCCGACCACCCATCGGCTCGGTCACTTAACTCCGACAACACCCTTTTAACTGCAACAATCAATTCGCGGTTCGCTTGCCTTCGCACTGACGGCGCTAAACGTCGCGAGCCTTGGTGGGTACGCGGCCGGGTCCCCACCGGCCGCGTGTTCCAGTCCCCGCCAGGATCATCATACGCGGCCTGTCAGATTGACTTCAAAGCCGCTCGTATCCGGGCGAGGTGGTGATAACTATGCCGCACGGCGTGATCCTCAAGCATGAACTGGCACGTAAGCGGGGCATCGGAGTTGAGCGATACCGGAGCGGCCTGATCGAGCTCCTCATCGGTTAGAGCCCGGATCGCGGCCGCGGCTGCGGTGCTGTTACGCCTCAGCAGATCAAGCGCCTCCTCTTTCGTGACGGCATCGTACTCCTTGGCGTGCCCGGCATTCATTTCGTCGACGGCATCCCAGGTCACCCCCTCCACGGGCTTACCTGTCGCAAGTGTCTGTGCCAACTGGATCTCAAGCGGGTACATGGTCGCGACATGATGCACGATGACTCCCACCTTGCGCCGGTCCTTGGGAAGACGGGTTTGCCATTGCGCATCCGTGAGTCCGCTCGCAAAGGTGGCAAGTGCCCGGGCCCCCTGTTCGAGGCGATCGGCAAGGGCGTTAGTACGTTTGTTCATTGTGACCTCCTTCGTTCGTATTTGTGGCCTGTATGTCTCTCATTTGCGGGTGCAATAAGGGTCTAACTGATATTCACTTCGGTGTCATGAAGCTTGCTAACCTGAAATCATCCTTTCATCAGCTGGGAGGATAGTCCTGGCAGCTCAGGCAAGTCAAAATCTTATTGTAAATGTCTCGTAATGTTTTGGTAATGCAAGTGAGGCCCGATTAACGACGTGGATTGGGGTGACCAGACACAACCGCCTAGTATGCTTAGACCTTCTTGTCGAGAGCTGAGGCCGTCCAACCAGGCAGGCGGGTCGAGGCCTATGGTAAGAATTCAACGCTGTGAGGAGAGATTGTGTTGCCGCCTGTTCGAAGTATTCATCCTCTATAGCTGAGTGACTACAGCTGCTCAGTGTTCTTGACTTCCCTTAGCACGCTTGCGATGAAGCCAAGCAACTCGTCGAGCGAGTGAAATCTCGTTGCCTTGTACGACGCCATATGCTCAATCCTGCCCTCGAATCGTCCAGCCTCAATATCGGATTCCGGTCGAAACTGGATGACGAAGGCCCCTTTGTATTGCCATCCTTTCATCATGAGCGGACAATAGTCCCCGCGGTACTGCAAGTCATAAACTTGCCGTAAAACTTCGGTAACTTTGGTAATTGAAGTGGGGCGTGAGAAACGTATAATCTTCGGTCCCTTTTGCCTGGACTTGGCCAATGAGTGCCTTTGGCGAGACTCACAGGCAATCAAACTCAGACCCAAAGCCTTCTCAGTGCTGAACCGTCTCCTCGAGCGTCCAGGCCAGCTCGTCACCAAAGAGGAACTTCTCAACGCCGTCTGGCCGGAGACGTTTGTAGGCGACGCTGTTCTCAAAGTCACCATTCGTCAGCTCCGCGAGGCTCTCGGCGATGATCCAAAGTCCCCTAGCTTCATTGAGACCGCACATCGGCGAGGCTATCGCTTCATCGGTCAGCTCACGGAGGGCTGGCAGGCGCCGCCTGAAGATCAGGAGACCGGGGGCAATAAAGCCATTTCGGCTTCATGGTTGAGTTCCGCATCTGCGCCGCCGGGAGTGGTCGGACGCGACGAAGCGCTGACGCGGATGCGCAGCTGGATCGAGAAGATGCTGGGTGGAGAACGTCAGATAGTCTTCGTTACAGGAGAGGCGGGTATCGGCAAGTCGTCTCTGGTCGACACGTTCGCGCGGAGCATAGCTGCTGATCGAAGCATTCGCATAGGTCGAGGGCAATGCCTGGAACAGTACGGGACGAGTGAAGCTTACTTGCCAGTTCTCGAAGCGATCGGCCGGCTGTGCCGAGAGCAGGGGCAGGTTGTCGAAGTGTTGCGCGCGCACGCCCCGATGTGGCTGCTGCAATTGCCTTCTCTGGTGAGCGCTGCAGATCGCGAGTCGTTGAGTCGGGAAGCGTTGGGAGCGACGCGCGAACGAATGCTGCGAGAGATGAGCGAGGCATTGGAGGCGCTGACGGCAGAGCTGCCGCTGGTTCTCATATTGGAAGACCTTCACTGGAGCGACTACTCAACCCTGGACCTGATCTCATACCTCGCGAGGCAGCGTCAGGCCGCGCAGCTTATGTTGATTGGGACCTATCGGCCTGCGGAGTTGATTGTGAGCGGGCATCCGCTCAAGGCAGTCAAGCAGGAGTTGATGGCCAAGCAGCAATGCGAGGAGTTGCCGCTTGAATACCTCAGTGAAAATGCAGTCGCCGAGTACCTGTCTGTTAGATTTCCCACCAATCGATTTCCCGCAGTGCTTGCGAGGCTGATACACGAACGAACAGAGGGGAATCCGCTATTTATGGTCAACGCCGTCGATTACCTTGTGACGCAGGGGTTGATTGGTGAGTGCGGAGAGAGTTGGGAGTTGGTTGTCGAGATCGAAAAGGTTGAAGTGGGGGTGCCCGACAGCATCAGGCAGATGATCGAGAAACAAATCGATCATCTCGGCGCAGATGAGCAGCGAACACTCGAGGCGGCCAGCGTGGCTGGAGCCGAGTTTTCAACGCTCGCGGTGGTGGCTGGATTGGGCGAGGATCAGGCGCTTGTGGAAGCGCGGTGCGATGTTCTGGCTCGCCAGCGTCAGTTTATTCAGGATTGCGGTGTTCAAGAACTACCAAATGGAGAAGTGGTGACGCGTTACGGTTTCATTCACGCTTTGTATCAGAACGTGCTGTATGAACGGGTGTCAGCGTCCAGTCGAGTCCAACTCCACCGGAGAATAGGGACGGAGGGAGAACAGCTCTATGGCGAGCGCGCCAGGGAAATTGCTGCGGAGCTGGCGATGCACTTTGAGCGGTCGTCGAACTATAACCGAGCCGTAAAGTATCTTCAGCAGGCGGCGGAAAACGCCATGCGACGGTTTGCATATCAGGAGGCGGTCGGGCTTGCGCGCCGCGGGCTGGAGTTGATCGGGAGACTGCCGGACACTCCGCAGCGCGCCCGGCAAGAGCTCTGGCTGCACCTCACTCTAGGCGTGCCCTTGATTGCGACCCAAGGCTATGCGGCTCCGGATGTTGGAGAGGCCTACACGAGAGCGAGAGAGCTGTGCAACCAGTTAGGCGATACGCCCGAAATCTCTCAAGTACTCTGGGGGCTCTGGACATTTCATATATTGAGGGCTGAGTTAGGGACGGCCCGTGAGATCGCCGAGGAATTTCTGCGCCTGGCTGAGAGGCTCCCGTATCCAGGACTGGCGATGCGAGGTCACCTCATGATGGAGGTCACTTTCATGCATCTGGGGGAGTGTGCGCCGGCCACAGAACATTTTGAGCAGGCGCTCCTGCTCTACGAGCCTCAGCGACACCGCGATGACTCTTTCTCTTACTCGCAGAACCCGGGAGTTGCAACGCGGTGCTTTGCCGCGTGGGCGCTGTGGTTTCTCGGCCAACCCGATCAGGCGTTGGACCGGATCCATGAAGCCCTGACCCTGGCGCGCGAGTTGTCCGAGCCTCCCGGTCTGGCTCACGCCTCCTTGTTTGCGGCGATTCTTCATCAGCTACGCCGCGAAGAACGTTTGGCGCAAGAACATGCCGAGGCCGTCCTCGCCATTTCCAGCGAACATGGACTGGTGATGTATCAGGCGCAAGCAACGATTACGCGGGGCTGGGCGTTGATTGAGCAGGGGCGGCGGGAAGAGGCGATTGAACAAATGCGCCAGGGGCTTGTTGCCTATCAAGCGACCGGCACCGAACTGCTGCGTCCTCACTTTTTCGCTCTGCTGGCCGAGGCGTTGGGAAAGGCAGGGCAAGCCGAGGAGGGACTCCGCTTGTTTGAGCAGGCGCTGTCCGAGGCCCAGCGCAACGGAGATGCATTCTACGTCGCTGAGCTTTACCGGATCAAAGGCGAACTGTTGCTTATGCAAGCTAGCGGTCGACGCGTTTCACTGGCGGCCACAGTTGGAAACGCTGTGTTCGCCGCCGAGCCCGCGGTTGCGCAAGCTGAAGGCTGTTTTAGTCAGTCCATCAAGATTGCCCAACATCAAAAGGCGAAGTCCTGGGAACTGCGCGCCGTGATGAGCGTGGCCCGCCTCTATCAAAATCAGGGAAAACGCGAAGAAGCGCGCCGTCTCCTCACACGAATTTACAGCAGCTTCACCGAGGGATTCGATACGGTGGACTTGCGTGAAGCAAAGGCGCTGCTTGATGAGTTATCGTAATCGATCGCCGAGATTAATTCGCACTGTCTACGGCTGAAACAGCGAGTGCGCGCTTTGTAAACAAACGACCGAATAAGCCCCGGGTGTTTGGTAACTCTTTGTAATCCAGATCATTCCGATCTCATTGGAATATCGTGTAGAATGGCGCCTGCCGCAGCAGTGAACCGAAACCATCTGTACTCCTGCGATAAGAATGGAACTGCTTGAGCGCGAACAATTCTTGGGCGAATTGGAAGCTATACTCAGCGATGTAGCCGCGGGTAGTGGCCGCGTCGCGCTTGTAAGCGGCGAGGCGGGAATCGGAAAGACCTCGCTGGTCGAGCAGTTCACCGAAGCGCATAAAGAACAGGCGCGCGTGCTCTGGGGCGCGTGCGATGCGCTGTTTACACCGCGCCCGCTCGGCCCGCTCTACGACATCGCTCATCGAACTCAAAGCAACCTGCGCGTGCTGCTCGAAGAGGAAGCGCCTCGGGCAAGTATTTTTTCTGCGGTTCTTGATGAATTGGAAAGCAGTAACGGGCCATCAATAACGGTCATCGAAGACGTTCACTGGGCGGATGAAGCTACCCTCGACCTGATGAAGTTTCTCGGTCGCCGGATCAATCGAATCAATTCCATGCTGGTCGCCACTTATCGCGACGATGAGGTAGGAGC
>JBASRM010000527.1:0-15586 GCA_049273835.1 Blastocatellia bacterium | reverse complement strand
CCAACCGGTACCGTAGACTGTCTAGTCTGCGGAGCACCAACCGGTACCGTAGACTGTCTAGTCTGCGGAGCACCAACCCGTTCGCTCCGGGAGCTGGATAGGAGCGAAAAGCCTCTTTTCACTCCGTTGCACCGTTGAGTAGCAGCAATTTCGCCGTGTCGTCCTGGCCCGATTCCCTCGCGATCTTCAATGGCGTTCTGCCTTCGTGGTCGAGTGCGTTGAGGTCAGCGCCGCGCTCGAGGATCATTTCTGCAATCTCCCTGAAGCCCAAACTGGCGGAGTAATGCAAAGGTGTCCATCGTCCGCGCGGCCCGCCTGACCCGCGCGTTGCCGTAACGTCGGCGCCGGCTGCTATCAACATTCTCGCAGCTTCGATTCGCCTCCCGAACAACGACGCGTGAAGCGGCGTGACTCTCATTTCATGCTTCGAAATCGCATTTACATTTCCGCCGCGCGAAATCAGAAACTCGAGAGTTTCGAGGTGACCGAAATGGGCCGCCAGCGCAAGCGCCGTAAACCCCTCTGGGGAGTATGAGTCGAGCATCGACCGGTCATCATTCAAGTACTGAGCTACAAGTTCGGTACGCCCGATCGACGCGGCCTCGTAGATGTCCGGCCGCACACCGGCCGATAAAAGCAGCTCGGCAATCTCATTGTGACCCGAGTTCACCGCGAGAATCAGCGCGGTGTTTCCAAGCGGATCGCGTCCGGCTGCGAGGCGGGGGTCTTGTTCCAGAAGCTCCTTTATCGCTCCGGCGTCGCCGGATCGGGCGGCCTTCAAAATCTCAATGAGCCTTGTAGCAAACATCTCATCGCGCGACGGACGGCGCTCCCTCAGGCTGTCTTCGACAAGATCGATCAACATTTCGCGCAAGCGGTTTCGCGCCGAATAAAGCCGTTTCTTTATCGTCGTCACCGGTACATCGAGAAACTGGGCGACTTCCTCTTGAGAGTAGCCGCTGATGTAGTAAAGCGTCGTGGCCGATCGCTCGTGTTCAGGTAACGAGTCAACTGCGGTCAGGATTCTGTCCTTCATCTCGCTCTGCTCGACCGCGTCAGCCTGAGTTGCTGATTCCGACGCTCGATCCCCCACGGCGTCGAGGGTCGTAACGGCGAACGACTTGTTGCGAGTTATTCGATCGCATTGCTTGAACACAATCTTTCTAAACCACCCCGGGAACGCGGCCGGTTCGCGCAGCTTGTCGAGGTTGCGATAAGCTTCGAGAAAGGCCTCCTGGGCCGCATCCTCAGCGAGGTGAAAATCGCGGAGGATCGAGTAGCCGTAGCCGACAGCCATGTCCTGGAATCGCCGCACAACTACTTCATACGCGTCGTCATCCCCGTTGCGAACGCGGCCGATCAACGACTCCAGGCTTGTCATTGGTCACTCCAAAAGCGCTTTCAGAGATAAGACCCAGGATAGGACAAAAAGGTTACCGAAAGGGAAACGTGAGGCGTGGGCCTTATACGTGAATAGGCTGTCGAGGATCGCACTGCGATTGGAATGAACACTTGGTAAGCTATAAAGTATCAAGAATCACGCATCACGCATCACACATCACTCTCACCTCTGATTGGTAACTATCAGCCAGGAGCCGCACTCGCACCGATATATGCCAAGTTCCGGTGTGAGTCTTAACTGGGAGCAGGCCGGGCAATGAAACGAATACACATATCGGCCGTGTTTATCATTCCAGAAGTGGTCCTCTACAAGTACCTCCACTCCGATCTGTCTTTTTGGCATGCCCGCATTATAAAGGATGATCCACGAAACCAGGCAAAGCGAAAACGGCCACGCATTCGGCCTTCAAAGAAGACGCGATTGAACATTTCGGATTTGCGTTCCTTTGTGGGAGAATTGTTTCCCGATTCCCCAATTCCCGGAGGTTAGGAATGAGATCCAACAACGCGTCTTCCCTCGTGCATGCCTTGCCCCGCATTGCGGCATTGGCCCTTAGCGCTTTCATCACAGCGGGGTTTTGTTGCGCTCAGTCTGCGTTGAAAACATCTCCGCCAAACGAGCTTCAACACTACAACATAAAGGTCACCGACTTGCCGGCACCTGAGGTGCTGACGGGGCCACGCAACCTGTCAACGGTTATTCCAAGACCGGAAGGCGCCGAGCTCACCGTACCGCCGGGCTTTAAAGTAGGCGTGTTCGCCGAAGGTGACTTACAGCAGCCGCGAAATATGGCGCTCGCCCCAAACGGCGACGTGTTCCTGGCTGAATCTCGGCGGAACCGGGTTTCGATACTCAGGGATTCAAACGGCGACGGCCGCGTCGATGAGCGATTCGTGTTTGCTAGCGGTCTGTCGAGGCCATTTGGACTGGCCTTCTGGAAAGACTACGTGTACATCGGCAACACCGACTCAGTGGTCCGGTTCAAGTACAAGGCGGGCCAGACCCAGGCCGAAGGTCAGCCGGAGAAGATTGTCGAGCTTCCCGCCGGCCCCGGGCACTGGACCCGCAACGTCATCTTCAATCAGGCAGGCACGAAGATGTACGTTGCAGTCGGCTCGGCGTCCAATGTGAGCGCCGGCGAACCCCCGATGCGCGCTGCGATTTCCGAGTTCAATCCGGACGGGACGGGTCATCGCATTTACGCGAGCGGCACTCGCAACCCTGTTGGGCTGGCATTCAATCCTACGACTAAACAACTCTGGGCTGCAGTTGAGGAGCGCGATCTGATTGGCGACGATCTGGTTCCTGAGTACGTCACCTCGATAAAAGAAGGCGCGTTTTACGGTTGGCCTTATGGGTACATTGGGCAGCACGAGGATCCGCGGCGAAAAGGCGAGCGGCCGGACCTCGTCTCCAAGGCCGTCGTGCCCGACGTTTTGATTCAGGCGCATTCGGCCGTGCTCGGAATGGTTTTTTACGAAGGCAAGATGTTCCCGGCCGATCATCAGGGCGATGCTTTCGTCGCGTTGCACGGATCGTGGAACCGCGCTTCACGGACCGGTTACAAGATCGTCCGGATAAAGTTCAAGAGTGGGAAGCCCGTCGGCGGTTACGATGACTTCCTAACCGGGTGGATGCTCAGCGAGGACAAGCCCGAAGTGTGGGGCCGCCCCGTCGGCTTGCTTGTGTTGAAAGACGGTTCGATGCTGATCACCGATGACGGCGGGAATAAGATCTGGCGTGTGACGTATTCGAAGCGGAAATGAGGGTCTAGGGGCGGCGTACGTCCTTGTAGGCCGCAACGATCAGAGTTCGTGGACGGTGGACCTAATAAATTGAAGCGAGCGATTAATCCAACATCGCATGTACAGTCCCGTCGTTTGAAACCTCGGTGCTGTAAAGGTTTATCATTTCGTGCTCTGCCAATCTCGATCGCACTCATCGTTGCACATAGTTTATTTCTCAACCTGAATCCGGTTGTCGCAAGCGACTCCCCAAAACTCGACAACGAGTGGCCCGTATACGGCCGCGATCCGGGAGGCTCCAGATATTCCCCGCTAAACCAAATCAATCGCGGTAACGTGCAGAATTTGAAAGTGGCCTGGACTTATCGAACCGGGGCCGCGAACGTGAAGGGCCGATCGGTGAACGACGCCGCATTCGAGGCGACACCGATTTTCGTCGATGGCACGCTCTATCTCAGCACTCCCTTCAGTCGCGTTATCGCGCTCGATCCGGAGAAGGGAATCGAGCGCTGGAGCTTTGATCCACAGGTTGATCTGACCAAAGGTTACTCAGAACTCACTTCGCGAGGCGTGTCCACCTGGGTCGATCGGAAAACCTCCAAGCGCCGAATATATGTTGCGACCATTGATGCGCGCCTGATAGCTCTGGATGCTGCTACCGGCGAGTCCTGCAAAGACTTCGGGCTCGACGGGCAAATTGACCTGACTCGCGACGTGAGGCTTGTCGATCGAGGCGACTATCAAGTTACTTCGCCGCCGGCCGTGATCGGCGATCTGCTCATCGTCGGCTCATCGATGGGGGACAATCGCGGTGTGGAGCTCGAGCGCGGCGTCGTTCGCGCCTACGATACGCGCACCGGCAAGCTTGCGTGGAGCTGGGACCCGATACCCAAAGACATTAATGATGCCGCGCGAAAGACCTGGCAAGGCGAGAGCGCGACACGAACCGGCGCCGCCAACGCCTGGTCGATCATCTCCGTGGATTCCGAGCGCAATCTTGTTTTTGTACCCACCGGTAGCCCGAGCCCCGACTTCTACGGCGGTGAACGCAAAGGTAATAACGAATACGCCAATTCAGTGGTCGCGTTGCGCGCAACGACCGGGAAGGCGGTCTGGCATTTTCAGGTGGTGCATCACGACTTGTGGGATTACGACGTAGCCTCGCAGCCGATGCTTATCACATTGACGCGCGGCACACGCTCCATTCCCGCCGTCGCAGTGGGAACCAAGATCGGCCATATCTTTATTTTGGATCGCGAGACCGGCAAGCCATTGTTCCCAGTTGAAGAACGCGCCGTGCCTAAGAGCGCTGTTCCGGGAGAAGAGGCTTCCCCCACCCAGCCTTTTCCGAAGATTCCGGCTGGGATTGCTCCGATCGTTCCCCAGACACTCACCGAACAGGACGCGTTCGGACTCACGCCCGGCGATCGCGATGCGTGCCGCAAGCTTATCCGAGACGCTCGCTCAGAAGGCTTGTTCACTCCGCCGAGCCTCGAAGGCACGATCGTCTTTCCCGGCAACGCCGGCGGGATGAACTGGAGCGGAATGTCCTATGATCCGGGCCGTGCGCTGTTAATCACAAACACCAATCGGATAGCCACGCTGGTCAAGCTCATCCCGCGCGAAGAGTACAATAAATTGAGAGCATCGGGTGAAGGGAGCCGATTCAAGGGCGAGTTTGGCCGCCAGACGGGCACGCCTTATGCGATGTATCGCGAACACCTCCGCGGCCCGAGCGGCGCGCCGTGCAATCCGCCGCCGTGGGGGGCGCTGACGGCAGTCGATCTGAAGACCGGTGCGGTGCGATGGGAGGTCCCGCTCGGGACGATTGCTCAGCTTGGCATGTTACCCGAATCGAAAAACTGGGGCTCGATCAACCTCGGTGGTTCGATGGTGACGGCCGGAGGATTGGTGTTCATCGCCGCGGCGATGGATACCTATCTCCGCGCGTTCGATGTTGAAACTGGCAAGGAGATTTGGAAAGCCGAACTTCCCGCGAGCGCCCAGGCGACACCGATGACCTATCAAGTTGGCGGCAAGCAGTATCTGGTGATCTGCGCGGGCGGGCACGGAAAGCTTGGCACCAAGATGGGCGATCACGTCGTGGCATTTGCGCTGCCATAGGAGAACGAATGAATTCGTTACTACGTGGAGAATAAGACCATGACCAACTTGAAGCTCGACTACATTGAGAGGCAGGTATGAGCTTGATGAAAACAATTATATCCGCACTCGTTCTAGCCGCTCTTTGTGTTGCTGTTCAAGCTAATGCGGCCCCCCAGGTTGCGAGAAAAGTGGAAGGCGTCGTGACGGATCAGAACGGCGCGCCGATCTCGGGAGCCGAGATCACAATTGCCAACAAGTCCGGGACCGTCACTCGTACGACCGACGCCGAGGGCCGGTTTGCTTTCGACGCCCAGGCCGATGCCACGATGCTGACCGTCCGCGCGAGCGGGTTCGAAAGCGCTAGCCGAGTTTGGAACGCCTCGGACCCGGACCCCGCTCGTGTGCGAATCACCCTGGAGACCGAACCGCTATCCGAACAAATGACTGTGACGGCTTCTCGGGCTGAGACCCGAGTAAGCGACACCGCGGCCAGCGTAGCCGTGCTTTCCAACGAGGACCTCGCAACCACGGCGGCGTTGACCACAGACGACGCACTGCGACAGATCCCGGGCTTCTCGCTGTTTCGCCGATCGGGCAGCAGGACGGCGAATCCAACTTCACAGGGCGTATCTCTTCGAGGTGTCGGGGCAAGCGGAGCCAGTCGGGCCGTTGTGTTGGCGGACGGCATTCCGATCAACGATCCGTTCGGTGGATGGGTCTATTGGGGCCGTGTTCCGCGAGAAGCGATCAGCCGTATTGAAGTTGTTCAGGGCGGCACGTCCAGTCTCTATGGAACCGACGCGCTCGGCGGTGTGATCAATCTCATCTCTCGCGACACGCGCGACGCAGCGCTGTCCTATGAGGCCTCTTACGGGAATGAGCGAACCCCCAGTGGATCGTTGTTCGCAGGCGGACGTCTGTTTCAGTGGGCGGCGCAACTGTCGGCTGAAGCGTTTTCAACCGATGGATACGTCCTGGTGGAAGAACCGTCGCGCGGACGCGTCGATACGAAAGCGGGTTCCTTTCACACCACTCTCGACCTCGCGCTGGAAAGATTGATTTCGGATAAGGGCCGAGTCTTCATTCGGGGCGCGATCTTCGATGAGGATCGCGAGAACGGCACGCCGCTTCAAACCAACAACACGCATATAAAACAACTCTCCATCGGTGCCGACCTCGCGTCGCGTGCCGGATCGCTGTCGGCTCGAGCCTTTGCGGTCGGAGAGATCTTCAATCAGGATTTCACCTCCATCGCCGCTGACCGGAACAGCGAGACGCTCACACGCAGCCAGCGAGTGCCGGCGCAGCAGGTGGGTTTTGTAACTCAGTGGTCCCGGCTCGCCGGTTCGCGACAAACCCTGGTCGCCGGAGTGGATGGCCGGGAGGTGCGCGGCGCCAGTGACGAGCTCGTGTTCACCGCCGGCCGAGTGACTTCGACGATCGGAGCGGGCGGCCGGGAGCGAATCTTCGGCGTTTTCGGACACGATCTCATTCGAATCACTCCAAGATGGCTTTTGACGCTGGGTGTCCGCGGCGACCGGTGGCGCAATTACGATGCGTTCTCAGCATCGCGGCCGCTCCCCGCGCAGACCCCTGTCACGGTTATCCGGTTTCCTGATCGAATCGAGACTGCGTTCAGCCCGCGGGTCTCACTGCTTCATAAGCTGACGGACAACGTTTCACTGATGGTGTCGGGCTATCGGGCTTTTCGGGCGCCTACGCTCAACGAGTTGTATCGGTCATTCCGCGTGGGCAATGTGTTGACGCTGGCTAATGATAAGCTCCGCGCAGAGCGGCTGACGGGCGGGGAAGCGGGAGCCAGCGTCTCGGCCTTCGAGAGGAAACTTAACGTTCGCGGAACGGTTTTTTGGAGCGAGCTCACCCGGCCCATCGCCAACGTCACGCTGAGCGTGACGCCCGCTCTGATCACTCGGCAGCGGCAGAACCTTGGGCGAACGCGTTCGCGCGGAGTGGAGTTCGAAGCCGACGCCCGGGTGACTAACACGATCACGATCAGCGGCGGCTATCAGTTCATCGACGCAACCGTGCTTCGATTTCCGGCCAACACGGCGCTTGAAGGATTGTTGATACCCCAGGTGCCGCGTCATATCCTCACTTTTCAGGCGCGATATGCGAACTCACGCAGATTGACGCTCGCAATCCAGGGACGCGCAGGCGGTTCCCAGTTTGACGACGACCAGAACCTTCTCGTTCTGGACAAGTATTTCACGCTGGATTTGTTCGCCTCACGCGCGATCGGGAAAGGAATCGAGCTGTTCGGCGCGCTTGAGAACCTCACTGGTCAACGCTACGACATCGGCCGGACGCCGATCAGGACACTTGGCCCACCCTTCCTCGCGCGAATTGGCATAAGGTTCCAATTCGGCGGCCGTTGATTTGGCGAAAAAACAATCGCGCGTCCGTAACCGAACCCGTCCGTCGTGCGTTAATCAGTTATTGCCGTTCGCAGCACATGGATCAAATGTATCGAATGGACGAAACCGCCGGCAACGCCGATCTCGCGACTGTCGAGCCGTTCTTGCAACAGACGCAAGCGGCGACTGATGAGTCGCTGGTGGAAGCGATACGCTCTGGTGACGATTCGGCGTTCGAAGAGATCTTTGAGCGTCACCGCCGTCGAATCGCTCGAATGGTTGGGCGATTCGTCAACCGTCCAGAGAGAGTCGAAGAGCTGCTCCAGGATGTATTCGCAAAGGTCTATTTTGGGCTTGATGACTATTCAGCGGACCGCGGGTCCTCTTTTGGCGCATGGCTTTCGCGGGTCGCGGTCAATTGCTGTTATGACGAACTCCGCCGCGTTCGCCGTCGCCCCGAAAGCTCGATCAGCGATATCAGGGATGACGAAATCAGCTGGCTGAACGCGCAGCTGAAAGCGCGGGCTGCCGGACCCGATGCTGAATCCGAAGCGATCTCGCGCGACCTGGCAAACAAGCTCCTGGCCCGGTTGAGCGCGGAAGACCGGCTCGTCCTTACTCTGCTCGACGCCGAAGAATTGCCGGTGGCGGAGATCGCGGTCTTGTTGGGATGGAAAGTCTCAAAAGTGAAGGTTCGAGCCCATCGCGCTCGCCGGTCGCTGCGCCGGGTGCTGGGTGAGTTTTTATGAAGGCAATCAGAGGCAAGAAACACGATGCAAAACGCTTAGCGGGCGCTACGAGATGAAGCCCAGGTGAGAAACAATGAATCAAACAGATGAGGGAATTAACGAGCTGACAAAAAAGGTAATGCGTGCTGGAGGCATAGGCGACGCCGAAGCCGAGAGGATAGGTTCCGCGCCTTTTCTTCACGCTCGCCTTCGCGCTCGCATCGAGGCCGAGCGCAGGGGCCGGGCGGAGCAGACAAGCGGATGGCTTGCGACCCTGTTTATTGCATCCCGCGCGATCGCGGTTTTGATGGTCGTAACCATTGCTGCTGCGGTGGCGTTCTGGTTTTCCAAACCGAATGCGCCGGCCAATAACTCTCCCGTTAACAGCGTGGCTGACAACGTGGGCCGCGTGGTCACCGGCGGGACCTGTGCGCTATCGGCGACCGATGAATGCGCAATATCGACTGAAGAGGTGTTGGCGACGCTTTTCGCAGAAGAGGAAGGGAAGACACAAAAATGAATTCTCAAAAGAAAGCCGGGTTGAAGGTATGGGGCGCGTTTCTTGTGGTGTTTGCGTTGGGGGGCGTTACCGGAGCATCGCTGGACGGAATGTACGGCTCGCGATCCAACGGTAGCGCGGGCAACCAGACGGCGCCAGTGTCCATGCGCGACACCGAGGCTTACTTCGAGACGCTGAAGCGAGAGCTGACATTGAACGAGGACCAGGCCTTGGCGATGAAGGCGGTGCTTGATCGGACTCGTGACGACTACAAAGCAGTGTGTGCCGATGTTCGGCCGCGATACGATGTGGTGCGCGAAAAAGCCAGGGGTCAGATGCGAGCGCTTTTGACCGGCGAGCAACAACAGCGCTTTGACACCATCATCACTCAGGAGGATTGCCGATGCCCCGAGCCGAAAAAGTAAGCACCAAAAAAGTTCGTAGTCCTGACTTCAGTCAGGCGGAACTACGAACATTCGACAGATGATTCACATGCTGCAGAGGCGTTTTATTAGTTTAGTCACGTCGGTGGTGTTCGCCACGGGTTTTTGCTTGACGGCTGCAAACAATCGAACCCCCGCGCTTGATTCCGCGACTACACCTGCTCAACAGAAGACCGCCGGCGAAGAGAAGGCGGCCGAGCAAGTGTACAAAAATATCCAGGTGCTAAACGGGTTGCCGGCGTCGGAACTAGACGGGGTGATGTATTTCATGTCCGCGTCTCTTGGAGTTGCCTGCACCCATTGCCATACAAATCCCTGGGACAGCGATGCGAAGTCGGCTAAACTCGCGGCGCGCAGAATGATTGCGATGACACGCGATCTTAACAAAGAGAGTTTCAGCCGCAACCCGGCGATCACCTGTTACACTTGCCACCGCGGACAACACAACACCGAGCCGTTACCGCCGATCGATATCGCTACTAATCCGGCGCGAGATGTAACCGTGCCTACCGCCAAACCTTCCGCTCTGCCTCCCACCGAAGAAATCATCGAACGATACATCCGTGCGATTGGAGGCGAGACCGCGATCGGAAAGCTCAAAACCCGAATCTCACGCGGCGCCGAGACGACCACCAATCGGATGACCCCCCCTCAGACACTTCCAATCGAGATCGTGCAGGCAGCGCCAAACAAACTGCTGATCACCAGGGACAATCCGGGGGCAGCAAGCGCCGAAGGCTTCGACGGCTTAAGAGGCTGGACCAGAGACGCCCGAGGGCAGCGCGAGATGACCGGAAAAGAATTGGCGGTGTCTAAACGCGAGGCTGACTTCTTCAGATACCTGAAGATCAGAGAGAGCTACCCGCAAATGAGAGTGCTCGCGAAGGAGAAAGTCGGAGATCGGGAAGCTTATGTAGCCGGGGTAACATCACGCGAGGACGATCGCGAAAAGCTCTATTTCGACGTCGACAGCGGTCTGTTGATTCGCAAATACGTGGCGTTTAAGACGGCGTTCGGCTCGATACCCGATGTGACTGACTTCGAAGACTACCGCGAGGTGGGCGGAGTGAAGCTGCCATTCACGATCAAGTGGTCCCGTCCGCCGTTTGGATTTGTCCGCAGGTTCACCGAGATCAGCATCAACCCGGTTGTAGATGACGCGAGGTTTCAACCCCGGTAGGCACGATCCAGGATGAAGCCTCTTCGCGATCTTTGCGGATCTATGAGGTTCAGGGCGTCCACGCGCCGCGTGCAACTGCCGGGATAAACGTATCGAGGCCCTCTGGCCGGAACTCAATCACGCGACCTTGTTCAGCGCTCATATAAGCGGTCATCAGTAACTCAGAGACCGCCAGGCCGTCGTAGAAGTTCTCGTCGGGCTGTTTTCCCTTCATAAAGCAATCGACGAAGTAGCGATTCTCACCTTCATACCCGTACTCGGCTGCCTCGTCGGCGATCACCGGCAACAAGCCCTGTTCGGCGTTTTGTTTTTCAACCAGGTCCTCGCCGGCTTCGCCTTTCACCTCGCGGCTGAAGAATAGCTTCAACCCGCTGTCGAGCGTATTGATCGACATCGAATACTCTGGTCCGAGCAATTCCATGCTCAGCCTCAGGCCTGCTCCCACGAAGCTCCACGAGGTTGTTGCCTCCACGATCAGCGGATTGCCTTGCTCGTCGATATAGTTCACCGTTGCCCGGGCGAAGTCTTCTGAAGGCTTGCTCGCATAATCTAACTCGGGGCCCATCATCTCTTTGAGCCGTTGGACGTATTCGGGACGCGACCATTTCAGCGAAGCTATCTGAGCCGAGACCGCGGTAGGGCGAATGCTGTCGCGAGGCTTTCCCGGCGCCGTAAGCATGTAGCGCGCGACCTCGACGCTATGGCACATCATATCGTTAAGCACGCCTCCGCCTTGAAGCTCGCTCTGCCAGAACCAGGGCATGTGAGGTCCGCTGTGTTCTTCGGCTGCGCGCGCCAGATAAGGCCTTCCGGTCAAAGCCGCGCCTCTCGCCCATATCAAGCTGTGCCCTCGTTGAACGTTCGGCGTGAATAACTGGTTTTCCAGATAGCCATGCAGCAGTCCGCTTTTTTCTACAAGCTCGACCATGCGTTTTGCTTCGCCTGCGTTTCGCGCAAGCGGCTTCTCGCAAGCGATTCCGACAAGTTCCCCTTTGCCGGAAGTGACCGCGTGTACGATAGCTTCCATGTTCTCGATCCGCATGTGGTTTGGAGCACACAGCCAAATGCAATCAACCGAAGGATCGGCGATCATCTCTCCAATCGAGTTGAACGCGCGCGCTTCGCCGACTCGCAGCGAACGCGCTAGCGCAGCGGCTTCTTCCGCGTGTGCGTAATTAGGGCTCCATATGCCGCGCACGTCCGCATCGCGTACGCAGATCCAGGACCTGATATGAAAGCGAGCGTTGAATCCGCTTCCGATAAATCCAACTCCGAGACGTGATGATCTCATCGTTATGCTTGCCTCCGCTGAACCTGGGACGCGAGGGTTGGAATGATAACGGGAAGGGAAGATTCGCGCAAAGACTGCCCGGCAGCTTGTTTTTGACGCCTCGAGTGACGCCGCGTGAGCTTAGGTGTTGATGACCGCAGCGATCAGACTGCTAACCTGGCGATCTGGTGCGGCTAGCTGAGCACGTCCACGCCATCACCTTTTCGGACAGTGCCCTCCACCAGGACAGCCGCATATACGCCAGCCATTCCTTCGTGGTCTTGAGCCACTTTCCGCATTATCTCGGGGTTCGCGTCTCCTGTGTCGGGGTCAAGTGTGATCATCTTGCAGCGCGGATCGCGCTCCAAAATCGAAATCACCACCTTCGATCCCAGACGCAATGATCGGCCGACAAGCGCATTCTCGCCGAAACCGCTTTGGGAAATGAGGTCCACGTAGATATTTGCTCGAAATCGCCGCTTGTCAATCGCTACTCCGAGTTCCTCACCAATCTGCAGAGCGGTTTGAAGCGAAAACAACGAAACTGGGCGGCAGTCGGTCATCGCGCGGTCCGAGCGCAACAAGACTAGGCTATGCGTCTCACGAATTCCTTCGGTGAGCATCCGTGTCAACATTGGATCATCGATCGCGAGAGTTTCTCCGGTTGGCGTATCCACGTCCACCATCATATCCGACGGCGATGCGTAGACAGGCGTAAGTCCGGGTCCGATGCCCTCTGCTTCGGCGAGATTGATAGGCCGTGCCGCCTGGTCAGGATGACGGAACCGAGGGCGATACCGCAGCAACTCTTTCTGCTCACGTCCGGTGAGGTAGGGAAAACCCTTTGGACTCGCCGAGCTGGTGAATGCGTAAAGGCGGTCGCCGTAGACGCCTGCAAAACCGACGAACGCTTCGTCCAACTCCTCGCCGCGCATGCTCTTCACCGAATAGCGCCAGAGACTATCAACTCTTCCGATGATACTCAATGCCGAATCCTTTCTGGTACAAAACCAGCCTTCCATCGAGCAATGCTCGAGGAGAGCGAGAGACTCTTGCATCGGATCCGGATCAGGCGTTACGCGACCCGTGGTTTCATCGCGTCGCTACTCGTCCTGAATATGTGCTCGCACCTGGGCGAGCAACTCGGGTGTTGCCTCCAGCCCATGCTCCTTGGCGTGCACGGCTGCCTTTTGCAGCACCTCATCTTCGGTCGCACCTCTGACCACGTGATCGCACTCGGAACTGGGGTTCACTTCGTTACAGTGGATTGCTTTTGCCATGATGTCTCCTATTGTGAGCTTGTTGGGAGTTTCACACCAGATCGCAAACGCCCGCAAAGACGCCAACAAACTATCTTCGCTGAAACTCGGCGGTACCCATTAAAAATCCGATCAATTGAGTGATCCGCCTGCGTTCCAGGTTCGCGTCCGCCGTGGCGATCGCCGGCACAATCTCAGGCCGGCCGGTTGCCTTCGCGGCGACTGACTGCTCTTCCAGGCCTGCGCGGACCGCACGCACGCTGGCCGGCGACAACTCGGTATGAACGATCAGTGCGATCAACTGATTCGTGATCACATCGGGGTCGGCTGCCGCTTCGGGAGAGACCAGCCGCATCGGATCGTAGCTCGTCCCGTTGATCTGATTGTTCGCCAGAGCGACCGCGTAGTTTATGCGGTTGAAGAACACGCCCGTGTTTACCCATTTAGCGGAATCTTCCCCGTAGCCGGTTGGGAACGCGAACTGATAAAGCGGCTCGCCCATCTTGCGAACCCACTCGTGAAGCGAAGGAGCGCCATTGGTATCGCCGTCGACGGCCCGAATCGCCGACGCCGCCAGTTCCAGAGGCGACTTCAATTTTGCCCGGAACGATATGGGCGAGTTGAACTCCGGTGAGATCAAGATAGCTCGAATGACTTCACGGATGTCGCCTCCGGTTTTCACAAAGACCTGTGAGACTCGTTCAACCAGTTGCGGAGGAGGATCATCCGAGACAAATCGCTGGCAAAGTTTTTTCGATATGAACCTTGCCGTTGACGGGTGATTCGCCAGCAGCTCGATTACGCGAAGCCCGTCGTTGATTCCTCCGCCGGCCGGAATGGTGACTCCAAGAACGGTCTTCGGGCCGTCATCGTGCATCCACGGACGGAAGATAAAGCCGCCGCCCTGGAAGGGCCGGTCAATGGTCCAACCTGTCAGACACCGCGCGACTTCTTGCACGTCCTTTTGGTTGTAACCCCCATCAACGCCAAGCGTGTGAAGCTCCATTAACTCGCGCGCGTAGTTCTCGTTGATTCCTGGCTTGCGCGGCGCCGGCCGGGGAGGCGGAGGTGGTTGCGGGGTTGCCGATGTGGACTGTGGGTTCTGCTCGCCTTCTTTTTTTGCCATCATCGCGCCGCTATCGCCTGTGACGGGAGCCGGCATCGCGCCTTCGGGAGGCTTAGAACTGGCTCCAGGAGCCGGATTCGGAGGCGGTCCGTTTTGCGGGCGGAGCGGTCGTCCAGGAGGACGCGGCTGTTTTGAATCGGGCGATGCGGAGAGCCAATTGTCGAGGTAGTACAACATCGCCGGGCTCTGAGCAGTGGCAAGCAGAAGGTCGCGAAACTTGCCTAGCGCGAGCGGGCGAATCACCTCGCGTTCGTAGCTTGTCACTAACCATTGATCGGCTTCCTTTTGCGCGAATACGTTGAAATGGTTAAACCAAAAGTCAGTGAGCACTTCCTGGAGCTGCCGGTTGCTCGAGACCGCGCGAACGAGCTTCTGCTGTACAAGCTCGCCGGTGATTTGCTGGGGCCGGCCAAAGATCGGCGGCGCATTCCTGTCACTGGCGCGCTGTTCGGCGACCTGCGGCGGCGGGTAAAACTGATACAACTCCGGGGATGCCATGCGCTGCGTCGGGAGCACCGCCAGCCGTTTCTCAACCTCCGAGTTGTCGATTGTCTCCGGATGCAGCTGTTCTTCGATAAAGCGGTCGAATCCGATTTGCTTGAGTCGTGCTACGTCGCCGGGGCGCGGGCCAAATGTAAGACGGTTCAGCAGGTGAAGAATTCTCTGATCTTCGCTCAACCGGGAAGGCCGGCCTTTAGCTGCCACGATGGGGGCGGCAATGAGCCGCTCGGCACTGGCAAGCTTGACTGAGGTCGTGTAGCTCGTTTCTCTCGGGGGAATGTTGATCAGCAAAAAGGGCGGGGCAAGCGGCACCGGCGGCCTTATATCCACGGTTGCGAGCTTTGTCTTTTGCTCTTCATCGAGCAGCGCGCCGATTTCTTCTCTAATCGCCCGCTGCTCTTTTTCCACCTCCGGCTGAAGCCCGGGCGCATAGGGATTGGCCTGCGCGCGGCCTCGAAGCTCGATGAGCTTTGCCGTGTGTTTGACCAGAATCTTTCGCAACTCGCCGACCTGTACTTCACTGAGTTTGAGCCCGTCGCGAACGCGATTGACGAACGGCTCGAACGCCGGCGCTCCTTGCGGAGGTTGTTGGGCTGCTTCGGTGGTTAGAATGATCGGTGCCGCCAAAACCGCGGCTACCAACATCGGCAGAAGGGTGCGAATATTTGGCCGCATAAGGACTCCTTTTGTGCTGCAATCTTATCTCAAAGCAGAACGCTCGTGAAGCGTGACGCGACGATGCGGTGGCGTGATGCGTGGGCGCGGTGCGTGATGCGTCCTGCGTGATACGTGGGGGGATTCGCGGGGCGGCAATGAAACTGTGCG
The DNA here is from genome assembly GCA_049273835.1 of Blastocatellia bacterium. Lineage (GTDB taxonomy): Bacteria > Acidobacteriota > Blastocatellia > UBA7656 > UBA7656 > Onstottus_A. The sequence continues at coordinate 127 of JBASRM010000527.1, read as the reverse complement.
TGGGGAATGAAACTGTTTGTAGAGGATCGGTGTCAAGGATCACACGTCGGGAAGGTTGATTTGAAAGTTAATTTCAAGGGCAAACGAACAGCGCGGGTAAATCCCCTCCCGCCCCCCGCCGCCAAAC
>JBASRM010000577.1:0-17266 GCA_049273835.1 Blastocatellia bacterium | reverse complement strand
GTCCGCCATAGTCTCGTGACGGGATCTGCTGGTGGTTTGTGAGAAAAGCCGTCTGAAGAAGAGTGCTTCGTAGCTGTAGAAACCAACCCGCGCGTTGATGGCCTGCCTGGCAAAGCTGAGGACGTGATTGGTGACGAGACCCGGCCCCGGCCACAGAAGGAAATTAAACGCGACGGCCACGCAAAGCGCTCGTCGTCCGCGCGCTCTGCGAAAGAAACTACTGAGGATTGTCCTGACGAATCCAACAACTCGAGCGCGAGGCGCAACTTGAAGGGAACGCATGAGGGAGACCTCCGCGCCAAGCTTGAAACCTGTCTGCACTAACCCACATTGATCTGGTGTGCAGAGTGAGTATAACCGTCTAACAGAGTCCATGTATGTTCACTATTGAACAGTATGGAGAGCTGCAGCTTGAGACAATTTGCGCGACTGTTTGGGCAAATGGGTTTCTGGAAGGGTTGTGCTGATTGGCTCGCCGCAGCTTCGACTTCATTCGCAAGGTAGCGCACTATTGGCGCGAGTCTGGAGCTAACATCGTTGACGGTCTAATCTGCGGATACACATTTCAACTCCTCAGAAAGCAGCAGGCAGACTGACAGCCTGCGACACAAGGCAGTGGCACCACTCGATAGAAAAGGGGCTGGCTTCTCGATGAAGCCAGCCTCGTTTTCACGACCTTGTAGTCAGAATGCTCGGGTCTCCCTCACTCACTGACACACACACGTGTTATTAGCCAGGTTCCGATCCTGAATCAAGCATTTCTGAGCCGGATTGTTACCCTTGGTTATAAACGCCGTGCCCCTCATCACTGAGGTGTCTACTGTAATGAGGACCTTCCGGTCTCCTTTGAGGTCTTGAATCGTAGCGACGCAGCCTTGCCCGTTCACTGTCCCGGTGCCAGTGGCCACCAACACTCCGTCGCAGCAGTAACGGTACTTACCCGACACAGGGTCGACGAGAACCACGCTGCCCGGACTAGAGTCGTCCTGCAAGCACAGGCCGAACACCGTCACGGAAGTCGTGCACGTCGCGGTGTTCCCCGACGTGTCCGTAGCCGTGCAGGTCACCGTCGTTGTTCCCACCGGGAACATTGATCCGGAAGGCGGGTTGCAGCTTACGGTCACTCCGGGACAGTTGTCGCTAGCGGCTGGATTCGAGAAGCTCACCACCGCGCTACTGGCGAATGGGCAGGCCGCGCTGGCCGTGGCGTTGATCGGAGCTATGCACCCGTTGGGGAACGCCGGCGGCTGCGTATCGTTTACCGTAACGGTGAACGTGCAGCTTGCCGAGTTGCCCGCCGCATCGCTCACGTTGCAGGTCACCGTCGTCGTGCCCTTCTGGAAAGTGGAGCCCGACGCCGGAGTGCACACCGGCATGCATGCCGCCTGTATACCAAGCTTCGCCTTCTTCTTGGTCGGATTGTTACCACAAGGACAATTGTCGGTTACGATCGGCGGATCATAAGTCACTACAGCACTGCAAACATTCGGATCGGTGCTGACCGTCTTGTTGGGCGGGCAGGTGATCACCGGAGGCTGGGTATCATTCACCCTCACCGTGAAGCTGCAACTTGCGTCGGGCGGAATACCGTTCGTCGCGTTGCAATTGACGGTGGTGTCGCCAACCGGGAACACGCTTCCGGACGGAGGCGTGCAGGTAACCGTCGGATCCGGAACACCAGTCGCGGTAACCGTGAAGGTCACAGTGGCCTGACACTGGTTGGGCGCCGCATTCGCCGTAACCGGGCTTGGCGGGCAAGTGATGGTAGGCGGAGTGCCAACTGTCACGCTCGCTGACGCTGTATTCCCGGTCCCTCCGTTTGTCGAAGTGACGTTGCCGGTTGTGTTGTTCTTCACGCCTGAAGTGGTGCCCGTCACCGTGACGCTGAAGGTGCAGGTCCCGTTCGCAGCAATGGACGCCCCGGCCAGTGTGATAGTGCTGGGACTGGTTGTCGTCAAATTCCCCCCACAAGTTGCCGTCGGACCGGAGGTAGCCACCGTCAACCCGGCGGGCAGCACGTCGGTGAAGCCTACTCCCGTCAAACCAACCGTCGTGTTGGGATTGGTGATCGTAAAGGTAAGGCTGGTCGTCCCGTTCGGTGGAATGACCGCAGCCCCGAATTGTTTGCTGATTGAGGGCGGGGCAACGACTGTGATGCTCGCCGATGCCGTGTTCCCAGTCCCGCCGTTGGACGCCGAGACATTATCGGAAACGTTGTTCTTCACGCCGGCAGTCGCTCCGGTCACTGTTACCGTGATCAGGCAGTTACTGCTTGACGCAATCGACCCGCCGGTAAAGCTTATCGTGTTCGGTGCCGTCGTCGTAAGCGTGCCTCCACAGACCGCCGTCGGACCTGACGTCGGCACGGTCAACCCTGTCGGCAGAGTATCGCTGAAGGCGACACCGGTAAGAGTCGTCGTCGTGTTCGGGTTGCTGACGGTGAACGTCAACACGCTCGTGCCGCCCACTGGAATCGTCGCCGCATCAAACGCCTTCGAGATAGACGGCGGACCTATCACGGTCAGCGTCGCCGTGTTGCTGGTGGCGCCGGTTCCGCTTTCATTTGAGCTGATCGGTCCGGTGGTATTGTTCCACACCCCGGTTGTCGAACCAGTGACAGTAACGCTGAACTGGCAGTTGCCGCTTGCGGCAAGCGACCCGCCGCTAAACGTGATTGTGCTTGGAGCCGTAGTCGTTACCGAGCCTCCGCACGCTGGAGTCGGGCCCGAACTAGCCACGGTAATGCCTGCCGGAAGGGTGTCGGTAAAGGCTATGCCGGTCAGACCAAGCGACGCGTTCGCGTTCGCCAGCGTGAACGTCAACGAGGTTGTCCCGCCGAGCAGTACGCTTGAAGCTCCAAACGCCTTGCTAATCGTAGGAGGCGTGGCGACGGTGATCGTCGCAGACGCCGTATTGCCGGTACCGCCGTTGGTAGAAGTGACGTTGCCGGTTGTGTTGTTCTTCACTCCTGCGGTCGTCCCGGTCACCGTGACGCTGAACATACAGGTCCCGCTTGCGGCTATCGACGCCCCAGTCAGCGTAATAGTGCTTGGATTGGTTGTCGTCAACGACCCTCCACAAGTTGGCGTCGGGCCCGAAGTAGCCACCGTCAATCCGGCGGGAAGCGTGTCGGTGAATCCCACTCCCGTCAACCCGACCGTCGTGTTGGGATTGGTGATCGTGAAGGTAAGCGTCGACGTCCCGTTCAGCGCGATATTTGTCGGGTTGAACGACTTGGCGATCGAAGGCGGTGCCACGACTGTAATGTTTGCCGATGCCGTGTTTCCAGTTCCGCCGTTCGCAGCCGAGACATTGCCGGAAACGTTGTTCTTCACGCCGGCTGTTGCTCCGGTAACCGTTACCATGATCTGGCAGTTACTGCTCGCGGCGATCGACCCGCCGCTAAAGCTTATTGTGTTCGGCGCGGTCGTCGTCAGCGTGCCTCCACAGACGGCCGTTGGACCTGATGTGGGCACGGTCAACCCTGCCGGCAGTGTGTCTGTGAACGCAACTCCCGTGAGAGCGGTCGTCGTGTTCGGGTTGCTGATGGTGAACGTCAGCACGCTCGTGCCCCCCACTGGAATCGTCGCCGCGTCGAACGCCTTGGAGATCGATGGCGGACCTATCACGGTCAGCGTTGCGGTGTTGCTGGTTGCACCCGCTCCGCTCTCAGCAGAACTTACCGGCCCGGTCGTGTTGTTCCACACACCGGTCGTCGAGCCTGTCACCGTTACACCGAACTGGCACATGCCGGTCGCCAGAAGTGAACCGCCGCTAAACGTGATCGTGCTGGGCGCGGTGGTCGTTAACGTGCCTCCACACGTAGAAGTCGGTCCCGAACTCGCAACCGTAATCCCCGCCGGAAGCGTGTCGGTGAAGCTGATGTTTGTCAGATCAACCGCTGTGTTCGGGTTGCTTACCGTAAACGTCAGCGAAGTCGTGCCACCCAGCAAGACGCTTGAAGCTCCAAACGCCTTATTGACGCTGGGCGCGGTAGCGACGGAGATCATTGCAGACGCAGTATTCCCCGTCCCTCCGTTGGTCGAAGTGACCGCGCCGGTTGTGTTGTTCTTCACACCGGCAGTCGTCCCAGTCACCGTGACGCTGAACATGCACGTCCCACTCGCCGCTATTGACGCCCCAGTCAGCGTGATAGTGCTGGGATTGGTTGTCGTCAACGACCCTCCACAAGTTGACGTCGGGCCGGAGGTAGCCACCGTCAGCCCGGCGGGCAGCACGTCGGTGAATCCCACTCCGGTCAACCCAACCGTCGAGTTGGGATTGGTGATCGTGAAGGTGAGCGTCGAGGTCGCGTTCAACGGAATATTGGTCGGGTTGAACGACTTGGCAATCGACGGCGGCGCCACTACCGTGATGCTCGCCGACGCCGTGTTCCCTTGCCCGGTCTCATTCGAGGTCACGTTGCCGCTGGTATTGTTCTTCACACCGGCGGTTGCCCCAGTCACTGTGACCGTGACCTGGCAGTTGGCGCTGGCCGCAAGGGTTCCCCCGGTAAAGCTAATAATGTCCGGAGCGGTCGTACTCAGGCTGCCTCCGCAGACCGCGGTCGGACCTGATGTCGGGACGGTCAACCCCGCCGGCAAAGTGTCGCTGAAAGCCACGCCAGTCAAGGCAAGCGTCGTGTTCGGGTTAGTGATCGTGAATGTCAACACGCTTGTGCCGTTCAACGGAATGGTCGCCGCGTCAAACGACTTGGCGATTTGCACTGGCCCGATGACTGTCAGAGTCGCGGTGTTGCTGGTCGCGCCCGCGCCGCTTTCAGTCGAGCTGATTGCTCCGCTGGTGTTGTTCCACACTCCCGCTGTCGAGCCGATGACGGTGACGCTAAACTGGCAGTTGCTGCTTGCCGCAAGCGTGCCGCCGGTGAAGCTGATCGTGCTCGGCGCGGTCGTAGTCACCGAGCCTCCGCACGCAGCCGTCGGTCCCGAGCTTGCGACAGTAATGCCTGCCGGCAACACGTCGGTGAAGCTGAGGCCTGTAAGACCAAGCGAAGAGTTCGGATTGGTTATCGTAAACGTCAGCGAAGTCGTCCCGCCCAATTGAACGGCGGCGACTCCGAACGCCTTTGACAGGGTCGGTGGACTGGCTACCGAGAGCGTTGCGTTAGCCGTATTCCCAGTCCCGCCGTTGGTCGAAGTGACGTTTCCGGTTGTGTTGTTCTTCACACCCGAAGTCGTCCCGGTCACGGTGACGTTGAACATGCAGGTTCCGCTCGCCGCGATCGATGCACCGGTGAGCGTGATCAGATTATTGCCGGTGATCGTCAGGGTACCGCCGCACTGGGACACGCTTGTATTGGGTGCCGTCAGCCCCGCGGGCAGTGTGTCGGTGAATCCCACACCGGTCAATGCAACCGCAGTGTTCGGATTGGTTATCGTGAACGTAAGCGTTGAGGTAGCGTTCAGCGCGATGTTTGTGGGGTTGAACGACTTGGAAATCGAAGGCGGCGCCACGACTGTAATCGTTGCCGTGTTACTCGTACCTCCTGTTCCGCTCTCAGTCGCCGATATCGTACCGGTTGTATTGTTCTTCACACCGGCCGTTGCCCCGGTCACGGTTACTGTAAACATGCAATTACCGGCGGCTGCAATCGATCCGCCGCTGAAGCTGATCGTGCTCGGCGACGTGGTGGTCAGCGTCCCGCCGCCGCAGGTCGTCGTCGGGCCTGACGTTGGCACTGTCAACCCTGCGGGCAGAGTATCGCTGAACGCGATTCCAGTCAGTGCGAGCGCTGGATTCGGGTTCGTGATTGTGAAGGTCAGCACGCTCGTGCCGTTTAGCGGAATTGAAGCGGCGTCGAACGACTTGCTGATTGTCGGCGGTGCGATCACGGTAAGCATTGCCGTGTTGCTCGCCACGCCGGTCGCGCATTCGTTGGAAGTAGGTGCGTTGGTGGCGTTGTTCTTTACGCCGGGAGTGGTGCCGGTCACGTTGACGCCCACCGTGCAAGATGCGCCAGGAGCGAGAGTGCCGCCAGCAAAGTTCAGCGTCGTGTCGCCCGGCGAAGCATTCCATGTGGCCCCGGCACAGGTCGAAGTTATGCCTGGCGTGGCTGCCACCTGCAATCCAGCCGGGAGGTTGTCGGAGAAGGCGATGCCAGTCAATGTCAACCCGCTATTCGGGTTATTGATTGTCAACGTAAGAGTTGTCACTCCGTTGAGGGGAATGGTAGCCGCTCCGAAAGCCTTGGTGATGGTCGGCGGCTGCTTCACCGTCAGCATCGCGTTGTTGGATGTTGCATTCGGCAGGACCGTGTTGCTGAACACGGCGTGATACTTATTCCCGTTCTGAGATGGAGTCACTGAAGACACAGTGAGTGTGCTGGTGATGATCCCGCCGGCTGTCATATTGCTCACACCCGTGTTGACAGGGTTGAACGTGCTGCCGCCGTCAGTGCTTACTTCCCACTGAACAGTCGGAATGGGGTTTCCGGTTGCTGCCGCCGTGAAGGTCGCGTCCGTTCCAGCGCATACGCTCGCGTCAACCGGCTGTGTGGTCACACTTGGGGGAATATTCAGTTGCGTGCAGGTCGAATCATTGGCAGTACCGGTGTCTGGATCGTTGGTGCCAAAAGCAGCAATGCCAGTAGCGCTGACTGTCGCCTGATTGCAGACCTGTGTCGTGCCGGGCGGCAGAGTGTTTGCAGCATTGACCGTTACGTTGAACATGATCACGAGCTTTTCGCCCGGCGGAAGCGTGAAGGGTCCAAGGTTGACCGTCTCGCCAGACATTGGTTTGGCGGGAACCGCGGCCGGCGCGGCTGTCGCGTAGCTCACAGGTTTCGCGCTTCGCCCGTATGACCCGGGCATCAGGTCTCCGTCGGGATTGAAGACCGCAGGCTTGAGATCAAGCAGCGAGATCGAAGAATCTTTCCTCCGCAGATCAGCCGTCGAGGGAGAAACAGTGCCTTGAGTGTTTTCGGTTTGAGACGTCTGGTCGCCGGCTGCCGCGGGGTTCGTCGAAGCTACAAACTGATCACTACCCGAGGTTCCATCCGCCGGGGCAGGAGTCGTCATCGAAACCTTGTCAGCAGGCTCCGGCAACGCCGCCGGTTTATGGATCGGCCCGACCAGCGTGCGGCGCAATCCCGGCTCCAGTATTCGGTCGTTCAGCGAGAACCGGTTCAGCGACCGCTTTGTCCAGTCATGCTCGAGTACGTAATCGAGGCTGCGGGAGACGACTGTCAACAGATCCATCCGTCCGAAGGCGAAACCTATGCCCTTCGCCTTTAACCGTCTGGCTTCGTCGCCGCTGAATTCGTCGTTGTCATCGGGCGTCGGATCCAGGAACCAACCGTAATCCGCGGCCGTCTCATCAATCTTGATCATGGTAGGCGTGGTGATAGCCAGTTGATCGTCCGGAAGATCGGAGATCTCGAATTGCACTGCTCTCAGTCGTTCAATGTCCTCAGCGGAAACACCCAGTTTTTCAAACCTGGCCAGAGCGATATGCGCGGCGGCAAGCAGATCAACCTGTCTGACACCGGTGGCGCCTTTGTTATCCAGATGCTCGGGCGCAAATAAGGTGTCCTGGTAAACAAGCTCTGCTTTCTGCGCTTCGCTATTAACAGTGTCGTTCTGGTGGGAGCTTATTTCGAGATCAGGCGTCACCGAGGCGGGTACAACGCAAGCCCCGCCGCCGTCGAAGCCCCGCAACGTGGTGGTCGCATTCTGAGTTGAAGCAGCCCCATTCTTGGTAGGAGTAGCCGGGATGCCGTTAACACAGGTCGCGCCGCAGCCGCCACAATTGCTGACCGTGTTTTGACCTCCAATAAAGGCGATGACGTTGCAGTCTTCATTGTTCAGGCCTAGGTAACCCGGCAAACTGACGGTGGTCATCTGACGCTGCCGGAGTCTGAACTCGGCGTTGTTGGGGTAGACTGCGCCTTTGCCGCTACCCGTAATCGTGTTGGTGCTGATGTTTATGCACGACGAAAAAGTGTCGGTGGCTACCGTGCCGTGGTTAAGATGAATGCCGTTGAAGTCGGTGTTTATAGTACCGGGATTTGAAACAGTGTTGCCGGTTGCGGAGGCGTTACCGCTCTGCGCATTACCCATCTGGTCACCCATCGTAAGGAGAATGCCGTGATTGTTACATTGCCGAACACTGTTGCCGCTGATGTTTACAGCATGGGCCCCGCCCCCGGCCATAACCCATGCGATGCCGCTGCCCGAAAGCGAGCCGGAGTTCGGGGTTGCCACGACCCCGACGGTGTTGTTCTGGATCTTGCCTGAAGAGCTGCACCCCGGATTGCCGCCGGAGACGGCTAGCGCGGCTCCATTTGCGTCTCTAAATGAATTATTGGAGATGTCAAAAGTGAAGGCTGAGCCAGCCAGCCCGGTGGTGGAGAAAGTTGTGCCGCCGCCGCCGCTGACTATCCCCGTATTGTTATTCGATAGGGTGTTGCCTGTGAAAATCAAGTCTATCTTGTTATTTGTGCCGGCAGGGACATCGGTTTGAATCAGGTCACCGCGTGCGTTGGTGAAAAAGCTATTCTGTATCGTAACGTTCACGGTCGAGGTGCCTGCCGCCTGTATGAAGGCACCGTCACCGCCGGTGGTGTTGCTGTTGGCTCCAAAGGTTGTGCCGTTAATCGTCAGGCGGTTTAGCGTACCGCTGCTGTTGACGAGTCTGAAGGTGTCTTCAACGCTGCCGCTGAACGTGCCGCCGGTAATCGAGGCGGAGCCGAGCAAATTAGTGAAGCTGACCGGACCCTCATCGTTTGCCGGATTCGTTCCCATGGTTCCGGTGACGCTCGTGCTCGTCATCGTGAAGCCATTGACGTTATTGCCACGGATGCCAAAGTTCTGGTGCGTCCCGTTGATTGTCATGCCCGAGAGCGTGATGGTGTCGGCGTTTTCAAGTCTCACGCCGATTCCGGAAGTGGCGCCGTCCGCGCCGCTCGTGCCGCTCAGGGTCCCGGCGTTGACGATAAAGCCTCCCGGGCTGCCTGTTGCGGAAGTGTTTTGAATGAATATCCCGTTCGGAGGACTGCCTCCGCTGGCAAGAGCCGATACGCTTGTGAGCGTCATGTTGAGCGGCGTGCGGCTCACGTTGCTCGGGCCTGCGATCTCCACCGCCGTGTTATTGGTCGTACTGATCGTGCCGCTTGTCGTGGTGATCGCGCCGGTGTTGCCGGTGGCATGGAAAGCGCGTTGCCCTGTCTCTGGAGTAATATCCAGGTCGGCAAATGTGACTGCTCCCACATTATTGACAAGGCTGACTCCGGTGCCGCCGGTAGTGTCTCCGTCGGGATTAGTGATGTTGGTGTTTCCGAAATTCACGGTAGAGCCAGCGGCTGAAGTTTGAACAGAAATGCCAATCCCGGCTGCGTTGGTAATGGTGGTGGTCGTGATTGACAAACTGCCGCCGACGCTTGTCAGGCTTATCCCGGTCGTGGTGCTTGCGGAAGAGGACACGCTCGTAAAGGTCATACCAAGCGTCGTAGGATTCACTACAAGCGCCGGGCCTCCAGTTGCACTGATAGACCCTGTCGTAACATTTACCGTCCCGCTACTGGTCGCAGACACGCCGGTTCCACTCGACGTGGTTACGGCGAGCGATGAGAATGTGAACGTGCCGAGGTTTGAATTCAGGTTGACGCCAGTTCCGGATGAACTCTTGTTGACAGTGGTGGCCCCGAAATTAAAGTTGGTTCCGGCCGGCGAGCTTTGCACGTCTATTCCAGTGCCGGTGGTACCCGCAATGTTTGTCGTCGTAGCCGTGAATGCTCCGCCGACCGCGCTTAGCCGAAGGCCTTCATTATTGCTTCCCCCGCTTGATTCTATTAAGTCGAACGTCGTTCCTGCGGCAAAGGTACCGGTTGTAAGATTGAGCGCCCGGCCTGTTCCGTTCACGGTAACATCTCTCACAGTGAGTGTTCCAAAGCTCGTCCCGGCAATGTCGGTTCCGGCTGCCCCGGTGTTCCCCACGGTGAAGCCGTGCAAACCGTTACCGGTGCCCAGAGTGATGGCGTCGACGCCCGCAGTTGTGATCGTAGGGTCGGTGCCTCCGGTTGTCGGAAAAGGGTTGGGCGAGGAGGGTCCGGAAGGAGCGGTCAACGAGGTGATTACCAGTATTGTCTGGCTCGCGCCCTGGCCGATGAGTCTCTGGTTGTTCTTCAGCGTCAGCCCACCCGTGTAGCTGCCGGTGTACAGAAAGATGTTGTCACCGGGATCATCCGCAGCGACCGCGTCGAAGCTGAGTGCGCCCGTCAGCAGGTTGAAGGGCGTACCTATCCGCCCGTCGCCTCCAGGCGCTGCGGCCGAATTCACAAACCAGATCATCCCGCTAACTGTGATTGTCACGGTAGCGGTGTCGGTCTTGCCGGTACCGTTGTCGAGTGTGTAGGTGAAGGTGTCCGTTCCTTCAAAGCCGGCGTTCGGGGTGTAGGTGAAACTGCCGTCGCTCGACAGCGTGACGCTACCGTTAGCAGTGCTGATGGTTGCGCTGCCGAGAGGAGGAATGGTCGTCGACGGCGGAAGTGTCGTGCCGACCTTCGTCACCGAAAGCTGCGAAAGGGGGCCGTTGGGGTTCAGATCGTTGGCGATCACACCCTGCGCCGCCGCAATGACGATGTTGACGTTGCCGATTGTATGATAGTTTGGGCTTGTGGCGGTATCATCCACTGCGATGGGCGCCAGTTTAATCGTCCCTGGCTGAAGCGTAACGTTTGCATCAACCGTGTCGGCTAGAGTCACGTTGGTTGCGTCCATGTTCCCGGTGTTAGTGATCTCGATCGTATACATGATCGTGTCACCGGGATTGACCGGCGTGGAGACACTGTCAGTTTTCGTCGCGGTCAGCGCGGCCGCGAAGGGGCTGGCCGCGCTTGCCGAACGCAGCCGAAGGTTGAACGCATTACTCCGTTCTTTGAGTCCCGCACTACTCCCCGACGGGATTCTCGCACCAGTCACATCTGGCTGAGCGGGCAGAACCCGCGCCTTATCTTCGACGGGCGAAGGCACGTCTTTGAATCCTGATACCGGCGACAGCCCGGAAGCCAGGAATCCAAGCAAGGCGATGGTGCATAAAATTAACGTAACAAGATTGCGATAAGCAAAAGAGCGGAGTGGTAGCATGAGTTTCTCCTTAGTTATTGCCCGTTGATTGGGGCGATATTCAAAATTTGGGAAGGACAGGGCCTGCGGCGGTGCTTGAGAATCCAGCTGGCTATCCGGCAGCATTCTCACTATTCAATCCGCCTATACAACCAGCCGATGATTCCGAGACCGAGGGGCACTGCCTATCACGCTAGCAGTGGGCGGTCTTTGGTTCGTAGCTAACTTGGAGCCGCAATAATATGATGGACTCAACCCGGAGTCAATAAGTAGCAACCGGTAGTGTATTGCGCAGCGGCCCGCCGTTGATCCCAGCGGGTCGCTGCCAATCTTATGCTCCTTTTGTCCTTACGCCCATCTCGACAGTCACCCTGGCTTTGCAACTAGAGTTACGGTTGATACACGAGCACCAGCCGTGGTCCCAGGCTCGGATTACCCGCGGCGAGCGCTCCCTCCTTGGAAAAGTACTTAACCTGTCCAGCCTGTCCTTCATTCTGCTTCTTGATCACCCAACCATTGCTGGCCCCGGCGATAACATCCGCAGTTACATTCCAGCTTACGTCTCCCAACTGGTTGTTGGTGTGAAGGACCGGGGCTGCCGTCGCCGCAGCGAAGATACCCCCATCCCACGGCGTCGTGCAGTCGTCACTGGAATTGCTTATATCTGAATCCTTCGCACAGTTCCAGGTTACTCCTTCTCCTGTTCCACGGTCGTTGGGTTGAGATCCGATCGTGTGTCCGTTCCCTTCAGTCCAATCCGCAAGCAACCGATGAGCATCCACCAGTCGGCCGGTGGTGCCCCAGTTGTCGGAGTTCTCGGTGATGTTGAGTATCAGACTCGCGGACTGCAGCCCGGCGGTTGGAACGCCGGTCAGGTTGAACCGGACCAGAACGCGATTGTGCCCGGAGCTTTGAATCCTCAACAAGAAGTTCCCACCCTCGTTGGTGTTGTCGGCTCCGTCCCTGATGAAGCTGTCGGCGTTTACCAGTAATGTGCCGCCGACCAGAACTTTGAAGGTGCAACTCGCCTGATTGCTGTGCGCGTCGGTTGCGGTGCAGGTGACCGTCGTCGAACCAAGCGGGAAGGTGGAGCCCGACGCCGGCGCACAGACAACCGTCACTCCGGGGCAATTGTCCGACACAGTAGGCGCTGGATAGTTGACGATAGTCGAGGTCTGACCCGTCGGCGCAGTTGCGTTAAAGTTCGCCGGACAAACAATCGTCGGAGGTTGATTGTCGACCACCGTAACCGTGAATCCGCAACTCGGTCCGGCCGTCGTTGAGCAGGTGACCGGTGTTGTGCCTACCGGGAAGAACGACCCCGAAGCGGGCGTACAAGTCACCGCGCCGCAACCGGCGGTCGTGCTCGGAGCTGGGTAGTTGACTACGGCGCCACACTGGTTCGGGTTGTTATTCACCACGACATTCGCGGGGCAGGTGATGGTACATGCCACCTGAACATTGACTGTGAACGTGCAAGTGGCGGTGTTGCTTGAGGCGTCCGTTGCAGTGCAAGTTACCGTCGTAGTTCCGATCGGGAAGCAGAAGCCCGATGGCGGCGAGCAGCTTGCCGTCGCGCCCGGACAATTATCAGTCGGGGTCGGAGTTGTATATATTACCGTTGCGCACCCTCCACCAGGCGGATTCTCAGTCGCGTTTATGTTACTGGGACAAGTAATCGAAGGCGGCTGATTGTCGTTGACCGTCACCGTGAAGGTGCAGTTTCCAGTAAGATTAGCTGCGTCCGTTGCCGTGCAAGTCACCGTGGTCGTCCCCTTCGGGAAGGTTGAGCCGGACGCCGGGCTGCAAGCCACACTCACGCCAGGACAGTTATCACTGCCGGTCGGCGTCGCGAAGGTGACTACTGCCGAACATTGATTCGCATCAGTGTTCTTGGTTATCGGCGACGGGCACGCTCCTGTCGTTGGCGGTTGATTGTCGACCACTGTTACGGTGAATGAACAGTTGGTATCGGGACTGTCAGGACTGGTGTCGCTCGCCGTGCAATTCACCGTAGTCGTGCCCTTCGGGAACGTGGAGCCGCTGGCCGGCACACACGCTATCGTGGCGCCCGGGCAGTTGTCGGATGCAGTCGCGGCGTAGTTAGCAACCGCCGAGCATTGGTCCGCGTCCGTGTTCTGCGTGATGTTCGCCGGCAAGTTGCACGTCGGCGCCTCCGCGTCTTTGACCGTTACGGTAAATGTGCAGATCGAGTCTGGAGGATTACCGTTTGAGGCCGTACAGGTGACGGTTGTCGAGCCCTTCGGAAATGCAGAGCCCGAAGCGGGATTACAGGTTACGGTTGGGGCGGGACATCCGCTCGCAGTTGGTGTGACGTAAGTAACAACTGCGGTGCACAATCCCGGGTCCGTGTTCTTTGTGATGTTGGCGGGACATGCGCCAATGGAAACCGGAGCGGCTACGGTTACGACGTCGCTGTTGGTGTCAACCTGGCTGAAGTTACTGCCGGTGATACTAGCCTGATTAGTTACCGTGCATACTCCTTCAGGGAACGGGTTGTCGATCGTCACCTGGAACATTACGGTGACGCTCTCGCCGGCGGGAATTGTCCCGAGGCTCTTAGTCACCGTTCCGCCGCTGAACGCAGCGGGACTGACCGCGGCCATACGCCGCGCGCCTGCCGCATAGGACATGCGCTTTGCGCTTTGGGCGTATGAGCCCGGCATCAGGTTCTCAGTCGGATGAAACACCGCCGGTCCAAACAACAGTTGCGAATTTGGCGAAGCGGGGTTCTGCAAGTCAGCCGTCCCCGCTCGCTGCCTGATCAGCCCGTCGACTGGCCGCGGACTCTGTTCGGTAACGGTTGGCGAGTCGGAAGCCGTCGAAGTTACCGGCCTGTTGTCCTTCGAAACCACATTTGACGGAGCCGGTTGCGAAGCGGCCTTTGATACTTGCTGAACCGGCTCGGGCAACGCCGCCGGCTTGGCGATCGGGCCGACCGGCGCGCGACGCGTACCCGGCTCGAGGGTTTGCTGATTCAACGAGTACCTGTTTAATGAGCGCTTCGTCCACTCATGCTCGAGGACGTAATCGAGCGCCCGCGATAACGCTGTGAACAAATCCATTCGGTCAACCGCATCGCTTGACGGTTTAGCCTTCGGCCAATTGCCGGAGGCCTCCTTAAACTCGGAATCCCGGTCGGGAGTCGGATCGATGAACCAGCCGTAATCGGCCGCGGTTTCATCCACGATGATCATTTCGGGAGTGGTCATGACCAGTTGATCGTCGGGGAGATCGGCCACGTCGAAGGCCACGGCTTCAAGGCGAGCGATGTCTTCCCGCGAAGCCCCCAGAGCTTGCAACCGCGCGATGGCCGCCTGTCTGACGGATCGCAGGTCGCTCATATTAATAGGTGTAGCACCCTTAGCTCCGCCGGTCGCTTCGGGAGCAAACAAGATGTCCATATAGACACGCTTTTGCGGCTTGGCATCACCTTCCGGTTTGGTTAGCTGCGCACTGAAGGATGACACTTCAATGATTGGCGGGACCCCGAGACTCGGAACAGAGCAGGCCGCGCCTCCCACATAACCGCCGCCGGTCGGTACAGTGTTCGCAGCGTTGACCGTTGTAAGCGTATTCTGGCCGGCAATGAAACTCTGGACCGCGGTATTGTCGTTGTTGGCGCCGGCGTAACCCGGCAGCCGCACCGTGGTCTGTTGCCTCTGGCGAAGTCTGATGTCGTTGTTGTTAGGCGAGACAGTGCCTTGCCCACCTCCGCTGACAATATTCTTTAGTGCTCCTGCTCCGCCGATGTTCACACACGAAGTGAAGTTATCGGCGCCGACTAACCCGTGGTTCAGATGGATGGCATTGAAGTCACTGTTGATATTGCCGGGATTCTGAACAGTGTTAGTGGTCAAGGAGACGTTCGCGTTAGTCGGGGAACCGCCCGAGGCGCCGATCTGAATGAGAATGCCGTGGTTGTTGTATTGGCGGACCTGATTACTGTCCATGTTTACCGAGTGAGTTCCACCGCCGTTGATTACCCAGGCTATGCCGCTTCCGCTCTGCGAACCGGAATTTGCGACGCCTGCAAGCCCGATGATGTTGTTTTGAATCGTGCCTGCAGTGGTTACGTTCAAATTGCCGCCCGAAACCGCCAACGCGGCTCCGTTTGCATCTCGGAATGTGTTGTTCTCGATGTCATAAGTGAAGGTTGCTCCGGCTGATGCTGCAGCACTGAAGGTCGAGCCTCCGCCGCCGGAGACTATGTTTGGATGGTTATTGGACAGGGCATTGCCAGTAAAGATCAGATCCAAGTGGCCGGTGCTTTGTACATCGGTCTGGATGAGATCGCCGCGCGCAGCGGTGAGAAAACTATTCTCGACCGTGACGTTGACAGTCGCGGTGCCCGCGGCTTGTATGAACAGAGAGTCTTCCCCGAGATTGGCATTAGCTGAGAAAGTCGCGGCGCTGATCGTAAGTCGATTCAGCGTGCTACTGGTGTTAACGACTCTAAAGTTGTCTTTAATGCCGCCGCCTATGGTGCCGCCGGTGACCGATGCCGAGCCGAGCAAGTCAGTGAAACTCACCGCCGCCTCATCCAGAGTCACAGCGGTTCCCATGGTTCCGGTGACGCTCGTATTGTTCATCGTGAATCCGTTCACGTTGAGGCCACGGATCCCGAAGTTCTGGTGAGTGCCGCTGATTGACATCCCCGAAAGCGTAATCGCGTTCGCGTTTTCCAGTCTCACTCCAATTCCCGCGCTCGAGCCGTCAGCGCCGGTGGTGCCGTTGATGGTTCCGCCGTTGGATGTGAACCCGGTGCCCGCGACGTTGGTAAGAAGGATGCCGTTTGGCGGGGCGCTGCTGGTCGATACGCTTGTAAACACCAGGCTGAGCGGGGTCCGGGATGCATTGCTTGGACCGACGATCTCCACTGCCGTGTTCGCGCTTGTGCTGACTGTGCCACTGGTGCTCGTGAGCGTACCGGTGTTTCCGGTTGCGTGAAAACCTCTCTGACCCGCGTCGGGAGTGATGTCAAGATCACTGAAGCTGACATTGCCGGTGTTGTTTACCAAGCTTACGCCGGTGCCGCCGGATTGGTCCGCAGTGGTGTTTCCAAAACTGAGTGCGGCGGCTGCTGGGGCGTTCTGCACGTCCACGCCGATTCCAGCAGGGTTAGTCACAGTCGTCGTAGGACTGGTCATCGCTCCGCCTACAGCGTTAAGGCTTATCCCGGTGGTGGCGCTGTTCGTCGAAGAGATGCTCTGGAAGATCGCATCGAGCGTGCCCGTATTGAGATTCAAGGCCTGTCCGTTGCCATCGAGGGTTGTATCTCTCACTTTGAGCGTGCCGAAGCTCGTGCCGCTTATGTCTGCGCCTGTGGAATTGCCGAACGTGAGTCCCCAGATCTGATTGTTCAGTCCGAGATTCACTCCGTTCGCGCTGGAGTTGATTGTAGGATTCGTCCCGCCAGTCGCAGGAAGGAGGGTCGCTCCCGAAGGCGCGGCCAAGCCTGTGATCGTCAGTAGTGATTGACCCGCACCCTGACCAATGAAGTTCTGACCGGAGAGCAGAGTCAATCCTCCGGAATAGGTCCCGGAATACAGAAAGATATTATCGTTGGCGGCATCCGCGGCGACCGTGTCAAAGCAGCCCGCGCCGACCAGACAATTAAAGGGACTGGAGAGACGACCATCTCCGCCCGGCGGCGCAGACGTATTGACGAACCAAATGAGTCCGCTGATGCTGATCGTGACGTTGGCGGTGTCGAATTTGCCCGTTCCGTTGCCAAGTGTATAAGTGAAGCTGTCGCCCGGCCCGCGAAACGCAACATTAGGAGTATAGGTAAAACTTCCGTCGCTGCTCATGGTCACGCTTCCGTTTGGAGTGCTGGCAGTGGCGCTTCCACCGCCTGGGACCGGGGTTGCGTTTACCTGCGTCACGGCTAACGTGCCGGAGCCGTTGGGGTTCAGATCGTTACCTACTACGCCTTGAGCGGCCGAAACCGAGATATTGACATTCCCAATAGTGTTGTAGGAATCGTTTGTAGCAATCGGAGAAGCAACCACTGACCCTGGGACAAACGTGGTGTTGGGATCGATCGCGTCAGTCAAATTCACGCCGGTGGCATCTGATGTTCCCGAGTTTGTAATCACGATCGTATAGGTCAGGGTGTCACCTGGGTTGGCAATAGTGTCACCCGGCGGCAACATGTGACC
>JBASRM010000560.1:0-14138 GCA_049273835.1 Blastocatellia bacterium | reverse complement strand
CTTCATATCTGCTCGGCAGTGACCTGATCGAAATCTTTCGAAGGCGTTTGCGCGAGTATTCTTCGAGGCCGCGCGGAAGCCGAGACCAGCGTTTTACGCCGATTTCCGCCAAAATCTGCAGCCAGGCTCCGCGATTCCTTTACTGAAAGACAAGAGGTTGACAGCGCCCCGAGGCACCCCTTAAGCTCAGCCCTTTGATAAGGGCTAAGCCGATGTTTGTAACAATTATGACCAAAGAGGCGCAGCATGAATCGCGTCCGTTTTGAAGGCTTCTCGCCGGGGCTGTTCCGGTTCTTATCCGGACTCGCGGAAAACAACAATAAACCGTGGTTCGACGAGCATCGCCGCGAATACGAGGTGGAAGTGCTCGAGCCGATCAAGGCGTTCGTTGCCGAGCTCGGTCCAATCGTACGAATGCTCAACGAAGACCTCGAAACCGAGCCGCGAGTTGGGCGTACGCTGAGCCGGATAAACAATGACATACGCTTTCATAAGAACCGCCCGCCTTATCGCGCGTTTATGTATGCCTGCTTCCCGCGTCACGGCCGAAAATGGACGAATTCGGCGATGCTTTACGCGGGTATCTATCCAAACGGTGTCTCGATCGGATTCTATCCGGGTGGTCACAATGAGCTGCACACCGCGCCGATCCAGGAAAATATAAAGAAGAACTTGCGAGTGTTTCAGCGGTATCTTGACGAACGCGGCATCCCGGATTCTTACTGGGAGCTGGCTGGCGGAGATAACGGACAGATTACCAGGTGGCCACTGCCCAAGACTGCACGTCGATGGGTGAACCTCGATACCTTTTCTATCGGGGAACACTTTCCTGCCAGTGATCGAACGGTCTCAAGACGCTCTTTTCTTGACGTTGCGCAGGAGATTTTTTTGGATCTCTACCCGTTATGGCTGTTTGCGGCGAGCGAGGATCTGAGAAGTGGTCTTGAGCTGTATCGAGAAAACGCGGAGCTGCTCGCTCGCCCACTTACCAGAGCTGCCGGACGGTAGGGGACGATGGATTGAGATCCGCGAGGGCCTACGCGATTTCTGAATTGATCTCGCCTCCGATCAAGAGCAGTAGTCCTGTCAGGTATAGCCATAGCATCAGCGTTACCAGAGCGCCGAGGCTCCCATATGTTGCACTCGCGCTCGGTACCACCCGTAAATAAAAAGAAAACAACAGCGACCCGACTACCATTCCCGTCGAGGCAAATAGCGCGCCCGGCATGACAGGCCTCTTCGTTTCCTTGAAGTCCGGTCCAAAGTAGTAAAGCACTGCAATTCCCATCACCAGGAGACCGAACCCCGTCAAATAGCCTAACACCGTTGAAAAAAAAGCAACCGTTGCGCTCAGCTCGAGAGCCCGCTCCAGCCAATTGCCAATTTTGTGAGCGATCATGATGAGACCGGATCCACCGATTACAAGAATCGCTACAGCTAGTGTCAACCCGAGCGCGATTAGCCGCCGTTTCCAGTAGGGCCGGCTTTCTGCCGCATCGTAAGCTTTGTTGAGTGCGATCACCAGCGAAGCGATCCCGCTCGATGCCGCCCACAACGAGCCAACCAACCCCAGGGACAGAATGCCGCCGCTGCGATTACTGACTACATCATCAAGAACATCGCGAACCAGCTTCATTGCGTCCGGTGGCAATGCTCTCTCCAATCCGCGAAGAAGGCTGTTATCCACCCCGGGAAGGAATCCGATGATGCTCGTCAGGAAGATCAGCAGCGGGAACAACGCAAGCAGGAAGTAGTATGACAGTTCCGCAGCGGCCCCGAGGACATTATCGTCGAGTGATTCGCGCCAAGTCTTAATGGCTAGCTCTCGAACTGATGGACGTGCAACCGTCTTCTTCTTCTTCATCGGCCGGGTTCGCTCGATATGCAGGTTAAACGTCTAACGTGTAAACTCGCAACAACCATTCTCTACCGCGAGATTGACAACGGCAGCAGCCGTGGATTGAATTAACACTTTGACTGATGTTGACTCGATGCACTCGGCCTCGAAACTCCGGGGGATCAGAGCACAGCTATGGAAAAGGACGAAAACTTACCCGCACACGAGAAACGCCGGCTGAAGGTTTATGCCGACGACGAAGATATCGTTGTAAAAGTGTTAGGCATACCGGAAGCGGACTACGAATGTGTGATGGTCAACAGTTCGTGGCCCGAGAAGAGTCTGCTTGAAGGTGATATCGTTCTTTGCGCGGAAGGGCGAACACCCGGCGCCGGCGATATCGTGATGATCGAAGAACAAGGCCGAGTGAGGCTTGGGTTCTTGGCCGAGCCCGGGTTTCTGGAAACGAGAAATGGCAGCCGCCCGATTGAGGAGGCAGAGCGGATCATCGGCGTTGGAGTCGCGCTAGCCCGAAAGCTGTCCGGCGGCAGTATTGATTTTGTCTTGTGATCTCATCACGACCGAGCCATCGGCGCTGACGGCGGATAAGCCGGAAGCTGGTGTTTTGAGGTGGAAATCCGCGGCGCGGGCACGCCGCGCTTTGAATAATGCGAGGACTGGGTTACGATGGGAACCCCATCAAGGGCTTCAGCGTCCAGTGTTCGGAGATGTACCGATGAAATATCCGGCCCGCCTTTTTCTAACTAGCTTAGTTCTTCTTCTCTCAATGGGAATCGCCGGGGCTGCGCAAGACCCGAAGAAAAAGGGAGAAAAGGATTGGGTCATCAACCTGAAGACTGTGCTTGTCGAGTTGCAAGCGGTGGTGACGGACCAGCAGGGACGCCTGGTTGATGGATTGAAGAAAGAAGACTTTGAGCTCCGTGAAAAAGGACGCTTGCAGGACATCAGCTCTTTCGCGGCGCAACGCATCGGTGGAATATCCATCTCTCAGCCCGTCACCGTGGCCAGCGTACCCAACCAGGATGAGCTCACGACTCCTCCAATCGAGTCAACGCGCTCGGTGCTGCTGCTTGTGGACACGCTGCATATGTCCGGCTCGAACGTCTTACGAGTGAAGCAGACAATAAAGAAGTTCATCGATGAACAAATCACCGACAAGGATGCGGTGATGCTGCTGACCAGCAGCGGGATGGAAGGGATTCCAGCCCGGTTTACCCGCGATCGAAACCTGCTTCGTCATTTCGTCGATCGGATCGCGGTGTGGGCGTCGGCCAGCAACAGTCAGTTCACACCGTCTCTTGCGGCTGCTGTAAGGCGCGAGGAGGCGGACGCGTTGGACTTGGCCATTCAGGTCATGGCGCTTGATGAGGGAATGGATCTTAAACTCGCTCCGACCCTGCTCAAGCAGATAGCGCTGGGAAGAGCCGCCGAGGTCCTCAATACGGCCACCTACAAGCGAACCAGTCTGCTTTCCACTCTGGCTGCCGCTTCAGAGCTTATGTCTCGAGCTCCCGGACAACGCGTGATGTTTTTCTTCTCGGACGGATTCTCACTATTCGATAACCGCGGCAATGTTGAGAGTCAGGATCTTCAACAGGCGATCAGCAGTGCGGTACGCGCAGGCGTTGTGGTGTATTCCATAAACTCAAAGGGACTGGATGCGCCCGTTGAGATAGACGCATCGCGGCCCGGACCTTCAATGGCCTCCTTTGATTCCAGACTCATGGGCAGGCTTGCAAGCTACTCTTCGGCCTCGGAGAAAGAAGCGCAGGACGGGATGAACGCGATCGCCAAAGACACCGGTGGGACCGCTTTCTTTCGGACGAACGATATGAACTGGGCGCTCAAGAAGAGCTTTGAAGGCAATCGCATCTACTATTCGTTCGCCTATTATCCTTCGTCCGAGGGGCAGGGATTTCGCGATATAGCGCTGCGAGTCAAAGGGCATCCTGAATACAACGTGAGGACCCAGAAGGGCTATCTTGCATCTGATGTTGAGAAAAAGGCAAAGGCGCTTGCCAGGTCACCGCAGCAACGACTCTTTGAAGCGATCGCGCGGCCAATGCCCGAAAACGCAATCAACGTCAGCGCATGGGCTCACTACTTGGAGGTAGGCAGTGACTCAGCTCAGGTCTCGATCCAGGTACAAATAGACGGAAGCCGGCTTAGATACCACGAACAAATCGATCGCGCAACGTTGGCGCTCGAGGTTGCCGGAGCGATTTATGATCGCTCCGGAAAGCTGGTGAATCGGTTTATTGAGAAGATTGCGGGGAATGTTTCGCTTGCCGCAATGGACGATGTAAAGCGAACCGGATTCAGCTACAGCAAAAGAATGGAGTTGAAGCCCGGCTACTATCAGGTTCGCGTGGGGGTGCTCGAGCCAGAGTCGGATAGTATTGGGACCGCAAGCTCGTGGGTGGAGGTCCCCGACCTTTCGAGGGGAAAGCTTGCGTTGAGCAGCATCCTTCTCACGACCGAGAGCGAAGGCCAAAAATCCGCGCGTGATTCCGAGCAGTTGAACTCAATAAAGTCTTACAAAACCGGCAGCAAGCTTATCTATTACCTGGTTTTGTACAACGCCGCTTCAAGTGTCGCCTCGGACATAAGTATTCAATCTGAAATATTCCTGAGCGAGAAAATGATCTACCAAAGCGATCCGCAGCCGGTGTCCTCGCGAATGATGGGAAAGGATGCCAAGGGGATTGAGATCGGCGGCCAGCTCAACCTGGACCTCGAGCCGGGTTTCTATGAGCTGCGCGTGGCCATCAAGGATAAATCAAATCACCAACTGTACAGATCGGTTGACTTTCTGGTTGAACGATAAAGTTCGCCCGTTCCGAGTCACGGCGCGTATCGATCGCCACATTCGGGTGGCGCGCCCCACCCGGCTCGACTCAAAACCGCGGCGAACCTCGATGCGTGCTGTCAGCCGCGACGAAGGCCTCGTGGCTTGTCGGCCGGTTCGCAATGCTCTGTAGACTCGACTGAACTGTCCCGCTACCTGTCATCTTTGCGGTCCGTGCTCACGGCTCAGCTTCTTCAGCATTTCGACCGCATTCGTATTACTCGGGTCCAGTTCCAGCGATTTCTTGTAGTTGGTGATCGCCAGTTCCTTGTCGCCATTTGCCATGTACGCTTCGCCAAGACTGTCGTGGGCATTCGAGGATTTCGGATAGAGCTCGACATTCAACTTAAAAACCGCAATCGCCTCGGCGAGTTTTTTCTGTTGGAGTAATGAGTACCCGAGAGTATTAAGGCGACCTTCGTCAACGGCAGCGTTAGCCGGATTCTCCCGCTTAATCTTCTTGTAAGCTTCTACGGCTTCGGCAATCTTGCCACCCATCAACTGCTCGAACGGAATCGTAACATCGCTGGAGATTCTAGGCGCCTTAGACTCGCCGCCGTCGAATCGTACTTGTATTTCATTAACTTTGCCGGTTGCATCTTTCAAAAAGGTATACCGCACGTTTGTATCTGTTCTCACAAATTCAGTTTCGGAAGTCGGGAAAAGCTCGACCCTTGGCGACATCGTCGGCTCGCCGTATAGCTTCCCGTTTTCCCTGGTGATCTTTAGCACCCGGTCGCGGTTCACCAGGTAGCGCCCGATGTAATCGTCAAGCTTCCTGGAATCAACAGAAACAACATCGATCGGCTGAGGGAGGTAATCTTCCCATTGATACTCCCGAGCGATGGCCCGGATGATTTCGTTGATGATCTGACCGTTGTCTGAATTCACCATCACCACCGCTCCGTAGCCTTTGTCCTTGCTGACCAAAAGCTGGGCCCTAAAGCCTTCATCCGCGCCGCCGTGCCCAAAATAGGTTGCCGCATTGTGCTTTTCGATAAAGAAGCCCAGCCCTACGAAATCCTCAATGAAAGGAGTGACCATCCTGGCGGCCATTTCTCTTGACAGCACCTTGTTGGATTTGCCGGCGAGTGAGAGTTGAACCTCAATGCCGAATTTGGCCAGGTCTGTAGGAGTGGTCCACAAACCCGCCGCAGCCATCTCCGGATAGACGTGTATCTTGCCTTCAACGGGCCTCCCGTTGCTCCTGTGCCCCGACGCTGCTTTGTTCCGGGTGTCGGCGGGCAGGGGCTGATTGTAAGTACTGCTGGACATGTTCAGAGGTCCCAAGACTGTTTCTTGCGCGATCTGGGGAAAAGGCTTTTTCTCGATGTCCATTATTGCCAACTGTGCGATGGTGGTGCCGCCTCCGGAATATCTGTGCTTGGTGCCCGGTTCCATATTGACGCGAACTGCGGCCGTGTTTGCCGGAGGTGAGCCGTCGAGGACCTGAGGCAAGGTCGGTATCTTTTCGCCGACCGCGTACCCAGGGAATCCATGAACCGTGGTCCCGCCAGTGTGACTGAGCAGATTTGCAAGGGTGACTTTATGCTTCACCGTGAATTCGTTGTCGGGGAGTTTCCACGACGTCAGCTTGTTGTTGATATTCTCATCGAGCGAGATCTTACCTTGCTCGACTTTTTTCAGCGCGGCCATCGCAGCGACCGGCTTGCTGATCGAGCCGGCTTGAAAGAGAGTTTCCGTGCTCACTGGTTCGTTGGTGTCAAGATCCTTCGTGCCGTAGGCTTTTGCCCATTCAATCTTGAAGTCATTGATAACCGCTATGCTGACCCCCGGAACCCGGTACTGCTTCATTCGTTCCTGGATAGTCCAGCCACTAACTCCCTTGAGAAGGACGGAGGGCAGAAGGCCTTTTTCTACGCGTTCGATGCGCGAGCCAAGCGGAGATTGTGCTGAAACTGCTTGCGAAAAAAGCAGAACAAATAAGAGTATTCTGGAAGACGTTGCCTTCATGATTCCTCCCTATTCGACAGAGAATTGAGCACACTGGCGAAATGAAAGACGCGATCATTTGTTGCCCGGTTGCCGTTTTCCGGCCTTTGCCGACTAAACATGTCAAATCAGTCCGCAGGCTCGAATGTCAACTCTCCGATCGTCGCTGCTCGAGTTGCTCGAGCGTGCGGGGCCAATCTTGTTTAAGCAACTGCGAAAGGGCCCGATCGGCCAGGAGTCGCCCGCCCGTCTGGCACGACGGGCAGTAATTGGCCTCGTTTGCTGCGTAGACGATCCGCTGGACCGGGGTCCCGCACCGCGGGCAGGGTTGTCCGTATCGGCCGTGAACCGCCATCTCCTTTCTGAAAGCAGTGACCTTCTCGGGGAAACTCTCGGTTGCCTCTCTGCGAAGTCTCTCCGTCCATAACCGAAGGGTCTCCTGGGTGGCCTCGAACAGCCGCCGGATTTCCTCATCGTCGAGCTTCGCGGTCAACTTCAGCGGCGACATACCGGCCGCGTGAAGGATCTCGTCCGAATAAGCATTTCCAATCCCACTAAAGAAATGCGGGTCAGTTAAAGAGCGTTTGAGTGTGTGGTTCTCAAGGGTCAAGCGGGTTTTGAAGCTCTCAAGATCAGCCTCGAGAACTTCCAGACCCCCAGGATCATGCGCGGCGAGTGCGGATTCTCCTCGGACAAAATACATTGAGGCGCGCTTCTTCGAGCCGGCTTCGGTCAGAGTTAAAGCCCCCGAAGGAAACAAGAAGGTGGCGAGGGTCAGCCGATTGGGTTTGCCAGGCTTCTCTTTCCAGTGGAAACGGCCGGCGATCATCAAATGGATTATCAGAAAAAGGTCGTCCTCGAGGCCAAAGACAACCCGCTTTCCAAGCCGGCGTAGACTAGTGACGATCTTTCCCGATGCCTCGCCGAGCGGTGGATCTACTGAACGAACAAGAAATGGACTTGAAACGCGTATATCGCGAATCGGTTGATTGAGAATCCTCGGCTCGAGCGCTTCGATGTAAGCGACTATGTCTGGCAATTCAGGCACGCGGCTATTCTAGCAGAGCGATATAAGCTGGTGATGATTCAAGATAGAGGTCGCGCAGTTGCATTTAACCGCTAAGATCCGCGGTTCTTTCAAGATCGAGGGCGCGCAGTTTCAATTACCCCCTGATGACCGATGACTGCCGCGGCGCTGATTCTCGAAACCCTATGAACCGAGCGATCAGCGAGCAGCGGTCTTTGCCGATAACAGGTTTGCCATCGATGCGTGACCGTAGCGCTTTGCCAGGTCTAGAGCAGTCAGGCCTTCCTTGTTTCTCGCGTTAACGTCCGCGCCCGCCGCTATAAGCTTTTCCATAACCGACGTATCGCCGAAATCGATGGAGGCCGCGTAGTGCAGGGGAGTCATTCCAAGCTTGTCCACCTGATTCACGTTGGCACCCCGAGCTAGCAGTGCTTGCACCGTGCCCCAGTTGTTAGCGAACGTCGCCGACGCCAATATCGAGATACCGTTGTCATCCACCTCATTGGGATTGCCGCCTCTTCCGATCAGGTACTCAACTAAAGCCGCGTCGCCGAACGCTGCGTAAGTCAACGGGCTTAACGCGAATCTTCCAAGAAGCTTCATCGGGTTATTGAGCCTGGCGCCTGCGTCCAAAAGCGCTCCGGCAGTTTGAACGTCGCCGGCCATCACCGCAAAAAACAGAGCGGACGCGTCGTAGCGAACCTCAACCCCTTTGTCGACATTCGGCTTCGCACCCTTCTTTAGCAGCAGACGCACGACCTCCGCGTTTCCGCGGTACCGCGCGGCCACCATCAGCGGAGTGATCCCGGTTGCAGCACGGGCATTCACATCGGCACCGCGATCCACCAGGAGCTTCACCTTATCCAGGTCGCGCGCCGCCAGCATCAGCGCGGTAGTTCCTCCTGCGGTTTTGACATCAGGTTTCATGCCGCCGTCCAGGAGTCTTCTAAGGTCGGCGGCAGTACCGGTCAGCGACGTTTGAATCCATTCGGCCCGTTCGGAAGGTGTCACATCCGGAGCCGCCGCCCGTTCTAGTCTCTCTCCGGCTTTCGTCGGGATCGCATGCAGCAAAGCAGCAGCCGCCCAACTGGTTCCCATCGCGGACACAAATTGATCGTGTTGGTACGGGAAACCCGTCTCGAAGTAGGGCGGACTCACCGGAGCCGGCGGATGGAGACGCGAGCTCACGCGCCACGAGCCGTCGGCCTGCTGAGTCTTAAGCAGGAACTGCAGTCCTCGTTGGTAAGCCGGATCGGTGGTGGCAAGGTTTCCGGCTTGATTCAACGCCACCAGCACCTGGCCCGTCGCATATGCATCACTGGTCAATCCGGCTAACTGAGACCAACCGCCGTCCTGACGTTGTTCGGCCAGCAGTTGGCGCACGGCCCTATTCCGAATTTTTTCATCCGCGCCGGTCCACCGCATGCCGTAGAGCTGAAAGGTCCGATCCTCGGTCGTTCGGGGTTGCGATCTTGTGAGCCACTCCCGAGCCCGCCGCAACCTCATCTCCCTCTCCTTCTTGAGACTGTCGGGCAAGTAGGTCTTCACGACGTGTGCGCAGACGGCGGTAGTGGTGAAGACGCTGGCGGCCTGAGGTGGACGGACATCTATTGTGAACCAACTACCGTCGGGGAGCTGGTGGGACGCGATGAATTGGGCGTACGCGGCAGTGGTCAAGCTTGGGTTAACACCGGCCAGATGAGCCGCAAACAGTGACCAGCCGTCGAAGAGCACATCAATGTAATCGTAATACTGCACAGCGGCATCAAGATCTTTCAGATGAGCGAAGGACGCAGCGGTCGTTTCTCTCGCAATCTTTTCATCCAGAGGGATGCCTCGCTCGCGAGCGAGCTTGATGGGAATCTGTGGAAGCAGTTGATGATGGCAGGACGTGCACGTCTCTTTACTGGACCACACGACCTGCGAGTGCTGCATAAGCTTGATTGCCTTGGCGGAAGCGGTGCGAAGGTCAGCCTCTGCGACAGACTGGCCGGGTTGATGTGATCCGATGGCGAGCGATGGGACTCCGGCGGGTCCGATGAATATCGAATCGACAGCCGTCTGGGATTCTGTTTGCGTCTCTGACTTCTGTTGAAACCCAAAGATGAAGAACCCGAAAGTGAAGCTGAGTAATAACAGTTTTTTCACTATACCTCCCGTCACCGATAAGATGAGATGACCAACCTGGTGCCGGACAATGGAGCAGCATGAAGGGGGTCGTGCAGGCTGTCAAGATGCGGATAGACACGTTTGGGCGTCAGGATTCCTCACATCCCGAGCCTGTCAGAGATTTCAGACTCATGACGCGGTGCTCAACATTGCACTGGCTTGCCCGGTGGAGTGTCAATGTTATGATCGCCAACGGAGGAAAGGTCACTAACCGTGGCCGCCTCCTAAAGAGATACCGATGATTAACTCAGCGGCTGTACTCGTGCTCACGTTAGCCCTGTCGGTTTCGGCGATGGCGGCCGACAATCCCGAAGCCATTGCGAGGGCCTTTCTGCGCGCGGCCTACTCACACGACCGGGCGCAGTTTAACGCAATGATCTTTCCGCGCGCCGCAGCACAGGTTCTGTTGAGCCCGGAGCCGGTAGCGAAAGAAAAACTCGCGGAGATCGAGTCGGAATCAAAAAGCGTTCAGCTTCGCCAACTTCAGCCTTTTCGTCAAAGAGGCGCCATCGTCAAGCCCGGACAGGACGGGTCCTATCCCGATGACACGACGACTCGGTATTCGACATCCTTCCAGGGCGATCAGAACCTGATAAGTCTGATCAAGAAAGACGGCCGGTGGTTAGTTGACGCGAGATGGTGGCTCAAGTCCAGGGAGATGTCGCTCCGAACAGCGAATGATAAACCGGACGAGAAGGAGTTAGTCATCAAGAGTTTCTTACTGAATCTTCTGCGGTTGAATCGCCGTGCGGTCGCTGCGAGTCTCGTTTCCGGCTCGGATATCGAAATCACTTTTGAAGGTGCGCCACAAGTGCCTGAGCCTTCCGACGTGCTCCCGTCGCTCGCGATTGAGATGCCGCTCGTGGAAGCGGATGCTGACGAAGTTTACCCGCTGCTGTCCGGCAAGCTGGTTAAGAGGAGCGACACCGGAGACGAGACGGTAATGGTGGGGCTGTTTGGTCCATTCGAGATGGTGTTTCTATTGCGGCGAATCAAAGGCGAATGGCGCATCGTCCCCGAGCCCTACTACCGGGTGATCAACAGGTAAAAGCGGCTCCTGATCACTCGGATAAACAATCCTACCTGCGTTTCACTACACTTTCGCGTCAATGACTTCTCTCGGCGACCTCGCTATCGAGGGCCCGTTCAGCTTCTTGCGCGCTGAGGAGCGGACGGGCCGGCTGGAGAGCGAGGTACACACCGGCGCCGATGAGCGCGCCAACCAAAGGCGCAACAATAAACAACCATAGTTGGCCGAGCGCCCATCCGCCGACAAACAGGGCGGGGCCAATGCTGCGCGCCGGGTTTACTGAAGTATTTGTTACCGGTATTCCCACAAGATGAATCAGTGCCAGCACAAGTCCGATCGGTATGCCTGCAAAGCCTACGGGCGCTTTGACGTCGGTAGCACCAAGCACCGTGAAAATCAGGAAGGCTGTTAGCGTCACTTCGGTCAACAGCGCTGAAATGAGATTGTAATGCCCTGGAGAGTGCTCGGCGTAGCCATTGGCTCCGAATCCCGCAATCGCCGGATCATAACCGGCGGCCGCCCCTTTAGCTATCACCAATAACAACGCGGCAGCGGCGACCCCGCCAATGATCTGTGCCGCCATGTAGCCCGGCGCCTCTTTCGGGTTCATTTTCTTTGTGACGAGCAGGCCAAGAGTCACCGCGGGATTTATGTGGCAGCCAGAAATGGGTCCGATAGCATAGGCCATCGTCAGCAGGGTGAGCCCGAAAGCGAGTGATACGCCGAGGTAGCCGATCTTGTCACCGGCCAGCACAGCGCTGCCAACGCCGCCGAACACCAAAACGAAGGTTCCGATCAATTCTGCTGTGTACTTCTTCATTTTTGCCCTCCTATGATTGCCGCGGGGTGTCTGCCACTTGAGGCGAAGTCCCAAAAATCCGGACTACTGTATTCGCGACCACTGTGGTTGTCAATTTACATAGAATCGGCCGTTTCCACCTCTTTGCCAATGACTGTCCCCTCGCCTGAAGTCTAACGCTAACTCTAACCACTGACGTGAAGTTGCGCTTATGTGTGACTTGAATTTTTTGAATTTTACATCTCGACGCCTGCTTGTTATTGTCACCATCTAAGAAGTCGATCAACAGCTCCGATTGGGATCTTTCGAATGAACCTGTTCTCGCGCGCTTACCGCTCTTCACTTGGCAAAAAATACATAATGGCGATCACTGGGTTTATGCTGTTCCTGTTTGTGATCGTTCATATGCTCGGCAATCTTCAAGTCTACCTCGGACCCGAGGCTATGAATGACTATGCCGCGCTGCTCAAGTCAAAGCCTGTTCTGCTGTGGTCCGCGCGTGTAGGACTGTTCATCATAGCCGTGGTGCATATCATATCGGCGCTTCAGCTAGCCGCCGAGAACCGCGCCGCGCGACCCCAGCGTTACTCGGAAGGAAAGCCCATTGCGACCTTCGCCTCGCGCACGATACTGGTCAGCGGCCTGATCCTCTTTGCTTTTATCGTCTATCACCTGATGCACTTCACCCTCGGAGTCACAAACCCGGATCTCATGGAGCTTCACGACCCGCTTGGTCATCACGATGTCTATCGAATGACTGTCGAGGGGTTCCGCAATCCGTGGGTCTCCGCGTTCTATATCATCTCGATGGGGCTGCTTTACCTGCACTTGAGCCACGGCGTATCGAGCCTGTTCCAATCGCTCGGCATCCGACGCAAGGCGACGGTTGCAGCGTTTAACAGTTTCGCGCAGATTTCGGCGCTGGTGATTTTCATCGGCAATTGCTCGATTCCAATTTCAATTTTGGCCGGAGTTGTTAAATAGGAATAAATAGGAGGTGTGGTGAATCGCAGAGGCCGGAACGCACAGAAGCACCAAACTCGGACCATATCAACCGGAAACGAGAAACCACAAACCAGAAACCAAGAACCGGAACGCTGAATCGTATCTGATCACTATGAAACTCGATGCAAAAATACCTTCGGGACCGCTTGCCGCAAAATGGAGCAAGCATCGCCATGACATCAAACTGGTCAACCCGGCCAACAAGCGAAAATTTGATGTGATCGTAGTCGGCTCGGGGCTTGCGGGCGGGTCCGCTGCGGCTACGCTCTCGGAGCTGGGCTACAAGGTCAAATGCTTTTGCTTCCAGGACAGTCCCCGCCGCGCGCACTCGATCGCGGCTCAAGGCGGAATAAACGCCGCTAAGAACTATCAGAACGACGGCGACAGCGTCTACCGGTTGTTCTACGACACGATAAAAGGCGGCGACTTTCGCTCACGCGAAGCCAACGTCTATCGTCTCGCGGAAGTCAGCGTCAACATCATCGATCAGTGCGTAGCACAGGGAGTCCCGTTTGCGCGCGAGTACTCCGGATACCTCGCGAATCGCTCTTTCGGCGGAGCGCAGGTTTCGCGCACTTTTTATGCGCGCGGGCAGACGGGTCAGCAGTTGCTGCTGGGCGCCTATCAAGCGCTCGCCAAACAGATCGAAGCGGGCGGAGTTAAGATGTACCCGCGCGCGGAGATGCTCGATCTGGTCCTGATCGACGGTCACGCGAAGGGAATCGTCGTCCGCAATTTGGTGACCGGGGAGATAAGCTCACACGCAGCCGACGCCGTGGTGCTCGCGACCGGCGGCTACGGCAATGTTTTTTTTCTCTCGACCAACGCCAAGGGCTGCAACGTGACCGCGATCTGGCGCGCTTACAAACGCGGCGCTTTGATGGCCAATCCTTGCTTCACTCAAATTCATCCGACTTGCATCCCGGTAACCGGTGAGCATCAATCGAAGCTCACATTGATGTCCGAATCGCTGCGGAACGATGGCCGGGTGTGGGTGCCGAAGAACAAAGGCGATCACCGCCCGCCTGACGAGATCGCCGAAGAAGAGCGCGACTACTTTCTCGAGCGCAAGTATCCGTCTTACGGGAACCTGGCCCCCCGCGATATTGCCTCCCGCGCGGCGAAGGAGGTCTGCGACGAGGGCAGAGGAGTAGGACCGGGCGGCCGCGGCGTCTATCTGGATTTTCGCGATGCAATTGGACGCTTTGGCCTGGAGGTCATCCGCGAGCGGTACGGTAACCTGTTCGAGATGTACGAGCGCATCACGGCTGAGGACGCTTACAAGAAGCCGATGCGAATATATCCCGCCAGTCACTACACGATGGGTGGGCTGTGGGTCGACTACAACTTGATGAGCAACGTGCCCGGTCTATACGTAATCGGCGAAGCGAACTTCTCAGATCACGGCGCCAATCGACTCGGCGCCAGCGCCTTGATGCAAGGGTTGGC
>JBASRM010000552.1:0-4338 GCA_049273835.1 Blastocatellia bacterium | reverse complement strand
AGCTAAAGCTTGAACTCAGAACGCCGAACCCTGAGCCCGTTCTTATTCGTATCGGAGCGCGATCATAGGATCGACTTTGGTTGCGCGGCGTGCCGGCACCAAACAGGCTGCCAGAGCCACTCCGGTGAGGATGACCGAGATTGCGACGAACGTAACTGGATCGGTCGCGCTTACGCCGAACAACAAACTCGACATCAACCGCGTCAAGGCGATCGCGGCGCCCAGACCGATGACTACACCGGCGACCGCGAGTGTCATCCCTTGCGTGACCACGAGTCTGAGGACGTTGCGCTGCTGAGCCCCCAGGGCCATCCGGATTCCTATCTCGTGCGTGCGTTGGGTCACTGAATACGACATTACTCCGTAGATTCCGACAGCCGCTAACACGAGAGCGATGGCTGAGAATCCCGCAAACAGCACCATGTTGAGCTGTCGTTGAGCTAAAGAGCTGGTCAGCAATTGATCCATGCTCGCGACTTCGTAAATGGGTTGTTCCGGATCAAGTGAAAGCACCGCGTCGCGCACTGCGCTAGTCAAACTAAGCGGATCGGTTTTCGTTTTGATGGCCAGATACATTCGGTTGGAAGTCCGTTGAGGATACGGGAAGTAAACCTGCTCGCGGCCTTCCTGCCCGAGTCCATATTGTTTTACCTGATCTATGCCATAGTGCCGGACGTGCGCAACCACCCCGACTATTTGACCCCATTTTATGTCCTTGCCGTCGCCGAAGCGCGCGATGAATCGCTTGCCCAGCGCAGTGCTTTTCGGCCAAAAGCGTCGTTCGAAAGTCTCATCGACAATCGCGACCGGAGGTGCGTTCTGATCATCGGCGTCGGTGAACAGGCGTCCTTTCTTGAGAGCGATGCCGAGAGTGGAAAAGTAATCGGCCGAGACGTTGCGACGATCAGCTTCGATGTAAGGAATGCCTTGAAAGTTCTTCAATGCTTCGTCGGTATCCGGGTTTTCGACCGCCGTCGTGCCTGACGCATAAGAACCGCTCAATGGAAGGTGGGAAATGGCGCCGACAGACTCTACTCCGGGAAGGGCTTTCACTTTATCCAGCAGTTGACGGTAGAACCCGGCGATCATCGCATCCTCTTTATACTTTGTCGAAGGAAGCGAGAGCCGCATGGTCAACGTCTTTTCGGTTTGAAACCCCATATCGAGTTTCAGCAATTGCTGAAAGCTCTTAATCATCAGCCCCGCTCCTACCAGCAACACCAACGCGATTGCGATCTCGGAGACCACCAGCGCGTTGCGCAGTCGAGGTCGTCCGGCACTCGACCCTCTCGCGCCTTCTTTAAGTGAATCATGAAGTTCGGGCTTTGATATTTGAAGCGCCGGAGCGAGCCCAAAAACCAGACCGGTTGCGACTGCGACCAGGAAGCTAAACGCAAGTACGCGACCATCAAGTGATATCTCATCGAGCCGAGGGATGTCTTGAGGGCCAAGCGCGACGAACAGCTTGACTCCGAACCAGGCCAACAGCAGCCCTAACGTCCCTCCTATCACCGACAACAGCACGCTTTCGGTGAGCAGTTGCTGCATCAACCTTCGACGGCCGGCGCCCAGCGCTGCGCGAATCGCAACTTCTTTCTCGCGCACCGTGGCTCGAGCAAGGAGCAGGTTCGCAACGTTGGCGCAGGCGATTAGGAGCACAAAAGCCACCGCGCCCAGCAAGATTCGAAACGCCGGACGCACGTTTCCGATCAGTTCGTCCAACATCGACACCGGGTACAATCCAAAGCCGCTATCGGAATAGTTAGTTGGATATTGCTGCTCCATGGCCGCGGCCAGGTTCGTCAATTCACTCTGCGCTTGACCAATTGTCACGCCGGGTTTCAATCGCGCGACTACTTCGAGGCCGTGATTTCCGCGATTGTCCAGTTTTGTTTTGTCTATCGCAATGGGAACCCAGAGATCATCCTGGTCAGGAAATTGAAATCCGGGAGGCATAATCCCGATCACGGTGTAGCTGTCGCCACTGAGACCCACCGTCTTGCCGATTAGTCCCGGATCGCCACCAAAACGCCGTCGCCATAAGCCGTTGCTGACCAGCACAACCTTGTCGTGACCGGGCTGATCTTCTTCTTCGAGGAACGTGCGCCCAATCGTAGCCTCGATCCCCAGGATTGGAAACAAGCTCGCATTGACAAAGGCGGTGTTTACTCGAACCGGGTCTTCGTTACCGGTGAGATTGACCCCAGCGGATTGATATGCGGCAATGTCTTCGAAAGACTGGCTCTGTTCCTTGAGGTCAACCAGCTCCGGTTGTGAGATCCAATTCTTGGGAATGCCTGCTTTTTCAATCTTGCCCCAAATTCTAACCAGGCGCTCGGGGTCTTTGAACGGGAGCGGCCGCAGCAGGACGGCATTGACGACGCTGAAGATCGCGCTGGTAGCGCCGATCCCCAAAGCCAGTGCCACCACAGCGACTACCGTAAACCCGGGACTCTTCCGCAGCATTCGAACGCTGTATCGTACGTCGTGCAGCAGCTTTTCCATTATTACTCCCCGATGCAGACAGATCGACGATTACTCAAGAGCCATTCACCGATGAGCGCCGTGGTTTTGGTAAGCCGTCTTTACGCCACCGGCGGTCAACGGGCGGCCTCCACGGTGCGTTGTACATCGAGCTCAATGCGTGGCGAACGCCTTTTCTTTTGAATCGGTTTCGTCAACGACGCGGCCGTCGAACAGGTGCACGCCGCGATTAGCGTGCGCGGCGTATCGCTGGTCGTGAGTAACCATGCAGATTGTTGCGCCCTGTTGATTCAGCTCTCGGAGCAAATCCATGACGGCTTCGCCATTAACCGAGTCCAGGTTACCGGTGGGTTCGTCGGCAAGCAGTATGAGTGGATCACCGGCGACCGCCCTCGCCACCGCGACGCGTTGCTGTTGGCCGCCGGAGAGCTGGCTGGGAAGATGTTTTCCGCGGTGAGCCATCCCCACTCGCTCGAGCGCTTCCACCACGCGCTTCTTGCGTTCGGGGGCTCTCAGCCCGCGATAGGTCAGCGGCAACTCCACGTTCTCGAACACGGTCAGATCGCCTATCAAGTTAAAGCTTTGAAATATGAACCCGACTTCTCGATTGCGAATTCTCGCGCGCTCGGCGAGCGGCAGGTCGGCGACCGACTTACCGGCGAGCCAGTAGTCACCCTCGGTTGGCGAGTCCAGCAACCCGAGAATCGACAGCAGCGTCGATTTGCCGCAGCCTGACGGCCCGGCAATCGAGATATATTCGCCTCTATTGATCTCGAGGTGTATGCCTGAAAGCGCGTGAGTCTCGACCTCGTCGGTTAGAAATACCTTGGTCACTCCCTGGAGCCGGAGCAATGGTTGATCAGATGCACTCATCTTGGTCATTCCTCCTGATGTCACTTTGTCGCAGAACAGTCCCCTGGTCCCTTAAGTGGATCCGTGATTTGTAGTTGTTCCTTGGCAAGCTATACAGCCTTCGACCTAATAACGTTCCCGGAAACTTGGCCGGGTGCATACAGGTGAGTCCGGCGAGGATGCGCTAAACAGACTCAGGGCACAATGGTGAGTGGCTGGCGAGAGGAAAAGGTTTCACCTGGGCTGCCCGGTGGTGGCGAAATCGTTTTTGAGTGGCATCAGCAAAGCTGTGATGCATCGCAGCTTTGCAAGTCGCCCTATGAACGGGTAATGTTCAGAGAATGAGCAGAGGTCAATCAGCTAAGAATTCCCACGTAGGACCCAGGCAAATCAAAGATTCCGTTGCAGGGATCATCGTCGACATACACTCATTCTCTAATCCAGATCAGGTTCGAATTAGTCACATCTCTCTCGATTTGGACGTACGGTTTGATCAAAGGATTTTGAGGGGCACTGTGTTATTGAGCATAGCCAATCCTTCTGAAAATGCCAGGTCCTTGATTCTTGATACCATGGACCTGACGATACACGACGTTTTTCTACAAACTGATGGGCAACAGTTTGATCGCGCGTCTTTTGATGTCGGCCAACGCGATCCGATTCTTGGGGCTCCCCTTACCATTGCTCTAAAAAGAGGTACAAGACTAGTTCGAATAGACTACAATACGAGCACGAATGCAGCGGCACTGCAATGGCTGGAGCCGCAGCAAACGGCGGGGAAAAACCTGCCATTTATGTACACTCAATCTCAAACAGTCTATGCAAGGAGCTGGATTCCGCTTCAAGACTCCCCTCAGGTGCGCGTCACTTATGATGCGAGAATCAAAACGCCTTCGGGCCTTCTCGCCGTAATGAGTGCCGATGACAACGACCACACAACACGAAGTGGTACATATACCTTCAAGATGACGAGACCAATTCCCTCCTATCTCATAGCTCTCG
>JBASRM010000548.1:0-20332 GCA_049273835.1 Blastocatellia bacterium | reverse complement strand
CGGCGGGGGTGGGGCGCAAGGCAGACCCTCAGGTCGTGGATCGCTGACCGATCCGGACATCGTTCAGTCGATGCCTCAGGCAGGACAAAGGCCTCAGCAGCCCGCGCGTCCCGGCGAAGAAGGGATTCCGGAAGAGATGCGGCAATTCGCGGCCGCGCTCATCCCGCCGATGAATATGAGACCGCGAGTGGTGCTTCGCTTTAACACGAATGAGAAAGAGTTGTTGATCAGCGGGATGCTCGCGGGCGGATCCGAGCTTGCGGGCAAGGCTGCGGTCGTCGATGTTCCGGTCGGCAAAGGCCATGTGGTGATGTTCGCTAACAACCCGATGTGGAGACATCAAACGCACGGGAGTTTCTTCCTGGTGTTCAATGCGGCACTGAACTACAACAACCTGGGTGCCGGGCGACCCGAGCCACCCGCGCGAAGACCCGATGCGGCAACCGGGAACGATCAGTAAGATATCTCGACGGAGGCGAGCTATTCGCAAAACCCCGGTTTGGCGTTCTTCGTTAAAGTGCCTTGCCCTCGGTTAGGAACGCGTTGTTGGGAATGCGTTTGTAGGAATGTATTGTCAGGAGGGCGCTGCCTCCGTCAGGAGGGCGATATTTTAGAATGATTGCGTGCTAGATGCAGCATCCCTGCGGGGTGTTATATCGTTATTCGGGCGGTTCTATTAGATCAGGACCGCCCTTTTGATTAATGTTCGAAGCCGTACCGCAATGATCCGGGGCCAAAGTCTTCTCGGAGGTGATCTGATTAAATGGCAATGACTCAGTCAAGGGAAGAGTTCGACGTCCGAACAAGCAAGCTCGAGTTCTTCGCACGAGTGATGGGGCGTTTTGTGCCCGATGCAATAACCGCGTCTGTCGTTCTTCTTCTCATTCTCGCGGGCATGGCTTTGGCGATGGGCAACTCTTTTGGCAAGACCCTCGATGCCTACTACCAGGGGCTGTGGATGCTGCTCCCGTTTACGATGCAAATGACGCTGATCATCGTATTGAGCTCGGTGCTCGGCGCAACTCCGTTCTTTAGGACGGCGATCACACGTCTCTCACGCTTGCCGCACACGCAAATCCAGACAATAGCCTTGTCGGTGCTGGTGACCGCGGCAGCGGCGTATCTGTATTGGGGTTTGGGAATCGCGATGACTCCGTTGATAGCGGTGCACTTCGCCCAGGAGGCCGAGCGCAAAGGCATCAAGCTGGACTTTCTGTTCCTCTTGGCGTTGTTATGGGGGGCCAATGCGGCCTGGCAATTCGGATTATCGTCGAGCGCGGCGCTCTTGATGGCGACGCCGGGTCACTTTCTGGAGAAGACCACAGGCATTCTCCCTCTGGGCACGACGATCTGGTCGCCTGCCGCGATAATACACGAGGTTTCCTTCATCGCGATTCTGATCTTCGTTGGTTATCTGCTGATGCCCAAGGAGGCCAGGCCCGTCTCCCAGTTCCCGGATGCCTGCAAGCTGAGCGAGGAAGGAAGGCCGATCGACCCGGGAGCTGCGAACTTCTCAGAACGCCTCGAGCGCAACCCAATCGTCCCGCTCTTGATCTGCGTGATTCTTGTGGGCTGGTTGTACAATCACTTCGGTCTTAAACATCTCAGCCTGGACATCAATTCTCTAAACACGATTCTGCTTTTTTCTTGTTTGCTCCTGCACCGGACAATCTACCGTTTCACTCAGACGCTGCAGCGCGCAGTCGTCTCGAGCTGGCCGGTGATTATCATCTATCCCATGTACGCCGGAGTCGCGGGGCTGATTCAGTTCACATCAGTCGGCGAGGTGCTGGCCGGTTTGGTTTCATCGGTATCGACACCTTATTCGTTTCCGGCTCTTGCTGCGTTGTCAGGAACGATCGTGTCGATCTTCGTTCCGTCCAGCGGCGGGCAGTGGGTTATTCAGGGCTACGTGACATCGGCGGCCGCAACCGCCGCTGGCGTGACCGTCCAGCGCGGGCTTCTCGCATTGAGCATCGGCGATCACATGGGGAATCTGATCGCGCCGTTCTGGTACGTTGTTGTCGCCGGAATCGCGCGAGTGAACTTCCGGGAGTTCTTCGGCTATGGTCTGATCTTCGCGTTGCTGTGGTTTGTGTTGGGGGTTGTGATATTCACGTTTGCACCGTGCTGAAAGACGCATCGTCGCCGATTAACAGCTTCTCGAAATCGGCGTTTACCATGCACGTTGACCACACACCGCTTCGCTATTGATCGCCTCTCTCAGTCAGTTATACTAGCTGCCCGTCCGGGGCGTGCTTGAAACTGCCGGGCTTCCTGACAGTGGAACCTACAAAATCATCGTTGAGGTGCTTATGAACAGGCGCAGGCCCTACCTTGCTTCGGTTTTGGTTGTCGTTTCATTACTCACAGTCACTGCAGTCGCCCAAACCAAAGTCACGAGCCCCAAAGAGCAGCTTGGGTTCAACTTCGGAGACGACTATCAGCTCGCCAACTACAGCCAACTTGTGGACTACTGGAAGAAGCTCGCCCAGCAGTCCGACCGGATGAAGCTCGTCGAAATCGGCAAAAGCGCCGAGGGCCGGACGATGTTGATGGCGATCATAACCGCGCCGGAGAACCACAAAAAGCTTGATCGCTACAAAGAAATTGCGCGGCGGCTCGCAACCGCCGAAGGGCTGACCGACGATCAAGCGCGCGCGCTTGCTTCGGAAGGCAAGGCGGTTGTGTGGATAGACGGCGGCTTGCACGCGACTGAAGTGCTGGGCGCGCAGCAACTGCTGGAGCTGGTCTATCAGATGGTGAGCATGAGCGATCCTGAAACGCTGCGAATCCTAAGGGATGTCATTCTGCTTGCGACTCCTGTAAACCCGGACGGATTGGACCTGGTGTCAAACTGGTACATGCGCGAGCAAGACCCGTTGAAACGATCGACAGCGGGTCTTCCGCGGCTTTATCAAAAGTACATCGGTCACGACAACAACCGCGACTTCTACATGTCGAATCAACCCGAGACCGAAGCGATCAACCGTGTGTTCTTCCAGGAGTGGTTTCCTCATATAGTTTACAATCACCATCAGACCGGGCCGGCCGGCACGGTGTTGTTTGCTCCGCCCTTTCGCGATCCATTCAACTACTATCTGGATCCGCTTGTGCCGCTGGGGATCGACCTGGTTGGCGCAGCTATGCACGGCCGGTTCGTTGCCGAGAACAAGCCTGGAGCGACGATGCGATCCGGCTCGTCGTACTCGACCTGGTGGAATGGCGGGCTGCGCACCGTGACTTATTTTCATAACATGATTGGTCTGCTTACCGAGAGCATAGGCAATCCGACTCCGATGGAGATTCCGTTCCTGCCCACCCGGCAATTGCCAAAGGGGGACCTGCCCTATCCCATCGCTCCGCAGAAGTGGCACTTTCGGCAGTCGATTGACTACTCGATGACGGCAAATCGCGCGGTCCTCGACCTTGCTTCAAAGCATCGAGAAGACTTCCTGTTCAATATCTATCGAATGGGTAAGAACTCGATCGAGCGCGGAAGCCGAGATAATTGGACCCTTACACCAAAACGCATCTCCGAGGTCCAAGCTGCAATTGCAAAGGACACACCCCCGGGCGGCGGCCAGGCTGAAGGCCGCGACCGGCGCGCTGGCGGAGCGGCTTCGGAAGCGCCGTCCGACAGCCCGTTAGCTCTGGCTGGCGTGACGGCTCGCGGGGTTCCTCTGAAGTACTACGAGATGCTCCGCGCCCCGGATAAACGCGATCCGAGGGGCTACATCATACCGTCGGATCAGCCGGACTTTCTTACTGCCGGCAAGTTCATCAACACGTTGATCAAGAACGGAATAACCATTCATCGCGCGACCAGTGCATTTCAGGTCGCGGGGAAAAATTATCCGGCCGGGTCGTATGTAGTAAAAACCGCGCAGGCTTTCCGCCCGCACATCCTGGATATGTTTGAGCCTCAGGACCACCCCGATGACATTCCATATCCTGGCGGCCCGCCGACTCCACCTTATGACAATGCCGGTTATACGCTTGCTTATCAGATGGGGGTTGCGTTCGACCGGATTCTGGATACCCTTGACGGTCCGTTTGAAAAAATCAACAGCCTGGTGAAGCCCGCCGCGGGAAAAGTCAACAACCTTGCGGGCGCGGCGGGGTTCCTGCTTGACCATCGAGTCAACGATTCGATCATTGCGACAAATCGCCTGCTTTCGAGCGGAGAAGAAGTCTACTGGCTGAAACAGCCGGTGAACGCGAACGGCAAGTCTTACGGCGCCGGGACAATCTTCATTCCCGCCAAATCTACTACGCTTCCGAAACTGCAGAAGCTCGCCGAGGAAATCGGATTGAGTTTCGAGGCGGTAGCTTCAAAGCCGGCCGGCGAAGCATACAAGCTCCGTGCGCCGCGAATCGGGTTGTGGGACCGTTACGGCGGCTCGATGCCCTCCGGTTGGACTCGGTGGCTGCTGGAGCAGTATGAGTTCCCATTCACCGTGGTCTATCCTCCGGCGCTCGACGCGGGCGATCTGGCGAGTAAGTTCGACGTCCTTATCTTCGTGGACGGGGCCATTCCGGCTCGCGACGGCGGAGGTCAAGGCGGAAGAGGCGGCGGCGGGGGTTTCGGGGCGATGCCTGATCCGCAAAGCATTCCGGCGGAGTTCCGTGAGCGGCTCGGCAGCGTGACTGTTGCCAGAACGGTTCCGAGGCTGCGTGAGTTTCTCGAAGCGGGAGGGACAATCCTCACGATCGGAAGCTCTACCAGCCTCGGTTACAACACGGGTCTCCCGATAGCGAGCGCGTTGATGGAGAAACAGCAAGACGGCTCCGAGCGCCAGTTGCCTCGCGAGAAGTTTTATGTACCGGGTTCGGTGTTGCAGGTGAGAGTGGATAACACCGATCCGCTGGCTTACGGAATGGCAGAGAAGCTGGACGTGTTTTTCGACAACAGCCCGGTGTTCCGGTTTCGCCCGGAGGCTTTGATGAGAGGTGTTAGGCCGGTTGCATGGTTCGACGGCGACAAACCCTTGAGGAGCGGGTGGGCATGGGGTCAGAAGTATCTTCAGGATGGGGTGGCAGTAGCGGAGGCAAGAGTAGGAAAGGGCAAGCTGTTTCTCTTCGGGCCGGAGATCGCCTTTCGGGGTCAGCCTCACGGTACGTTCAAGTTTCTTTTCAACGGGATTTACTACGGAGGCGCCGAATCGGTGACCCTGAAATAATCTGAAACCGTCCAGGCACACCGAAGTGTTATTATTTTGCAGCAAACTTTTCACGAGGTGATTTATGGCAATCAACGAAGAAAAAATGAACCAGCTTCTTGGGAGGTTTCTCGACGATTTTGGCGCGATATTTCACGGGGCGATGGTTGTGATCGGCGACAAGCTCGGTCTTTACAAAGCCATCGCCGAAGCCGGGCCGATCACGTCAACAGAGCTGGCTGATCGCACCAATACGACCGAGCGGTACGTGCGTGAGTGGCTCGCATCGCAGGTTGCGGGCGGCTACGTTAGCTACGACCCCTCCACCGGGCGTTACAGCTTATCCGAAGAACAAGCTTTTGCTCTTGCCAATGAAGAGAGCCCTGCGTTTCTGCCGGGCGCCTTCCAACTCGCAGTGGCCGCTGTAAAGGCTCAACCGCGCGTCGAGCAGGCCTTTCGTACCGGCGAGGGCGTGGGTTGGCACGAACACGATGCGGAACTATTCATAGGCACCGAGCGGTTCTTTAAACCAGGTTACGCGGTGAATCTCATGAGCTCCTGGATTCCGTCGCTTGATGGAGTCGCCGAGAAGCTTAAAGCCGGAGCCCGCGTTGCAGACGTGGGCTGCGGGCACGGAGCTTCGACCATTCTAATGGCGAAGGCGTTCCCAAACTCGACCTTCCTCGGGTTCGATTACCATGAACCGTCGATCGATAATGCGCGCAGAGCGGCGGCAAAAGCAGGGGTGTCCGACCGGGTGAGTTTCGAGATCGCAAAGGCGAAAGAGTATCCCGGCGACGACTATGACTTCGTTACCTTCTTCGATTGCCTTCACGATATGGGCGATCCGGTTGGGGCGGCCGCGCACGTGTACAAGTCTTTGAAGAAGGACGGCACCTGGATGCTGGTCGAGCCCTTTGCGGGCGACAGACTGGAAGACAATTTGAACCCACGGGGCCGAGCCTTCTACGGCGTATCAACGCTGGTGTGCACGCCGGCGTCGTTGTCGCAAGAAGTTGGGATGGGACTCGGGGCGCAAGCAGGTGAGAGCCGCTTGCGTGAGCTTGTGATGCGCGGTGGATTCACTCGCTTCCGGCGCGCGACGGAGACGCCTTTCAACATGGTGTTCGAAGCGAGACCATAGCCTTTGGCCGTGCGAAGCCCGGACGATGGCGGGTACAACCCCTTTGGTTTTGCACATCGCCAGCTCGTGTGATATTTATCACTTATCAAGGTCGGGACACCTGGCTGATTGGAAACAGGACAGCTTAAGACGCTCGTGAGGGGCAGATAGACCGATTCCGTAGCCACCATCCGATTTCGTTGGAGGGCGTTCAATCGAGCGCCCTTTATTCGCAAAAAAAGAAGGAATCTTCGCGGCATGGTGTTTGCCCTTCATTGGGTGAGCGACAATTATGATCGCGTAGAGAAAGGAGAGTGCTATGAGAGATCGATTACAGAAATCATTTGCGGGTATTGCTGCGTTCAGCTTTGTGCTGATGCTGGCATCGCCAGGTTTTGCCCAGGTGGGACGGTGGTCTTTCGGTTCCCGCTATCGAGCGGCTGAGGTGGCCCGGTTGCTTCGCCTGGCCGAGACTCGTAGCGATCAATTTGCGATGCTGGTTGATAGGTCCCGCGGCCGCTTCGAACAAACCGGACGATGGGATGACAGGGGAACAACCAGACGGGATGAGAGATTAAGCGATCGCGCGCGTGAACTTGAGAGGCAGCTCGATATAGCCACGCAGGAGCTTTCGCGTACAGGCAATGTCCTCGCAGTACGTTCGGAGGTTGCAAATGCGATCAGTATGGCTCACGGCATTAACAACGCGATACGCTTCCGACGAACCGGTTACGGATCAGGCGTTGATCGCCAATGGATGTTGCTTCGTTCTGACTTGAACAGGCTGGCTAGAGTCTACAATCTTCGCCAGTTGGCCTAACCTACCTTTGTCGGCTTCGGAAACAAACCGGCGTTCTCTGGAGCGCCGGTTTTTTTTATCGATGATGTCTCGCGGTTCTTAATGCGTTCAGTTGAAGCCTCGAGAGCGTGAAATTGACACTGCTCGTCGTTACTGGGTATCCTCTTCAGGTCACTCAAACACTAGCCCGCGTAGCTCAGTGGATAGAGCGCTTGCCTCCGGAGCAAGAAGTCGCAGGTTCGACTCCTGCCGCGGGTATTCACCCGAAAAGGG
Organism: Blastocatellia bacterium; assembly: GCA_049273835.1. Lineage (GTDB taxonomy): Bacteria > Acidobacteriota > Blastocatellia > UBA7656 > UBA7656 > Onstottus_A. Next base: position 12,975 of record JBASRM010000548.1, on the reverse strand, counting down.
CCGCGCGTAAGCTGCGGCCCTTTATGTCTGGCACGGCCGCCTTTCTGACTTCATCGACCTGGTCGTTTGCGGGTAGACACACTTTTGAGCTCTCGCATATCCTCAACCAGAGGCTACACATGGGATCACTAAGATTCTCTTCACTGATGGCAATCGTGTTACTCGTGCTCGCGTGCAGCCGGCCTCCGAGCGGACAAGGAGCGGGTGAGACCGGTTCGACAGCGGACGCAAAGACCCAGTTTCAGGTTGAGACCGTCGTCACTGACCTTGAAGTTCCCTGGTCGATCGCATTCACTCCGGACGGTCGAATGCTGATCGCCGAACGGGCGGGGAGAGTGCGTGTGGTTGAGAATGGGAAACTCCGCGCCCAAACGCTCGGCGTCATCCGCGATGTCGAGCCAGGCGGAGAGAGCGGGTTGATGGGTCTCACTCTGCATCCGCGGTTTGCGCAGAATCATTTCGTGTATCTAGCGTATGCTTATCAGGGCAAGGGAAAACGTGACCGCGTCGTACGATATCGAGAGACGGGGTCGGAGCTGGTCGATCGAAAGGTAATCATTGAAGACATTCCGGCCGCGCAGTTCCACGCCGGGTGCCGCTTGCGGTTTGGTCCCGGCGACAAGTTATACATCACGACGGGCGATGCGACGGATCGGCAGTTGGCGCAGCGTCTCGACTCGCTCGCAGGCAAGATCCTTCGCTTAAACGACGACGGCACCGTGCCTCCCGACAATCCGTTTGTCAATCGGCCCGGCGCCCGCCCGGAGATATGGACTTACGGGCATCGAAACCCGCAAGGCATCGATTGGCAGCCGGACGCCAACACGATGTTTGAAACCGAGCACGGACCTTCGGGATTCGATGGCCCCGGCGGTGGGGATGAATTGAATCTCATCGAAAAGGGCAAAAACTACGGCTGGCCGGTGATCCATCACAAACAAACTCAGGACGGATTGGAGCCGCCGCTGCTGGAGTACACGCCGGCGGTTGCTCCAGCCAGCGGGGTGTTTTATCGCGGCACGGCGTTTCCTGAGTTTCGAGCCAATTTCTTTTTTGGGTGCCTCCGCGCCCAATGCATCGTCCGCGTAGTGCTCGAGGGACGGCGCCCGGTTAGCCAGGAGGCGATGCTGGAAGGGAGCTACGGTCGGATACGCGACGTCGCCGAGGGACCGGACGGCGCGATCTATTTCTCTACTTCAAACCGGGACGGACGCGGCACTCCGGCCAAGGAAGACGACCGCATCCTCAAGCTGGTTCCGATGAAGCAGGACAAATAGTCAATTGTGCTGCGCGGATCTGGCTGCCGAACTCACTTAGAGACTTTGTCGTGAGGAAGGACATCATTTGAAAATCGCTACGTGGAACGTAAATTCTGTTTTGGCGCGCCTGCCGCAAGTGGTGCAGTGGCTCGAAGCCGCCAATCCCGATGTGTTATGCATGCAGGAAACCAAATGCGTCGATGAGAGATTTCCAGCGGACGAATTCTCCCGGCTTGGATACCGATCTGAATCATTCGGCCAGGCTGCATACAACGGCGTCGCCATCCTTTCCCGGGACAAACTCGAAGACGTGCGGCGAGGTTTACCCGATGATGAAGAGGGCGCGCAGTCTCGTTTGCTGGCGGCTACGATAAGCGGAATTCGATTAGTCAACGTCTACGTTCCAAATGGCCAGGCGGTCGGGGCCGAGAAGTACTACTTCAAGCTGGAATGGCTGCGCCGGCTGCGAGCCTACCTTGACTCTGGCTGCAACCAGGACGGGAAAGTCTTATTGTGCGGTGACTTTAACATCGCTCCGGAAGATCGGGATGTCCATAGTCCGGAGCTTTGGCGGGGACGGATCCTGTTCAGCGAGCCGGAGAAGGAAGCTCTCGAGTACGTGAAGCAGTGGGGTTTCGTGGATGCATTTCGAATGCACAATCAACAGGATCAACAATTCTCGTGGTGGGATTATCGCGCTGGAGCCTTTCGGCGAAACCTTGGACTCCGTATCGATCATATGTGGATGACTCAACGGCTTGCCGATGAGTGCACGTCAGTGATTATTGACCGGACAACACGACGATGGGAAAAGCCTTCGGACCATGCGCCGGTCGTGGCGGAGATAGGATGAGGGTATCGTCTCCGAACCATTAAAACCGCCCGCGCGATTTCACCGTAATCTTTTTGCGAGTTCTCAGTTCTTGTACTATGGCAGACTCACGGGCAGGTTGAGGGTCGCGGCTTTCACTCCCAAGTGAGTGCGCCCTGCCGGGCGCACGAAAAGAGAGAGCCGGAGTTTAATCCCGGCTCTCTCGTTGTGATGGCGGAGAAGGAGGGATTCGAACCCTCGATAGAGGTTTACGCCCCTATAGCGGTTTAGCAAACCGCCGCCCTCAGCCACTAGGCGACTTCTCCCTCAAAAGACTTGAGGGAGTATACCGGAGGCCCTTTGGCCTATCAAGCAGAGGCTTTTCGCTCACTCGACTTCGGGACGACAGACTTCGAGCTTCGTGTTACAGTCCAGCGTTCGACTCATTGGGAGGTTAATATGAGAAGAACTGAGCGTTTCGTTCTTGTAATTCTGTGGGCCGCCGCAACTGTTTTTTTGTTGCTGCCGGGTTCGAGCGCACAAACCAGATCGGCGTCAGCTTCCCAGACGGTTGTGGTTCCAAGGATCTGGGACGCCAAGCAACTGGCAACCTGGGCCACTCCGGTCGCCGGGTTGAACGCTACTCCGAACTTCTACAGTGAAGACGAATACTACTCGGCGCGAGTAGACAATCTGCGAACATACCCGGTTTATCATCCCGATTTTGAGCCAAAGGGCTATCGAGAAGCGCTCAAGAAGCGGGGCCCTCAGCCGATGATCGAACCGGCGAAGCTCAAGTCAGAGCGCGACTGGGTTGAAGCTGGCCGCGAGGTCTTTGAAGGACTGGACTTTCCAGTCACCAGAACTGACGACCCCCGCATCTTCAAGTACCTCGCTGATCGCGAAGCAATCAAGAAAGATGGGCCGGACATAACGAAGGACGGCGTGATCATAGGGATGCGCTACGTCGTGGACAAGGACGGAAAACTGAAAGTCGGGCTCGCGGACTGCGCCGGTTGTCACTCGCGGCTGATGCCCGACGGCAGCGTAATCCTGGGTGCGCCCAGCAAGACCTTCGCTCCTGAGGGTATTGGCATACTTGTTGAAGGGTTTGGCCGAGACCTGGAAGCACGAAAGATCACAATAAATCAGGCCGAGTACGCCAGCTACGGGACTCCGTGGGTAAAGGACGATGTTCACGAACGCTTTAAGACGATGAACCCCGGAGAGATTTTCGCCGTGGACGGTTTTCCAATGAGCGGAACATTCGCAAGGTTCAACGGCAGTCCTTATTACATCACGAAGATTTTGGATCTCAATGGGATCAAGGATCGACGCTACATCGATCATACCGGCACTCATATCAATCGCGGACCCGAAGACATCGCCAGATATGCGATACTTGTGAACACCGCCGACGATGGTTCGATCGGGCCCCACAAGTTCTTCACCAATGAACAACGTAAGCTGACTTCGCGATTTCCCGACGAAGCCCTGTACGCACTTGGCAAATTCGTCTATTCGCTCGAGGCGCCTCCAAGCCCGCACAAGTTCGACGAGACCGCCCGTCGCGGCCAGGAGGTCTTTAAACGTGAGGGCTGTGCGATGTGTCACACTCCGCCGTTGTACACAAACAACATGCTCATCCCGGCTGATGGGTTCGCTCCGCCGAAGGACGATCCGCGCACCGCTAAGCTGCATGTGATGAAGGGGATGCGCGTCGGAACCGATCCCGCTCTCGCGTTGAAAACCCGAAAGGGGACCGGCTATTACAAGGTGCCCACGTTGAAGGGGTTGTGGTATCGAGGATTGGTGGAACACTCCGGTTCGATAGCTTCGCTGGAGGAATGGTTTGATACGCGCCGGCTTCAAGACGATTACGTGCCGAGCGGATGGAAGGGACCGGGAGTGAAGACCCGGCCCGTAAAAGGCCATGAGTTCGGATTGGAATTAACGGCGGATGACAAACGCGCGCTGATCGCGTTCCTCAGGACTCTCTAAGCGGTCCGCCCTCCCAACGGAGGGCCCGATGATTTGTCGCTCTAAGCTCGCTCCTAACGAATGGCCCGATGATTTGTCGCTTAAGAACATCGCCCTGCTTACGGAGGGCGACCCGCTTTCTCCTCTATAACATTTCCAAAACCGCGGGCGGCCGAAGGCTTCTTCGCCGCTGGGACCGCAAGGTATTGTCTGTCGCACACTTCCGACAGATAATCACCGGAGACCGCATTCTGTCCAGAAAGGAGATCCTTAAAATGGCGACAAGCAAAAATCGAAAGACAACCAGGAAATCTGCAGCATCAAGCAAAAAAGCGTCCAGCAGGAAGACCGCGACCAAAAAGAAGACCGCAAAACCGATGAAGAACTATTCAGAATGGTTTCGATCGACGACCAAACCTAAAAAGGGAATCATCGTCCTCAACAGGGGTGTGCCTGATGGTGTGCTCAAGCAGGTTGAGTATTCGGCCATTAACGGCATCGCCATCTTTGAGGGTGACATAATGCTCGGCACTGTAGACCAGATTGAAGCCACCGTAAAAGGTTTCGACTCTGACGAGCTCCCTACAGCCGGCATTCCGGCAAACCAGCGGGCCGTTGAAGATATGGATGTCCCGGTTGAAGAGGTTGCGGCCGCCGGAATCGGAATCTCCGAGGAGAGAGGCGTTGGCATAACCGGCGACAGATTCCGCTGGCCCAGAAAGCAAGTGCCTTTCGAGATTGATCCCAATCTGCCGAATGCCGAGCGTGTAACAAAGGCAATCGCCCACTGGCACGCCAAGACAAGTATTCGCCTGATCCCACGAAACCCTTCGAGCACGGACGTGCGCAATCCCGGCCATCGCAACTTCGTTCGCTTTGTGGATCAGGGGGGCTGCTTTTCACAGGTCGGCATGCGCGGAGGTATGCAGGTCATATCGCTTGGACCGGGATGCTCCGTCGGGTCAGCAATACACGAGATTGGGCATACCATTGGATTGTGGCACGAGCAGAGCCGCGAGGACCGGACGAAGTTCATCAGAGTACTCTTCCAAAACATCGTTGCTGGGATGGAGCACAATTTCACCCAGCACATCAGTGATGGAGATGACATTGGAAAGTACGATTACGGTTCTATCATGCACTATCCCGCAACGGCATTCAGCAAAAACGGTCAGCCGACGATTGTTCCGCTGAAGCCGGGCGGTGGGGCTATCGGCCAGCGCAATGGATTGAGCAACGGCGATATTGCGGCAGCGGAGTTCCTCTACAAAAATGTCCAGTAAGACCCTCGTGTGGGTTTGTTCAGTCTCGAGATCGACAGCGGCCGCGTTGGTCTCCGATCGGCGCGGTCGCCCAAGCCATCAGGTATAATTCGCCTTCAGTGGACATCAAGAGCTACGATGGTCCGTGGGGCGACTTGTGAAGCTTTGCGCGGAGACCGACGTAAATGAAAAACGGAAATGACCAAGCACTTGTGACCGGCGAAATTTTTGTTGATAAGCAGGCTGACTCTTTCTCCGGCGCTACCGTCCATGTGCGCCTCGAGGACACCAGCTATTCGGATGCTCCTTCAAAGGCGGCAGCTCAGCAGACAATTCGAAACGTGTCACACAAGAAAGGGAGCGAAACAAGATTGGAATTTGCCCTTCGCGGCAAGAGGCCAGATGAGAAGGCGAGCTGCTTCGTTAGCGCACACGTGGATGTCAATAACGACGGCGAGGTAAGTGTGGGAGATTACATCACTATGGAAAGCTATCCAGTGCTCACGTCTGGGTATCCAGATCATGTCAGGGTTCGCGTGCAGGAGGTTACGTAGCGCCTTGGAGATCAGCGCTCGGTTTCCTCCTGGTTCGGGCGGTGCTCCTGAGGTTTGCGAACCCTCAACACCGTAGTGAACGTATCTTCATAAACTTTTTCAAAGTCGCCGCTGTCCTCGGCCACCTGCATGAAATCCGGGTGCTCGTTGTCGGTGAACACATACTCAGCGCCAAATCTATTGCGGATCAGCGGCGCCGGATCGTCTTCGTTGCCCAGCGTAATGCTTGCATAAAGCTTCCACAGCTCGGCGTCGCGATCGTACAGGTAGGTTGGATCAAGTCCAACGATGTAGGTGTTAGCCGGGTTGTAATAAAACAGGAACGGAAAATCATCCCAATCCGTGTTGAAGATCATCGAGCCCGGAGGCGTATTTGCCGCGATCCACTCGGAGGCCCCTCGATAAGCGAAAGGATCGGGTTCGCTTTTGACGTCCTGCCTTGCCTGCCACAGACAGCCGCCCATCCAGAGGATCGCGGACATTGTAACAACCGCCGCAGCGAGCGACGCGATGACTCGATCTCTCGTCCCGGCCAACCAGGCGAAGTTAACGCGTTCAAGCCTGGGGGAAATAGTGAACGCAGCGAAAACAATCGCGAACGGCGGCCAGTACTCGATGAAACGCCGCGACTTGAAGGCCATCACCAACAATATCGCCGACACAATCAGAAAAAACAGCGGCTTCAGATCGCGTTCGCGCTCGCGATACTCAAACGCAGCCAGCGCGAGAAAATAGATCACGAAGGCGACCACGCTGGTGCCAAGGAATATCCACGTTTCGTAGGGATACCACTCGATGCCGACATCAACCGGATAGGTCCCGCCGCTCTTCATTATCAAGTGCGCGCGAAACAGCTCGAGATTCTTCGGAAAATAGGGATTGATCACCAACCCCGCTGCTATCCCGATGGTGGAAGCGAGCGCGCTCCACAGGTCTATTCGCCGGTCGGATAAATAAGCTGCAATCGCATACGCGAGGCTGAAGGCGAGCATCAACGGAAACAGGCTATACGACCACACAAAGACAAACGACAGCAGAGCCACCCAGACGTGCTTTCGCTTGAGAATCAGATACGTCCCGACCCCCAGCAGCACAAGCGATAACGCCGGGGCTCTCGTCATCGACATGCGATAGAGGAAAGGTTCGGAGCTTGCGATCAGCGGCGCGAGCCACAGCCAGCGATGTCTAACCTGATAGACGACCATCAGCGCGAACAGCGAAACGATCCCCAGACTCGAAAAAAAAACGGCCGCCAGTTTCGCGCCAACTCTCAAATCGGCGAAGGTGAATGGTATCAACAGGACGTGAAACAGATAATGGTGATCAACATAATTCTGTTCGTCCAGGGTTGTCAGGGGCATCGCTTTGAAGGCCGGCAGATGTGGCCACTGCTCCCGCAGCATCTTAGCCCATCTGATGTGGTAGTAGCCGTCATTGTCGAGAATCGCGGGACCGCCGAACTCGATCCAGCCCATCACCGCCACTATCACGGCCAAACCGGCAGCTATCTCGAGAGCGGAGCGGATGGGAGATGGGGAGATGGGGAGAGGGGGAGAAGGAGAGAGGGGGAGACCCTCGCCGGTTCGCAAGGTGGGTGATATTTTATCCGGATCCGCGGGGTCGTTTTCTACGCTGGTCTCCCGGTCTGTAATTCCCACAAGGTCCTCGCCCCCTGGCCGCGTCTCCCTCTCGCCCCCTGGCCGCGTCTCCCCCTCGCCCGGCCTCTTCATTCAGGTCTGAAAGTTTTGTACGACTCTCAATTCCTCGCCGGTGATCGCGTCTATGTAAACGGTCCAGGACAGCGATTTTCCGGCGACCAGCTCCCAGGCGAGATGGACTTCGACGGCGTCGCCTTTTTCGATCGGAAGAACAACGAGACGTTTGACGCTTACTTCGCCGGGAGCGCCGATCTGTGTGCGCTGCTCGCGACCGGCGATGTCGGTGTAACTAAACGTTTTGCCCAGAACTTTTTTTGCGGCTATCTCGCGTTCGGTAACAGGCTTTAAAGGAAGCTCGATGAGGGGCACAAACCGATCGTCAAGCTGCAGCAGTCTTCCATCCTTGCTGATCACCGCCACCATCTCGCCGAAATTGCCAGCGATTGGATATGCATAATTTGCCTGTCGATAGGTGAGCCGTTTAACATCCGCCGACTCGTCCGTGCTTATGAGCGAAACTGTTTCCGGATCCACTCCCAGCAGCTCGCGCCAGCGATCGATAAATAGCTTCATGGCGGCGCGCAGAGCTAGCGACTCCTCGCCCGCTTCGGGTTTTGTGCTAAAGAGCTTCATGCCGCCCGACACGCCAAGCAACGAGCGCGGGGTGTTGGTGATCGGGTAAAGATCAGGAGGCGTCTGCGGGACGCCGTAGGCGTCAAGCATGCGTCGCCACTCACGCTCGGCTTTCGCCTTGAGGTCCGCTGAGTCCCTTATCATAGGAGGATAGTTCTTGTTTGCTCTGGGAACCTGAGTCGTGGCGTCGCACTTGGCCAACAGCAAGACGGCAAGAATTGTGATGATAGTCGGTAAGGTCATAGCTTACGAAGAGACCGCAGAAGAGACCGCGCGTCCAGTGCTGTATACGGCCTATGCACTTCGCGAAGAAGTTCAATAAAGAATTATTCATGTTTTCACATGGCCGGGCAAGGTTAGGTCCAATTAGAGTCGCCACTGGTTGAGGCAGATTCAATAGCTTGAGGGACCACACGGTTGCACATATCATCGGAGGCGTGATTCTCGAATTTCTGTGGCGTAGATTCCGGCGCGGGAAGCAATCGCACTTGCAAGTTTCACCGCCAATCCTGGACGACGACGCGGACGAAGTGTTGGATCCCGATAATCCTTTCCCTGACGTAGTCACCGTCGCGTTCCAGGATGTGATCGACCTACACTCGATACCGCCGCGTCAGGTCCGCGCCGTGGTTGAGGACTACATCGAAGAGGCGCACCGCCGCCAGATACGCCGGGTTCGCATAATTCACGGAAAAGGGATTGGCGTTCAACGCGAAATGGTCCGGTCGATTCTGGCGCGATCGAGTTACATCCTTGATTTCCAGGATGCCCCGGCAGAGGCGGGCGGTTGGGGAGCGACAGTGGTTACGTTAAGCGTCGATGAAGCTTGAATCAGTATATGCGTTAGACTTGACGCCCCCTCTATTTGCACATTGCACACCTCGGGCTCGCTTGTGATAAATTATCAATCGCCATGAATTGCTCGATGATCAAGTATTGCGTCGCCTTGCTCGCCCTTGCGTTGCTGTTGTCGGCGTGCTCGGGGTCAGAGCAGAGCTCGGGTGCGGCAAACTCGAACACAAGCTCGAACGCAAGCTCGCAGGTCAACAACAATGCTCCGCAACCGGGACCAGTTGCCTCGAATGGGAGCACGCCTCTTTCGGTCCAACCGCTGGCGCCAGCTCCATTGCCGCCGCCAAAGGCCGATGACAGTGCAAGCAAGACCATTGATAAGCCTGCGGCCGCCGCCTCAACCGCAACAAACGCGCACGCACCCAAACTGGTGTTGCCGGACAAGAAATTGGACTTCGGCAAGCAGCCTCAGGGCAAGACGCTGATCCGAGCGATCACGATAAAGAACGGCGGGCAAGCTAATCTCAATATCGAATCCGTGGTTCCAAGCTGAGGGTGCACCACTGTGGACTTTCCGAAAGTCCTCCGGCCTGGTCAGGCCGGCACGATCAAGGTCAAAGTTGAGACGGGCAAGTCTCCCGGCCCACATGTAAAATCCGTTACCATTAAAACCAACGATCCAGGCGATCCATCTCACCTCGTGCAGTTTTCGTTTGATGTGAAGGGTTGATCGCGGCCACCGAATGCTAAAAACGAAACCTGAATACGAAGAAATGCTGTCTGAGCTTGGGACTCGTCTGAAACCAAACGCGATACGCAAGCTCACTCTGCTCCTTGGCAAGAAGGAAGTCATCTCGCTTGCCGCCGGCGCTCCGAGTTTTGAAACATTTCCGCTTGAAGAACTCGCCATGATCGCGGCCCGGCTGATACGCGACCGAGGACGGTTCGCGCTTCAATACGGACCGACACGAGGCCAGGGCGAGCTCGTCGAATCGGTGGCAGAGATGCTTCGCTCGCGCGGCATCACCAGCTCGACGCCTTCCGAAATAGTGATGACGACCGGTTCGCAGCAAGGTCTCGACCTGATCTCGCGGGTTATACTTGATCCAGGCGACGTCGTGCTGGTCGAGCTTCCCAGCTACATTGGCGGACTGATCGCGCTGCACAACGCGCGGGCTGAAATGGTCGGCGTTCGGCAGGATGACGGCGGCATCGTAACCAGCGACCTCCGCGAGAAGATTGATCGTTGTCGCTCAGAAGGACGGTTGATTAAGTGTGTCTACACCATTCCTAATTTTCAAAACCCATCCGGGGTCACCCTTTCGTCCGAACGCCGTGAAGAGCTTGTCGCGATCGCCGACGAACACGATTTGTTGATCGTGGAAGACGACGCCTACTTTGATCTGGCCTTTGGGGAGGGTGAGTCGCGGCTGTTGCCGCTTGCAGCGCTGAGACCGGAGCGCGTGGTCTATCTGGGCACCTTTTCAAAGGTGCTCGCACCTGGCTTACGCACCGCGTATCTGCGCGCGCCCGAGGAGCTCGCCTCCAAAGTCGAGTTGGCCAAGGAAGGCGCAGACCTGTCGTCGAGCGTGCTCGACCAGGCAATTGTCAGCGAAGCCATTCGCGAAGGGCTCATCAACCGCAGGCTTCCTGAGCTTCGTAGATTCTACGAGGTTCGCTGCAAAGCGATGCTCAACGCGCTGAACGCGTTCGCGCCGGCCGGATCGCGATGGACCAAGCCTATCGGTGGGTTTTTCATTTTGATGGAGCTGGCTCTGGGAGCTGATACGACCGCGATGCTTCCTGAGGCGATCGAAAGCGGAGTCGCCTATGTTCCCGGCGAACCATTCTTTGTCGATGGCAGCGGCGCGAATACTTTGCGATTGGCATTCTCGAAAGAATCACCGGCCGCGATTGCCGACGGCGTCGAGCGGATGTGCCGGGTTTTTCACAGCGCAAAAGCCCAGACGATTCAGAAATGACAATTGCACGAGCCAAGCCCCGCGCTTTCTACGACACTGACAACGTCTGGTATGCGATGCATGACAATCGTTGTCATCACGAAAATGAAATAAATCTTCCATTACGCGAGTGCTTGTTAGCGAGTCGGTCAATATCGAGCAGGAAGCTTGAAGGCTTCTTTCATTCTGGCCGAACCTGCAATGGCCTCGTGCGCGAAATGCCGGTCTGATAACCGATTTCGGGCGCAGACTCCACCAACTATCTGAGAGTTCATATCCTGAGCCTCTTTTGGAATACCAATTGATGATGGAATAGTCGCCCCCGCGATTAAAGCAATAATAAGAGTTGGTTCTGTCGCCCCTCCCCCGCCCCCTTCGGACTAGTCCCCCCGATTAGTTCCGATCACTCGCCGCCGTGCTGATGATTAAGTTTGGGCATTGACTTTTTCATTGGCTCGGCGGCGATGTTGCTTTCTCGCTCATTTCTTTATTGCTCTCGTTTGACTTCCCTCAGGACGTGAAGCAGCAGCTACCACCAGACCTTTGTTTGTAGCAACCACCAGCATTTCACCGAAGACCACCGGGTCGGCAACTATCTCGAAGTCCTTCTCGAGCTGAAAGAGATTTACTCGGCGTCCGTCCGAGTTTAGAAGCACCGCTACGTAATCGCCTCGAAGTGGAGCGACCAGGCTCGCATCCCCTTCGACAATGGGAGCAGAGGCGATCCGATTTTCAAGACGCCGTTTCCAGATTCGGTCGCCGGTCGCCCGCGAGAGTGCATAAACAAAGTTGTCGAACGACGCGACAAGAACACGGCCACCGGCAACGACAGGTGTTGCTTCGACGGCCGCACCGGTTCGCGAACGCCACCGAAGCTTGCCAGTCACGCGATCTATCGAATAAAGGTATCCATCCCCCGCTCCAAAATAGAGCGAGCGTTCATCGATTGCGGGCTGACCGACGACCTTGCCGCCCGCCTGAAACTTCCACAGCAACTGTCCGCGAACAGGTTCAACGGCTCGCAGACCGCCATCGTCACTTCCAAAGTAGACCATCTCACCATTAGCTAGCACGCGGCTGTGGACTACGCCTTGAGTGTCGACCTTCCAGACGATATCCCCGTTCTTGAGGTCAAGCGCGTAGAGCGATCCATCCTCACTCCCGGCATAAAGCCGTTCAGCACCTAACTCGAGAGGCGACGCAAAAGGCCGCGGGTAATCCTTTACCCAAACCGTTAAGCCGGTCGCTTTATCCACCGCGCGGAGCGATCCCCCGGCTTCCGATCCGTCGTCGGCAATCTTATGGGTAGAGATGTAAACCGAGCTCTCTCCCGCGGCTGGCGACGCAGTAATCACTCCACCGAGCTCGCCAGTCCAAAGCGACGTTCCGGTCTGGCGATCCATGCACACTACACGGCCTCCCGCCAGAGGCAGGTAAATTCGCGCGTCATCAACTGCGGGAGCAAACGAAGTCGCGCCGTCAGTCAGGTACTGCCAGGCTCGCTTGAACGGCAGCGCAAGCTGCGATGTCGAAATAGCCCCTGGCTCCGTTCGCGCCTCTTGCTCAGCTACAAGACCGCCTTTGCGTTTGGCTTCTGCCTTTTTTTCCTTCTTCGTCTGGCCGCCTTCCGGGGTAGGACTGGATTGTGTCTGCGCAAGCGAGGGCACGAGAAAGATAAGGGCGAGAATGCTTGCGAGAATGCTTGCGAGAATGCTTGCGAGAATGCTTGCGAGAATGCTTGCGAGAATGCTTGCGAGAATGCTTGCACGGAACTGCGGATTAATACTGATCCTCATCTAAAACGAATTCTATCCGGGCGGAAGTGAACCGCCAAGTTGGAGCTTGCGTTCTGAGTTCAACCGTTCTGAGTTCAAGCTTTAGCTTGCGTCTGAGTTGCGTTCTGAGTTCAAGCTTTAGCTTGCGTCTGAGTTACGTTCTGAGTTCAAGCTTTAGCTTGAGTCTGAGTTACGTTCTGGAGTTCAAGCTTTAGCTTGCGTCTGAGTTACGTTCTGAGTTCAAGCTTTAGCTTGCGTCTGAGTTACGTTCTGGAGTTCAAGCTTTAGCT
>JBASRM010000538.1:0-4987 GCA_049273835.1 Blastocatellia bacterium | reverse complement strand
TGCCGAACTCGACGACGCCGCGGCCGTGAGCCGCATTTACAAGGCGAGCTGCTTTGCTGGCGATCATTGTTTGAAAGTTGATTGTTGATAACAGAAATGTCTCGACCACCTGAGCTTCGATTATAGGCGCCGTGATTCGGAGAAGCGGTTCCATCCCAAACGCAGCCGTGCCTTCGGGCATCGCCCACACATCGCCAGTAAACTTGAACTCGGCAAGATAATCGTAGAACTCGCGGGAGACATGCTTGAAGGCCGAATGCTCGCGCAGATAATCAATTTGATCACTGCTGAATTTGAGCGTCGTCAGATAGTTCAACGCTTGTTCGAGACCCGACGCAATCAGGAAGGAACGGCGCTTTGGGAGCCGGCGGATGAACAGCTCGAAGATGGCTCGTTCGTTGATACCGTTCTCGAAGTACGCCGCCGCCATCGTCAGCTCGTAGAGATCGGTTGTCAGCCCGAAAGCGCGTTCGATCATATCGGTCAGTCGATGGGTTGAGGAAAAGAAGCTCGTGCTTACTGCTCGTTCAAGCGCAACTATAGGATTTGGCTTGAAACGCGTCAACTGAGGGGTGCCGCGCGGAAGCGGGAGAACAGCATCAACGCAGAAGTGCGATGACGTGCACAAATCAAATTAGTCTTCTGGCTGTCAGGGTTATCTGCAGCGTTTGTCCTCCACGGCGCACGGAGAGTTTGTGTGGCGCGGGTTTGTTCAATGTCTCGAGCATCGTCGAGAGCGTTAGCTCGGCAGCCGGGCGCCCGTCCACCGACAGGATTATGTCGTCCTTTTGAAGGCCCGCCTCTGTGGCCGGCGAGTCTTCGAGCAACTCATCGATCCGGAACGTCTTGTAATCCGAGCCGGCGGCGAAGATTTTTACACCACTCAAGGCCGGGCCGATCACGTCCTTGAAGCTGGCGTTCGGCTCCAGGATGATTCGATTGCGGCCATAATCAAGTATGAGCGTGAACTTGGAGATTAGTTGCGCGCCGATGTTGCCCTGCAACTCCGAACTTGCGAACGCGCCAAGTTTATCCTCTGAAAAGAGCGTGACTGGACTATCGATCTGAAACTTTCCGATCCTGAGCTCGTCGATTCGACCGACACGTCCGGTAACCTGCCCGCCGACGCCGCCACTGCCCATCGATCTGATCGTCTTTTGCGAAGGTAGCGGAAGTTTCTCCTGTTCAACAAACGGCCGGTGGAGCGCGAGCGAGGCGCCGGAACCGATATCGATCACAAACTTTCCTTTAGCTGGGGGACGGCCTGCGACCGTGATTGCGGCATCGACGATTGGGTAGCCGCCGTGGATGAAGTTGATCGGAACAATCTCGCCCGAGCCGGAGTAAGAAAACCTGTCTTTGTCGTGTAACCGAAGAACACTCGCCGGATAGTCAACTTCGACGACAAACTGTTTTATGAAATCAGCCCCTATGATGCCATCTATGTCGTGTCCGAATCTTGGTTCGAGAGCATCCAGGGGAATTGCCATCACAACTGGTTGAGGAGCTCCCTCGACGCCGATGACGGTAACTGATGCGTCCCGAACCGTCGCACCCTTTAGCGTTCCGGCGCCTGCGCCGCCGACGTTTATCTGTCCCTGCAGATTCAAACCAAGGGATTTCGCGCGGTCCATATCAACGATGGCGACTTTGTCTCCGGTATCGAGTATGAACCAAAGCGGCGTGTCGTTGATTTTGACTCGTATGAGTATGTGCTTTGTTACCAACTCGAATGGAATGACGATCGGTGCGGGGTTGGCGCCCTTTTGCGCGGCCGGTACGGCCCGATGTGACGCGCCCGCGAGACTAAAGAGCAGGATTATCAGCAGGGTGATCAAGCGCTTGTTATTCATAGGTTCTTATCAATCGCGACGAGAGGCAATGCGAAATCGCGACACCTTCGCGGAAAAGAGTCTACACGATGTGCCGCAAGTGCGTGGTGGGCGGTTTCGGTTGAATGAAACCCGGCGATCTCTCGCTCGCGGACGTGATACCGAAGCAGGCCGTGGGCCGTCGCGGGATCGGCGTCGATATGCGACCGAGCTAATTTGAGACTGGCTGTATCCCCGACAATCATGAATATGATGCCTTCAGTATCGTAGTCGGCGTGATTTGCTCAAAGGATTGAACGCCGGGGTTCCTCATTTGTTCGGATGCCTTGCAGTTCAAGCTGGAGTGCTTTCTGATGGTCCGAGCCTTCCTCCAAACTGTACTTCGCCAACTCGAGCGGCTCAGCCTTGTCGGTGGATTGTAGATGGCGCAGAAGTCTCTCGCGGCGGGCCCTTTCCTGCTCATCGCTTCCTGATGCCGCAATCAACTCTCGAAGGTCGCTTTCTGTTTCTTCCTTTGTCTCATTCTTCAGGCACAGCAGGGCCAGCCCTGCGAGTTGAAACCGCTCAAATCCTTCCATCAGGAAATCGCGCAGAGCGGGGCTGTTTCGGAGATGGAATCGAATCGTCTGCTCGACGCCGCGCATCGGGTATTGGGGAAAAGCCGCCGAGTGAATGATCGCCGACGCCAAATTGTTGAGGAGAAGCTCCGCCATTGCCTTGACTTCGTCGGCGCTCGCCTTGTCCTGGCCGCTCCAGGCTTTGTTCTCGTAAAAGTAACGGCGCAAGTAAGGCTTCTCCACAAGGATCTTGAGGTGCCCGGAGGTTTCATCCATCGCCCGTTGCACCAGTTGGATTTCCGGCTGCTGCCTGGCGCTCTCCAGTTGTCTCCTTGCGGTGTCAAGTTGCTCCCGTGCCGCGCGCAGTTGCCTGACGAAAACAGAGAAATTCAAAAGACCTGTCACAACGAGCAACAGAGTTCCGCCGATGGTCAGCAGGGAAATCAACAATTCAGAGCTCACAGAACTCCTCCTGGAGAATGGGACGAGTAGAACATCGCATGTAGACCTCGAATCATTGTCTGTTACCTCCACGAATCGTTGCCGAGGAATAGTGTACTTCGGCTTGCGGGAATTGCAATGGGCAGAGTCTGTTAGGACGCCCCCTTGAGTGTTTAGAATCGGGCCGTTACAATCGCCCGCTTGAGCGTGGGTGGCGTACTGTACGGACCCCTGTGTAACTTGACGATGAAGAGAAGCAATAACGAAGGCGCCTTGAACCATCAGATGACCGAGGCTCGTGTCAAAGTGCGTTATGCCGAGACCGATCAGATGGGTGTTGCATATTACGCGAATTATTTCGTCTGGTTTGAAGTTGGCCGGAGTCAGTACTGCAATGATTGTGGCTTTTCATACCGCGATATGGAACGGGAGACCGGGTTGTTCCTGATAGTGGCGGAAGCCAGTTGCCGCTACAAGAACCCCGCCCGCTACGAAGACGAGTTGATAATTCGGACTACGGTTACCGAGGCCACGCGACGGACGCTGAGGTTTAGCTACGACATCTTGCGGGCGGATGGAACAGCGGTGGCTACCGGAGAAACGCTTCACGTGTTGATCAATGACCAAGGTCGCCCATCCAGCTTCCCACAGAAGTTCTTATCGGCGCTGAGACCAAAAGACACGCAGTAGGGGCTGAGAGTTGAGCACGGAGTAATCTTTCGGTGAAGGCAGCGTCCGGTTCTGCACCGATCGCTTGTTCATGCATCGCCTGATTTACCACAACGACCGAATCATCGACGCTGCAGAGTCCAGGCTTGCGCCTACGGTTGCTGGCGCGCTTTACGGCTGGGGTGTGTTTACAACGTTGCGAATCCTTGACGGCAAGCCGGTCGCTCTGGAGCGGCACTGGAAGCGGCTGATGCAACATGCCGATAAGGCGCATCTCGCAGTGCCGCTCGATCTTAAAGGGGCCAGGCGGGCGATGGACAAAGTGGTTTCGGCGAACTCGATCCGGCAGGGAAGGGCAAGACTGACATTGTTGAAAGGCGACGCGGGGTCGTGGCGAGTCGAACCCGGTGCCGAAACCGAATTGCTGATATTTACATCGCCGGAGGCGCCTCGCGCACAGGTCAATTGGACGCTGACATTGTCACCCTATCGCGTCTTGTCTACCGCGTTGTTGGCCGGTGTAAAACAGACGGCAATGCTGGAGAATTTGTTCGCGCTCGAAGAGGCCAGGTCACGCGGCTTCAACGAAGGTGTGCTTTTGAACGAGAGAGGTGAGATCGTTTCGGCTACCGCTGCCAACATCTTTTGGGTTCAGGGCGACGAGGTCTTCACTCCGGGGCTCGCGACGGGATGCGTGGCCGGTATAACGCGTCATTTTGTTCACGAGATCGCGGCGCGATGGAAACTCCATCTGGTGGAGGGCAGCTTTCCTGTGCAGCGACTGCTCGAAGCGAGGGAGGTCTTTCTCACATCAACCGCGCGAGAGGTTGCCCTGGTCGCGAGCTTCGACGCCAGGGAGTACGTTAACAAGCAGGCCCGTATCGCGAAGCTAATCGGCCGCGAATTTCAAAAGCTGATGCGCGATGTTAAGATCGGCTAGAGCCCGGCGATAAGGGTTGATTCGGAGGAATTCGGTTGAAGCTTAATGAACCGGAAACCATAGATAGAATCCTCGGCGAAGCAAAAACGATCGCGGTGGTCGGTCTGTCCTCTGAAGCAACCCGCGCAAGCAACAGCGTCTCCCGCTACATGCAATCACACGGCTATCGAATCATACCGGTGAATCCGAACGAGACAAGCGTGCTCGGCGAGAAGTCGTATGCCCAGCTCGAGGATGTTCCCGAGAAGATCGATGTTGTCAACATTTTTCGGCGCAGTGACGAAGCGGGCCGCCACGTAGACGAAGCTATTCGAATTGGGGCGACGTCAGTGTGGATGCAAGAGGGTGTGGTTGATGAAGAGGCAGCGGTTCGCGCAAGCGAGGCTGGGCTCGCAGTGGTGATGGGTCGCTGCATTTTGAAGGAGCATCTCAAACGAAATCGGTGAGGGTTGAGCCGGCTATAGATTCTGAATTCCCGATTCAGATTTCAGATTCCAGATTGCAGATTTCAGATCAGATTCCAGATTCCAAATTCCAAACTCCAGATT
>JBASRM010000523.1:0-5883 GCA_049273835.1 Blastocatellia bacterium | reverse complement strand
TTGCATCGTTCTGAGTTCAAGCTTCAGCTTGCATCGTTCTGAGTTCAAGCTTCAGCTTGCATCGTTCTGAGTTCAAGCTTTAGCTTGCCTATTCAACCCCATCACCTGCCTCGACTAACCCCCATGGAAAACGGCGAGCAAGGACTCCGTCTTTGCTCGCCGTATGAACCGACAGCTTACTGGATCCGGTTAACGACGCTCATCCAAATTGATGCGTCCGTCGAGGATGTGAAGCACGCGATGAGCGTGTTCGGCGATGTCGTGCTCGTGGGTGACCAGGATGATGGTGTTGCCCTGGCTGTGAAGCTCGTCAAAAAACCGCATTATCTCGTGCGAGGTTTGCGAATCGAGGTTTCCGGTCGGCTCGTCAGCGAGGAGGATCGACGGGTTATTCACAAGCGCCCTGGCTATGGCTACGCGCTGACGCTGGCCTCCCGACAACTCGTTGGGCTTATGATTCATCCGGTCCGACAGATCTACTCGTTGAAGCGCCAGCTTCGCCATTTCGATCCGCTGACCCCGCGGCGTGCCGTTGTAAATCAGCGGCAGCTCGACATTGTGGAGAGCGGTCGCGCGAGGCAGGAGATTAAATGTCTGAAACACGAAGCCGATCTCTTTGTTCCTGATGTGCGCAAGCTCATCGTCATCCATGTCAGAAACGAGTTTGGTATTGAGGAAGTACTGCCCCGACGTCGGAGTGTCGAGGCAGCCGATCAAGTTCATCAAAGTCGATTTACCTGAACCGGACGGTCCCATGATCGCGAGATATTCGCCACGCTGCACATCAAATGAAACGCCGCGGAGCGCGTGTACCTCCTCGGCCCCCATCTGATAAGTCTTCCAGAGACTGTCGGTGCGGATTACGCTGTCGGCTCCCGGAGTTACATCCAGATAGGCCAATTCCTTGTCGAGCACTGCTTCTTCGATCATCATGTCGTTGCCTCGGTTTGTCTCCGAATGGTCGCCCATCCGCCCCCGGTCAGCTCTTTGTTTCGACCTTAACCGGACCAGCTTCCCGCTTAACCTGGTCGCCGTCTTTAAGCGTGCGAAGCGTTTTGTAAGGCCCGGTGATTATCTCTTCGCCTTCGCTCAGCCCGCTCTTGATTTCGATCTCCTGATCGCCTTTGATCCCAGTGGTGATTGGGGTGAAGTGGCCACGGCCGTCCTGACCAAACACGAACACGCCTTCCACTTCTTTTTTCTTCTGCGCACCGCCGCCGGGTTGTTCTGCCGGCTGCTGGTCCTTTGGCGCTTCGCGCGGAACAATCGCCTGGAGGGGCACCGTCAAGACCTCGGAAACGGTTGCAGTGGTGATGACGGCGGTCGATGACATCCCGGGTCTGAGTTTCTCGCGTACCTGATCAGTCGGATTGAGCTTGATCTTGACGATGAAATCCTTCGCTTCTTGCGTATTGGCCGACTGGGCGATGGTTTGGCCTGATCTGGTAATAGCCGAAGCGCCCTTCTCAATCACCTCGCCCTCAATCTCGAAGTCCCCCAGCGCATCAACCTTTACCTTTGCCTTTTGACCCACCTGCACGTCCGCTATGTCGGTTTCATCCACTTTCACCTCGGTATTAATTTGCGACATATCGGCTACAGTCATCAGCGGCGTAGTTGAAAAACTCGCCAGTGCGTACTCGCCGACTTTGACCGGCAAACTCGAAACAACGCCGTCGATCGGAGAATATCTGGTGGATTTTTTTAGCTGATCGGATTGGCGGGCGAGATCAGCCTGGCCTTGCTTGACTCGCGCCTCACTCGAGTTGAGCGCAGCCTTCGCGCGTTCAACGCCGAGCTCCGCGTCATGCACCAGGACCTTTAACTGGGTGATGCGAGACTGTTGGGAAGTGACGACGGCTCGTGCCTGGTCGAACCGCGACTTCGCCGCGTCGAATTGCGACTTGTTCGCCACGCCGCTTTCGACCAGTTGCTGATACCGGTTGTATTCGCTCTCTGCATAAACAAGATCGGCCTTGGTTCGTTCGAGATCGGCGTCAGCGGACGCGAGGGTGGCTTTTGCCTGATTGACATTGTTTTGAGATTGCTGGACGGCCACTTGTTGGTTCGCCACATCGGCTTGAGTCACCCGAACCGAAGCCTCACCCGCGGTGACCGCAAAACTCGATTGAGTCGGATCAACGCGCACCAGCGGCTGGCCCTTCTTGACCGGGTCTCCCTCGCTGACGAAGATCTGCTCGACGCGCCCGGGAACCTCTGCTGTCAGGTTGTACAGGTGGACGGGACGAATGTCACCGGAAGCGGTCACCTTCGATTCGAGACGCGCGTGTCGCTCGACCTTTCCAACCTGGACGGGCTCTCCCTCTTTTTTCTGAACGGCTTTTGAAAGCAGGACAATAGTGATCAGACCGACTACCGCGGCCACGATTATGACAGTCTTCTTCCTACGAAACGCTTTTAACTGCATGGAAAGGATGTCCTCCGAACATTTTAACGAACGTGCAACCGCCTCGTATTACGCCCTTATCCTACAAGAGGTTTCAAGAAACCGGACGCGAATTCAACGTGTATCCCGGGGTGCTTGCTCGCGTGTTTCCCACTGTCTCGATCAATTTTACCGACGCATCGCTTCACACTATCGAAACGAAGCTTGCTCTCGTTTATTAACAGCGGGGGCTCAAGATAGATGATAGCGAGCCTGATGAAACCATGTCAAAAGAGATACGTTTGGCGCGGCATCAAAGAGCGCACTTTTTATCCTATAGAAAAGGCGCTGCCGTAGTGCGCCGTCTACTGAGGATCCAAAAGGTTAGCCTTTTGGCTGGCGGTCAAACTCATCCGGTCGTCCTCTCCCCAAAAGCATTGCATCGCGAGCGGTGAACCAGACGGCCGAGGACCGCCCGACATGACAGTAACATTAACTTCGCGGGTAGGACATTTGCGGATTCAAAACTCACGGCGGCTTGTGTTATCCTAATGAGCCCCATTTATGGAAGAGAAATCAAGCCACTTGGAAGACGCCTGTCCCAATTGCGGTTCATCCGACAGCGAGCCTGATGCTACGTTCTGCCAAACCTGCGGATCGCGGCTTAACTCCGCTTTGCTTCCCCCGCCGGCTCCCCCCGAGCCGTGCGAGGCCGGCAGGACGATCGCCGGTCGCTTCGCCGTCCAGTCGCTTTTGTGGACGGCGCCGACCTATAACGCTTACGAAGCGGCGGTTCAGGGCTCGCCCTCAACGCGACACACTATCATCGAGCAGCGAGTTGGGCTGGAAGATCCGCTGGCGGCGGTGTCGCCGATCACTCCGGACGGCGGCTCGGAGGGAAGAGTTTCCGGTTCACTCGAGGAAGCAGCACCGGCGTTTGAGCGGTTTGGGCTGTTCAAACCAATCGAGCATGCGGTCGAACAAAACTCGATCTATATAGTTCTAGAGCATATTCAAGGTCAGGCGCTCGCCCACTTCGAGCAGACCGATGAGAAAGAGGCGCGCGCCATAGGGTTGCAACTCTGCAATCTGGCTGAGCAGTTCCATCGACACGGATGGGTTTACAACGGGTTCGAACCATACGGCATCGTGTTGGACCAGGCGCGTCATGTGAGGCTGATCGGCTTCGACCGCGCCCGCCAAGCCGGTACTTTCATAGAAGACGGGCCGATTTATCCGAGTCGCGGGTTTACGGCGCCCGAGTTGTTCAGCCGGGACGGCGTCTACGATGTGCGATCAGATATCTATTCGATAGGCGCTATGCTGCAATTCCTGCTCACCGGTGAAAGCGGAACCCTTGGTGAGGCCTCGGGGCTTTATCCGATTGCGACGGTCTTTCCTAACTTCGAGCGCCTACTCTCGCGCGCGCTTGCGGAAGAACCGGGCGACCGGTTTCAAAGCGTAACCGAGCTTCGCGATGCGTTGACCGATTTGAATCTCCCGGTGGTACTGCAATCGGGCCATTTCACCGATGTCGGGCTTCTTCGGGAGTTGAACGAGGATAGCGTGCTGGCGCTCAACCTCACTCAGTATTACGAATCGGTGCAGACCCAGATCGGTCTTTACATCGTGTCCGATGGAATGGGCGGCGAGGCCGCCGGTGAAGTCGCATCGCGCGTCACAGTGCGCGCCGTAGCCGAGTGGGTGACCGATAAGTTGATTTCGGCTTCGCTGAAATCTACCCGCGAAGAAAAGATCGCCGCGCCGACTCACACTGGAGGCTTGCGGCTTGCGGTCGCAAACGGGCACGAGATGGCAACTACAGAGATGTTGAAGCAGGCGGTGATCGCCGCGAACCGCGAGGTGATGGCTTACGCAGCAGCGAACCCCCAGGAGCGCGGTTTGGGCGCGACCGTCACCGTAGCAATGCTGGTAGCCGAAGTGCTGACAATCGCCCACGTGGGGGACAGTCGGTGTTACCTGCTTTCCGGCGACCGCCTCGAGCAGCTCACTGAAGATCACTCGCTTGTCCAGAAGATGGTAAATACGGGAAACCTGTCCCGATCAGAAGCCCGCAGTCATCCTTATCGCAATGTCATATATCGCTCGATCGGCGCTGATGAACAGATTGAAATCGACATTATACGGAGGAATCTCAGCAGCGGCGACATGTTAATGCTGTGCAGCGACGGGTTGAACGGCATGCTCGGCGACGATCAAATCCGCGATATTCTTCTTGTAAACCCGGACCCGAACGCGGCCGCTAAAGAGTTGGTGGTTGCCGCCAACGCAGCGGGCGGCGAGGACAATACGTCGGTGCTTGTTGTTCGCATCAGTTAAGCCCCTCACAACAACTAGCAACACCCCGGGGAACATAACCGGCAAAGTCTTGTCTCTCTCCTCTAATTCGGTTCCCGTTTCGAAGAAATAAAAACTAACCTTGAATACCTCTCGAACTGGTCGCGGTTGTCATTGCTGACACTTGCCTGGGCTACGGCGCGCAGCCCTAAACCGGTCCGTTTGATGCCTCGCGATTCATTCCGCGTTCGAGCCGGCCACGCGCGCTCAAGCAAAGGCCTCATTTTCGTGAAATCGTCGTCGTTCAGAGCTTGGGGGACCGCGCCACGCAACGTAGCGAGCGCGGCCCGAAAATTCAGATCCGACCTGAAAGACAACGGAGAAACGAGACCCGAATAGTCAAATGCGTCTGAGCGTATTCGAAAACTTCGATCCAGGCTCGTCGCGTAGACATCGAGTAACGTTTCCTCGGAACGATATTCTGATGTCTCGAGTACGCTTCCAGGTCCGCCGCCCTTGCCACTGATCCCCTCGGTGTAATCCACCCGTGTGTTTCGAAGCTCCCCCAACACCGTAAGCGTTATTTCAACCTTGTCCACCCTCATCTCACCACCGGAGTGAACCACGTGGATCGCATCTTCGCTCAGCTCGACTTGCCGCGCGCGAAGAAGCTCTTTATCAAGCCTCAGTTCGCAGTCGGGAATCACCGCGGCCCTCAACCCGCAAGTGCGAACGAGCGCCGCGATCATCTCGCTTTCGGGTCGAGTGTGACTGCGCGCGAGCGGGACAGGCTTGCCGGCGTCGATTAATGCTTGAACCTCGGTAAGCTCGAGCTGGAGAGCCGTCGCCATCGAGGCAACAACGCTTTCATTGATGCGCCCGGCACAAGGTTCGAGCACTGTGTTGAACGCTTGCTCGCCGGCATCGATGTTGCGTTGAGGTGGAGCGGACTGAATGCTTACGAACGGCAAAGGCTCGTCACAGTAGATGCACTGGCCACGCGCGGCAGGCGTTCGCCGTTGACACCGCGGGCAATTGGTCACGTCCTGGCTCAAGTTTCACCCCCGGGGCACGTGGTTGTGAGGGCGTCGGCGCGGATTATAACACCACAAGCCACTCGCCGTGCTACGATTCGATCGATGACGCTTCGCGATTCGCTGACCCGAAGAAACATCATTGTCGCTTCCGGAGTCTTAGCC
>JBASRM010000514.1:0-2398 GCA_049273835.1 Blastocatellia bacterium | reverse complement strand
CTTCATCGGGGAAGCCTCTTCATCGGTCAGGCGGTTAGTGCAAAGAGCGGCACAGGTTTGGTTTCAATCCCCTCTTCATCGGGGAAGCCTCTTCATCATGAAATGATGCCCTGTGAAGGATCAAGCTCGAAAAGTTTCAATCCCCTCTTCATCGGGGAAGCCTCTTCATCTGTGACTGGTTTACGCCGTTGCCCTACAAGCATTTGGAACGCCGAGGGCGCTAACCTCTCTTTTTTCGCGTGCATCCTATCCCCGTTTACCTTCAAAATCAAGGCTGCATACCCCTATCAACTGGCATTCCTATTTGAGGTTACAGCATTCGCGCTAAACCCCCGCAGTTTCACATTCTTTCAGGTTAGCGCCAGCCGGCATTTCCCAAGCGACGGCTCGAATTCCGGACAAGGTCACACAATGTAGGACCGCTCGATCGTCGTTGTGAACGCCTGGCCGAGCGTGACCGTGCGGCGACGGCAGCCCTCACAGATCTCGTAGTAACGTACGCAACGCAACTCCTGATGTTCGAGCGCCGCCGCTACCTCGCCGCGCATTTGTTCAAACATCTCACTTGTGAGAATACACTCGAACACGCTGAACTGGACACGCTCGCCGAAGCGGCGCAGCGTCTTGTGGAGCCTCGTGCGCGTCTTGTCGTCCGAGATGTCGTATGCGACCACGATAAACATACGGGCGGGATCTCAAGGTCAGGGGCGAGTGCGTCCCTTGGAGAGCGTTTGGCGAGCGAACGCGACTACGCGGCGGCGAACGACATCGGGCAGCCTCTCAGGCGGAACGACACGGCCATCAGGTTCGAAGCGGTAGCCAAGGAACTCGAACCCGCCTGATGGCGGCACGATTCTTGTCTTGTCGAGATTCAACTCAAGGCGCCGATCGCCAAGCGCCGAGCGAACGGCTTGCAACGCCGCTGCCGCTTCGCTCTCAGAGGCGCAACAGATTACGAAGTCGTCGGCATATCTTATCAACCGAAACCGAGCGCTGGTTATCGCAAGATCGAGAGAGTGAAGGTAGACGTTTGACAGAAGTGGCGACAAGGGCGCCCCTTGAGGCGCGCCGGCGGGCGCTGATTGTGATCCGTGTTTTAGTTTTGATATCAGCGGACCTGCGGCGAGTCCGAGGGCGACGGCCGCGCCTCCGAAGCCGAACAGCTTTGCAGCGAAGGCGCCTCGGAATGCCGCTCTTTGGGCGATTGCCAGAAGCGCACCGTCCTCGACGATTCGTCGAAGCGCGGCCCGGCCGAGATTTGATTTGCGGGGCTGATCGGAGCCTTGTTGGTCGTCGCCGAACTCGCGGGCATCGTCGTAGAATCCAGGATGCGCGAGCGTGGCGCCGGCGCCCAGTCTTGACGAAACGAATTCATCGAGCAGCCCTCGGAGGGCATCGCCGGCGGCGAGACGCAGTTCTGCAAGCCTACCTCGCCAGCGCTCGATCCACAGCAGGGTGGGTCTGGCGCCGTCGAGGACGCCGGCCTCAAGCCACAACTGGATAAGGTTCAGCGTGTCCGGGTCATCAACCGAGCTCTTCAGGTCTGACATAAGAAGCGCATGGTCAATGGATGGGAAGAAGTCCTTGATGTCGGCGTCGACGGTCCAGAGCTGTCCCCGCGCGCGGGAGAGCACTATGCGCTGGACAGCCATTTCGGTAGAGCGATCGGGCCGAAACGCGAAGCTGCAGTCGAGAAAGCCGGGTTCGAACAGAGGCTCGATCTGGTCGAGTACGGAACGCTGCGCTACGCGGTCACGGACGGTTGGGATTGCGAGTTCACGGAGCTTGCCGTTCGACTTAGGCACGTTGACGTAACGAGCGGGCAGTGGTTCGTAGGTTTTGTCTGCAAGATTGCGCGATAGTTCTGAAAGATTAGGGTCGAGGTCCTTCTCGAATTGGGTGATGCTAACGGCGTCGATACCGGCGGCTCCACGATTCGCCCGAACCTTCCGCCAGGCGGCGTAGAGAGCAGGCCGGGAAGCGATGCGTTCGAACAACCTGAATTGGTTGCGTTCAGGACGAGATATTGCCCCTGACGGGCAATCGGCTCTCCTGGGCTCCGGGCTTGGTTGAGGTTGCAACGCTTCGACTAATACAAGCCAACCGCAGCCTTGCCGCGACTTCGGTCTTCTGAACCGCACAGGCTCAGTCTATAATTCACCCGCCGCGATGTACCATTTGAAAATCTGACTCAACGCGAGGTAATGATGAGTTCAAAGAAGGAGCCATCGGATGCTCCAGTCTGGCAGTTGAAGATAACCCTTAAAGACGGCAGCCCGCCGATCTGGCGAAGGATACTGATCGCCGGCGATACTTCTCTTGCAAAGCTCCACCGGATTCTGCAGATCGCGATGGGATGGTGGGACTGCCATCTACACCAATTCACGATTCACGGCCG
>JBASRM010000513.1:0-2975 GCA_049273835.1 Blastocatellia bacterium | reverse complement strand
GTGAGGACCCCTCTTGTCTTCGCTTAGAGATGCAGCTTAGCGTATGTTCCAGGGGCAGATCGAAAAGTTAGGTGGGGTGCGATGATGAGGACTTATGGTCAAGGAGCACACTGGGGGAAACGCGCGAGCACCAACCCGATACTAGCGACGATTGGTGCAATGTCAATAGTTCCTTATCTTATGAGTAACGTCGTTCTCGGAGGTTTTCCGCGGGATTATTTACTCGGTACCCGTTCAAAAATGTAGAATGGTTCCCCGCGATGGACTATTCCAAGATAACGCCATTTGTCTTTGATCACGTCGCCCCGCTTGATCCCCTTTATGATCTTTGTTCCATCTTCGATTAGCTGATCCAGCTCGGAGAGCGCCACGACATGAAGCTCCGGCACAAGGTCCTCTCCGGTCTCCTTTACCAGATCAAGAATAGTCTGGCGATGAATCGCGATTCGCCCCTTCGAGCGGAGATACTCTCTGCGAGATATCTCACCGTGCTTGATTTGAAATTCCAGTTCATCTTCTTCGTGACGCATCAGATCGAGAAGAGATTTAACCTGCGGACCGTAACTGTTCGACTGACCAAGGGCGAAAATATGGGTTGAACTGGTTGATACAATGGGTCCGAGCCACATAGCCGTTAAGCATAGGGTCAAAACGCTGATTTGAACCGTTAATCCTTTTCTCATGAATCATCGATCAGCCGGCAGCGCTTTCACTGCTGAGCTAAATCCTCGTAAGCCGCATCGAGCAGCTCAATGGGATGAACTACGTCCACCTTCAGCCGATTCATAAGCATTCCAGCACCAATTTGCATTATGCACCCGGGATTTCCTGTCGCGACAATATCTGCCCCGCTTTCCGCTATGCTCTCGATCTTTTCGGAGAGGATATCCGCGCTTAACTCCGGATGCTGCAGATTGTAAACGCCTGCGCCGCCGCAGCAACTGTCGAACCCTCGAAGCGGCAGAAGCGTGATCCCGGGAATCGACCGGAGCAAATCGATCGGCGCCTGGGCGATCCGTTGCGCGTGCAATAGGTGACACGGCGCATCGTAAACCACTCTCCGGTTGAGATGCCGGTCCGGCGGGGTAATCCCAATCTCAATCAGGAATTCAGTGACGTCGCGGACCCTGGAGCTGAACTCGCGGGCGCGTGCCGCGAAAACCGGATCATCGGCAAACAGCCCGGCATATTCTTTCATCGCCGCGCCGCAGCCCGCCGCATTGACGATTATTCGGTCAACGCCACTATCCAGGAAAGCCTCGATGTTCTTTCTCGCGAGCTGGCGTGCGACCTCAAGCTGTCCAGCGTGAGCATGAAGCGCACCGCAACACATCTGCTCTTCTACCCCAACAAGCCGGCATCCATTGCGTATCAGCACACGCTCCGTAGCGCGATGAACCACGCGAAAAAGCCCATCCATCACGCAGCCACGAACCAGCGCGACGCGCATAGCCTTAGTGTTATTGGCCGGCGCCAAAGCCTCGTCGGATGATTTATCACGGCCGATTGTGGAAGGTCTGCTGGCGAGCAGCAGCGCCGCGGCGAACCTCGCTCTTCCGCGAAGCAGCCTGGATTTAAATACGGCTGCTGCCAACCCACTGTCTCTAAACCAACGAACCGGCGCCAGCGAGGCCCGGAGCAGCCACGGCCGCGTAAACACTTCGTTCAGCACAACCCGCATGAACCATTCGGATGCAGAGCGGCGGGATGATTTTTCCCTTGTGACCACGACTCGCGCAGCTTCGAGCAGATGTCCGTAGGGCACACCCGAAGGGCACACCGATTCACATGCCCTGCAACCAAGACAAAGATCAATGTGCGAGATGAACGCATCACCGGGGTCCAGCCGGCCTTCGACGACGCCCCGCATCAGATAAATGCGTCCCCGCGGTGAATCATTCTCATTGCCAAGCTGACGATAAGTCGGGCACGCCGGCAGACACAGTCCACAATGCACACAGGTGAGCAGTTTTTCGGAGTTATCCGCGAGCATTAATTCAAGAGGACGAGTCTTGTCTCCATCAGCAATCGTCATAACATTGTTGGGACGCTTTCTGCGCGCGCCCTGGGTTCAAGAGTCGCGCATCTCTTTTCATCCTTTCGAAGGGTGTTTCAACAAACCCGGTATCAAATGCTCAAAACAAACTTGCCTGGATTCAACAAAGCTTGCGGATCAAACCGCTGTTTCATTGAAAGCATAAGCTGTTCGCTCGACCCTACTGCTCCCCAGGCGTCGGCATTACGCCTCACCTCCGCGGGCGCTTTCTCCACAAACAGGGTGCCGCCGGCCGCACCCGCGACGACGCGCAGCCTTTTGATCTGGCCGGAAGCGTCTCGTTCGTCCGCGTCAAACTCCATTCGAATTATACCAGCGCCCAGGTCCGCGGTAGCGACCGATTCGGAATGAGCGGACAGTACTTTCTCCAACACCGCTGTGACTTCTGAAAGTGGAACGCTGATCTTTACCTGTATCCCGGTCGCTTGGAAATCCGCGGCCTCCGTCCATACCACGACAGCTTCACTCTGATCCAGAACCCTCGCCTGACATTCCGCATCAATCGATGTGACCACCCAACTGATTTGATGTTCGACCGCTGGATCGCTATCGATAAAGCGGATCAAAAGCGTTTCATCGGGTCCCATCGGCGACAGACGCGTGAGGATCCGCCTGGTGAAAACCACAGAGGCCGGCTGGAGATGCGAGGCCAGGACTCGATCTGCAAGCCGCAAGAGCGGCGCGCGGGACTTCGCCGTGATCATCATGGTCGCGCTGCATTCGGCCAGCGGGCGCAGCTTGAAAGTAAGCTCGGTTATAATCGCCAGCGTACCGTAGCTGCCTACATAAAGCTTGTTGAGGTCGTAGCCGGCGACGTTCTTGACGACCCTTCCTCCCGACTTGCTTTGTGTTCCATCCGCGTGTGCGACCCTTAAGCCGATGACATAATCCCGCGGGGTCCCAAATCCCAACCTTAGCG
>JBASRM010000505.1:0-10659 GCA_049273835.1 Blastocatellia bacterium | reverse complement strand
GGCTACAACGACTGTCTTGCGCTCTCCTTGCTCATCTCTAAGGCTGGCCAGTTATGGGGAGATAGCGCCCTCGGTGTCGTGAATGGTCTGCTCGGCGGCCTAACCGAGTTCTCGGACATAGGACCTTTGGGCGGCAGAACGCCCTCCGACCCAAATTATCGAGTGGGTGTTGTACGTCCAGATACCTACTACGAAAATGGCTTCGGTGCTAGAGGGTTCAAAGCAGAATTCCAACAAACTGGACCTGGAGAGAATCAAGTAAGACACTTCGCATTCTATTTCGCCGCGGGTTTCAAACTCGGCAGTGCGGCCGCACGTTTCGGACTTAGCAGAAGCGAGGATCCGTATAACGCCAATAACCCC
Organism: Blastocatellia bacterium; assembly: GCA_049273835.1. Classification (GTDB taxonomy): domain Bacteria; phylum Acidobacteriota; class Blastocatellia; order UBA7656; family UBA7656; genus Onstottus_A. Next base: position 10,296 of record JBASRM010000505.1, on the reverse strand, counting down.
GATGTCGCTCTAGGTTGGGCTGCAATAGATGCTGGGGAGAAGTTGAAAGGTGGCAACTACAGAGATGTAGCTCAAATTGTCTGGCATGAGATATGTGGCGGCGCCGGCAATCTTAGGCTACGCTAAGTTAGGAGTGCCGCTAATGAAGCGGCACGGGGAAGCTCTATGGCTCTTAAGAATTCCAGGCTGCTGATTCGAAGCCTTACTATTTGTGCCGTGATCATGATTGGAGGGTGCGAGTTCCCCTTTTCACGGCCGCACCCCGGCAAGGTGATTGACTCGTGGGAGACTGGGAACGGTACTTTCAGAATTCGCGTGATTGAGCGCGAAGAGGAAGGGGGAGCGCTCCGGGCCGCCCTTTACTTCTTTCAGTCGACAGCGGTCGGAGCAGAAGAATGGTCTCAATTCTTAATGGTGCGCGACAAAGATATGCCTAGCATACCACGGGAACAAATAAGTTTTGTGACTTCTGAAGTAGCGTATGTTTTTATGCGCGCGTCGTATTGTATTACCACGGACGCTGGAAAAACTTGGTCGCTTTGGGAGGGCGAGAAGCACCTGCCAGATTGGCATTTGAGGGAATACGGCGTTATAAGAGGGGTCGCGCTGAACAAGGACGGCAACGGCACCATGACGTTGGGTCCGGCGTATGAACCAACGGCACAGGCTAAGCTAAATACGTCTGACTACGGGCGGAACTGGAATCTGCATTAGTGCATTGCACTCAACTCCAAAGTCAAGCAACTCGTTGATGGTTCCAGGACTTGACCCGGCAAGTGTACCGGCCCTTTGACAGAATCATAGAAGCGCTCATTGCCGGGAAGCGTGAAGAATGCGAGGTACGGTTTGGCTCCACGTATGCGGATCACGTCCGCAAGGTAGTTCTCGAAGAGCGTGTATCCGTAGACCAATGCCATCTGTAGGAAGAACGACGGAAGCTGTTTGTCTAGATCAAAAATGCGGGGCCTAAACGCTTGAAAGAAGTAAAACTCATCCTCCGGAAGTTCCAGGATCGTGACAGTCGCCACCGCCGTAGGTTTCGCGGGCTTTGGGCGGCAGGTGCGCCGAGCTGTGCCGCACGAACCGGGTCTCACCATCTGTACCGATTCGGACAACTAGCACCGGCTCTCCCGGGTCTGCGGTTCCGAGACTTTCATAGTATTCACGGAGTGACGCATGCGAAGTTCCCGGGCGATTGGCCTGCAATGTACTGACTGTGATATAGAGCAAGCCGTACTCGTGCAGTAGTTGCTTTAGCAGGTGAGTCGTGACGCTACTCCCGCGCGGCGTGGTGCTTTAAGCGCATCCAATATGAGGAAGCATTCGAGAAGCTACTCCAGGAATTGCAAGCCTAACCCATCCACTGATTTTTGGTTCTGCTACTCTTCTGCTATACAACTGCCAAAAACACCGAAGGCCACCTCCCAAAGGTGACCTTAATTGCTTGAAAATATTGGTGGAGCCAAGGGGGATCGAACCCCTGACCTCATGACTGCCAGTCATGCGCTCTCCCAGCTGAGCTATGGCCCCACATCGGTTTGTTGCAATAACTTATAGCGCGTCTAATCCGCATAGTGCAAGGTTGACAACCACAATTTGACAACCACGGCTTTAATCTGCCGCGGCTGCGACCGCTTGATGCCGTTGTTGATGCTCCGTCACTCGTCCGAATCAGTACCATGTTCGTCTAATAAAGACGCGCCCCCCGCAGGCAGGATGGATTCCATTTTTATCAATCCCACAGTTCATAATTCCGGCAGTTACAGCCTCTGTCGTAAGTCTCATGAGAAAGTCGGCATCTCTGTCAGATACCTGACTGTCTTTGAAGGTTTTGGCTGCTGTTCCGGCTGCGAGATCCTCTCCGTATACATAAAACCGATTGTTCTTATCGGCAGCCACGATCTCTTTCGTCGGCGAAACGCCATCGGAAAGCCAACAGAATCTCATCGCTGCAATTCTCATTTCCCTACGTGCGAGCTGAACTCCTCCGGCAAGAACGAGGTCGACGTTTCGGTAGGACGGAATAACTTCGGAACAATTGATTTCATTGAGTCGGCTGGTTAGTTGCTGTTCAACACGTTCCACGACTTGTCCGAACGTGGCGCCCTTCGAGAAACACCCATTGGTGATGTCCCGGATGTGCTCCGCAATCGTAGCTCCTGAGAACTTCACCAAACCACAGAATGCGCCAACTATCTTCCCACCATCCAGGGAAAATGTCTTGTCGAAGTCGTCCGTCGCAATGCCGGGCGGTTCACTTGGCACGTTATTGTGGAGCCATACGGAAGTGAACTGTCTGCCATCGCTTGCCACGGTTCCGTCACGAGTAGAGATGAGTGCCGCTATCACTGACACAAGGAGTCCTTATGCATCCAACGTCCATCCATTCAAACACTAGCTGCCGACAGTCAATGTGACTTTCCGATGGCCTGATCGAGTCGATTCATAGCCGCGCTGATCTGCTGTTGATTGACGTGTGCGTAAACATCAGCCGTCACTCTAATGCTCGAATGTCCCAAGATGGTGCTGATAGTTTTCAGGTCCACTCCTTCAGCTAACAGCCACGAGGCCCAAGCGTGCCTCAGGTCGTGCAGTCGCATGTGTGGTAGCTCCGCATTATCGAGCAGCGTATCAAACGCTCGCTTAACGTTGCGCGGGTCAATCGGCGTTCCCCACTGGGTAGTAAACACCAGCCCAGTATCCTGCCAATCAGGGCCGAGCTTCATTCGCTCTTCCCGTTGCCTAGTGCGGTACTCGCGCAGAGCAGACACCGCGCCTAACGGTATCGTGATAACGCGCCTCGACTGTTCAGTCTTGGTCTCACCTAGAACAAGCTGTCCGTTCAACCGTTGCAGGCTTTGCCCTACTCGAAGTGTGCGCCCGTCAAGGTCGACATCACTCCATCGCAGCCCTAACGCTTCGCCGCGCCTCAAGCCGGTGTTAAAGCATCAACGTGAATAGTGCCGCCAGCCCGTGGCCAGTTGCGGCTTCAAGAATCGCCTTTGTACGTTCAATCGTGATTGCCTCAACTGCTCGCCGCTTCACGGAAGGAACTGCAATGCCGTCAGCCGCCGGATTAAATGGAATTAACCTTCGCTGGCAAGCAGTCTGCAAGGCCATTCGCAGGACAGGACGCGCGTAGGATACGCTTCGTGGTGATAGCCCGTTCTTCACAAGTCCACTAACAAAGCTCTGGACGTGTTTCCCCGTTAGCTTTCTGAGCCACAGATGACCGAGTTGCGGCTTGATGTGCGTTTTGATTTGGCTCTCGTAACTCGCAGTCGTCCTTTCTGGACGATAGGGCTTAATCGAATCCTCCAGCCACTGATCCAAAAAATCGCTCAACGTCTCGCGTCCGGTTGGAATCACTTCACCTCTGACTTGCTTTCCGAGAGCATCTTTCATCTGATCCAACACGGCTCCTCGCCTCTTACCATAGTAGCTCTTTCGCTTGCGCCGCCCGTTTTCATATCCGGTTGTTATTACGCCGCACCAGCGGCCGTCCTTGCGCTGAAAGATGCAGCCTTCGCCTGATCCTCGTTTATCAGCTCACTTACCTCGCTTTCCCTTCTTCGCCGGTCGCCCGGGTTTGCGGTTACGCAGTTTCTTAAGCTCCCCGCTCTCGATGAGCCGCCAGCCGCTAATAGGATCGACCGTATGATTGACGCGACCCTCGTTCAGTAATTGGTCCATGCGAGCGCGACTGATTCCTAGGCGGGCGGCGGCCTGTGAGAGGGTCAGCTTTCTGTTCACAGCGCTATTGTACTCATAACTCTAGACGACTGTCAAGTGTTTGGACTGTAATATAGGTTTGAAAAAGGCAATCAACGAGCATTGAAAGTAACTCACGCCTTGTGATATACGAACGGCCATCTTGTCAAATGGCGATGACAAATGGGCACTGCTAATCAATCAGGCCATAGAGCAACAGGCTGACGAGCCTCACGTTGCAACCCAGTACGACAGTTTTATTAATACAGCCTCAAAACCTCACAAACTGGTGTGTGATGATGGAAGCCGCTATGCTGTAAAATTCATTAACAACCCACACGGAGATGGTAAAGCCATCGCAACAGAGCAAATTGTTGCGCTAGCTGGTGCTTTGATAGACGCTCCAGTACCACGCGTGGATTTGATTCAGGTTAGCGATGACCTTGTAAACATAATCAAGTCAACCTTCTTCGATTCGCCAGCTAGCGCAGGAATCCATCATGGTTCTAAATGGGTCGATGGTTACAGTGGCCCGTTGGGCTTGACTTATCAAGATCTGAATCGAGACAAGTTTGCAGCGCTCGATGTTCTGTATACCTGGCTACTCGCTGGTGACCACCAATGGATTTACCGTAATACTCGGCCGAATGATGTCCTATCCGTTGATCATTCAGCATTCTTTCCAGGCGGCCCAAACTGGCAGAGTTATGGACTTCTTGGAGCATGCACAGGGGTCACGCCCGATCCACACCTTGCCGCGTTAAATCTTACTGACGCTGATCGGGCGACTACACTGGAAAGGCTTCTCGCCGTAACGGATAATGATATAGCTAGCCTTGCGCCACGAGCACGAAAGGAGTGGGTTTCCTGGAGTGCGCAGGTGCGAAAGAGATGAGGGAAGGCCACTCGAAGCGGACCCAACGGCCCGGGCGACCCAACGGCCGCCGGCTTTCCGCAGTTCCGCCACGGCAGCATCCGGCTGAGCGTTCTCTTCAACGACCCGACGGTCGTCGAGTAGTCGAGGCACCATGAGTACGTCCGCCACGGGCAGAGTTATCGACGAAAACGGCGCCGGCATCGCTGGTCTCGGCGTCCGTCTCGAGGACATCTCTCAACTGCTTGTCGTCTCGCTCGCAAAGGGCGCGACGAACAACACTGGGAACTTCTCGCTGACATACGCCGACTCGGTGTCGGGGAACCAACCAGGGAAGCAGCTTCGCACGCTTCGCTTGCGCGTGCTCGTCGGTGAGCATCCCATCCGGGAAGTGGTGCAATCCGACACGCTCGACAGCACTCTCGCTTTTGCGACGATTCAAGCGACTGTCGCCGAAGCCACCAGCTGGTGGGCGACGCTCGGGACCGGGGCACCGTCGCGCCTCAGTCACTCGAACGCGATCCGTTGGCTTGTCGACAACGTCGATGCCTGGGGGCACACGCAAGACGTCATCTCGCGCGCCTCGACGCTCGACATCATGCAGTTGAGCATCGACATCGACGAGTTCTGCCACGACTTTCATATCGAAAAGCCGCTGATCGTCCTCCAATTCGATCCGAACAACCCGATGAGTGCGAGCAACCGGCGCAAGATGAACGAATTCGACCAGCGCATCGAGCGCTCGATCCTTGCGCGCGTGCAGACCGGTGTGGATGTCCGCATACAGATTCCATGCATGAGCGTCGACGCTCACGCCGCCGCGGCAGCGCTTGGGATCACGTCGTTCATCGGGATCACGGGGCTCGGCGCTCTGATGTTGCTCGGCGGTGTCATCGGTTGGTTGCTGTTCTTAGTCGGTGCGTTGATCTTCCTCGCAAGCGTGATCGGTCTGATCTACGCGGTGAAATGGGGGCTTCCCGACATGTTCAAGAGGAAGCGCCTGGCGCGCTGGTTCGAGCAGGCCATTGCCGATCTGCAGGCCGGGTCGCCAAGTCATCCACCGGCTACAGGTCTCGGCAAAGTACGCGTATCGGAGCTGAAGCTGCGTTCGAACAACGTCACGCACTCGAAGCTCGTGATCGATCGCGGTGTTGAAGCTGTAGTCCTTGGCTCGCCGTTTTCACAGGATTACTTCGGAGATCCGCAACACGTCTTCGACGACCCCCGGCGCGGTGGCGATGCGTCGAAGGCGCCCATTCACGAGATGAGCGTCGCGGTTCGAGGCGGTGCCGTCGGTCATCTCGAAGAAGTCTTCAACAATCACTGGAACATTGCCACGCCTGACGACAAGCTCCTCGTCACGCCGCCGATTCCCTCCGCGCCGACGAGCCTCAAGGACGGCGAATTCCTCGCGTCGGTACAAGTCGTCCGCACATTCGACAAGATGTTTGCGCCTGCGACGGACGGCGAGCAAGGTGTCCTCGAGGCCTACCTGCGTGCCATTCACCTCGCCGAGCGGTTCATCTACATCGAGAACCAGTACTTCAACAACGACACCATCACGGAGGCGCTGGTCGCCGCCCTGAAGAAGAAGCCCGCGCTGCAATTGATTCTGCTGCTCAATGCCTGCCCTGACATGCCGCTCTATATGAACTGGCAGCAGAAGGCCATCAAGCGGATTCTTGGTTCCTTCGGCGATGCAGCGACGGCCAAGAAGCGCGTCGGTGTGTTCAGCCCCTGGGTGCACGCCTCCAAGGAGTCGCTCGGCCAGTCGAACCCGAACATCGTCGACATATACCTGCATACGAAGTCGGCGCTGATCGACAACCGCTGGGCGACGGTCGGTTCGGCAAACCTCGACGGCGCATCGCTCGACTACATCCAGTACGAGCGCGCCTTCTTCGACAGCGACGTGCGGAATACCGAAGCAAACCTTGTCGTGTTCGAGGACGCAGGCACGGTCGTTTCAGCCGTCGATGCATTGCGCCGGCGCATGTGGGCCGAACATCTCGGCTTCTCGAATCCGGCCGACACGGCGCTCGACGATACGCCAGGCAAAGACTGGGTCGTCGCCTGGCGGGGCCAGGCCGCCGTCAAACTGGCGCAGATCAAGACGGACTTCAACAATGTCCACCCTGCTCACATCCTCGAGTGGCCCACAGAGGACTTCTTCAGCTCGGTCAGTATTCGCAAGCGGCACCACGTGCATGCAACCGCGACCGAATATCTCGAAAGCGTGCTGAAGAAGGACGTGCCCAAAGAGATCGTCCCCGAGGGTGGACCTGGAGGCCTGCCGTTTACATACGGCGCGTTCCCGAACACCGATGTGCCGGGATCGCAACGAATCGCACCGGCTTCCGGCGCAACGGCGACCTCCGACGAAGAACCCGCAGCAACGTAAGGCCATGGCAAGCACACTCGATCGCATCACCAAAGACGTCGGACAACTGCTCAAGGTAGTTGGCGCCATTACCGGAGCACCGGAAGGGCCGAAGCAACTGCTCGCGACGCTTGGTTGGGATCTCCCGCCGGGCGTGAATGACATCGGCCTGGCTTCCGTCGATCTCCAGTCGGTGGTCCAGAGCGCCGAGCGCCTGCAGCAAGCATTCGATACCAACGCCGGCAACGAAGTGATTGCCGCGCGCGCCGCGGAGTTGCTCGTCGAGATCGACCACGCGTTCACGCACCTGCGTGCCGTGATTGCCGGCCTCAGCGCCGCCGACGATTACCTGACGCAAACGCAAATCAAGTCGGAACTCCTGCCGCGGATGACCGACCTGTTTGCGGCGTCTCGCATCGCCGGGGCGTCACCGATCGGCTTCCTCTTCCTGCAACTGTTCGGCGTCGTGACGATGCGGCCGTTCCCCGCGGATCCGACGAAGTTCCAGGTCGAGCACGTTCGTCCAGTCATCAACTGGGACGCGTTCCCGAAGCTGTTCACCGATCCGGTGGGACTGCTGCAGGCGCGCTATGGCTGGGGAACGCCGGAGTTCGACGGCGGGAGCCTCGTCGCGAACCTCAGCGCATTCCTCGAAGCGATTGGCGAGCCGGTTCGCACGCGGCCCTTGCCACGCCGTGTCGAGGAACAGCTCACAGGCAGGTTCATTCCTGAAGCTGATACGAAGCCGGTCCAGCAGTTGATCGCGAGCCTTTCACGCGGCGATGCGAGCAGCGGGCTCGATGCGGGCATGTCGTTCTTTCCGCTGCGCCCGTCCACCCCCGGCGCACCTGATGGCGGCGTCGCGCTCAATCCCTTCGTGCACGGGTTCGCCAACCTGCAGTTCCCCCTCGCACCGTTGACGACCCTCGAGTTCGAGTCGAGCGCGGGGCTCGATACCGGTGTGGTGTTGCAGTTCCGTCCCGGGATTGCGCCTTCGCTCAAGAGCGGACTACTGAGTCCGGGCGGCGTGGTGGACAGCGCGACCGGGAAAGCAGTCGTGCGGGTGAAGTTCGCGACGGCCGCGGGACAGCCGCAGGCGCTCCTCGAGCTGCCCGGCGGCGGCATCGTCGAGTTCGATTCGATGACGTTCACCGGCGGCGTCGAAGTGCTCGACGGCAAGCTGTCGCCCAGCTTCGGTCTCAAGATGACCGGCGGCCATGCGGCCCTGCGCAACAAGGGCGCAGACTCATTCCTGTCGTCGGTGCTTCCCGGCGATGGCCTCGACTTCCGTTTCGATCTCGGCATGCGCTGGTCGGCGGATCGCGGCTTCAGCTTCGAAGGATCGGCGGCGGCGGAGCTGGATCTGCCGGTGCGCCTGTCGATCGCCGGCGTCGAGGTCAACAAGCTGCACGTCGGCCTTCGCCCAACTGATTCGAAGCTCGATCTCGAGGTGAGCGCCGGCGTCAGCGCGAAGATTGGACCCGTCAGAGCCGCGCTCGATCGAGTCGGCGCGATCGCGTCGCTTGCGTTCGAAGACGGCAATCTCGGTCCGGTCGATCTCGATCTCGACTTCAAGCCGCCGTCAGGTATCGCGCTGTCGGTCGATGCCCGCGGGGTCGTGAGCGGCGGCGGCTTCCTCTACCACGACGCCGCGCAAGGACTGTACGCCGGAGCGATGCAGCTCTCGCTTCGCGAGCAGATCACGCTCAAGGCGTTCGGCCTGATCGCCACCCGCATGCCCGACGGCAGCCGCGGCTACTCGCTCGTCGTCTTCATCACCGCCGAAGACTTCCGTCCGATCCCGCTCGGCCTCGGGTTCACGCTGCTCGGCATCGGCGGTATGGTCGGCGTCAATCGCACGTTCGACGAGAACGTCCTGCGCGCGGGCCTGAAAAGCGGAACGCTTGCCACGCTCCTCTTCCCGCGTGATCCGGTTGGCAACGCCTCAACGCTGATTCGGAACCTGTCGAGCGCGTTCCCGGCATATCGCGGCAGCTACCTGCTCGGGCTCATCGCCAAGATCGGCTGGTTCACGCCGACGCTGATCACGATGGACCTGGCGCTCATCCTCGAGTTCGGATCGCGCCAGCGCCTGCTCGCACTCGGACGCATCAGCGCGCTGCTCCCGTCGGCCGACAACGATCTCGTGCGCCTCAACCTCGAGGCGATGGGCGTCATCGACTTCGATGCGGGCACCGCCGCGATCGACGCCGAGCTCGTTGACTCGCGCCTGGCCCACAAGTTCCCGATCACTGGATCGGCGGCGCTGCGCGCAGGCTTCGGCGAAGGCCCGAGCTTCGTATTGTCGGTCGGCGGATTCAATCCGCGCTTCGCCGCGCCGGCAACGGTTCCCGCGCTGAATCGCGTCACGATCGCCTTGAGCTCGGGCGACAACCCGCGGCTCGTCTGTCAGGCGTACTTCGCGATTACGTCGAACACGGTTCAGTTCGGCGCGGATGCCTCGCTGTACGCGAGCGCCGCCGGCTTCAGCGTCGAAGGCAACGTTGGCTTCGACGTGCTGGTGCAGCTTGCACCGCTGCATTTCATCGCCGACTTCCACGCCAAGCTGCAGTTGAAGCGCGGCTCGCACAACCTGTTCGGCGTCAAGTTGAACGGGTCGCTCGAAGGGCCGCGTCCACTGCGTGTCAGCGGCAAGGCGACGTTCGAGATCCTGTGGTGCGACTTCAGCGTGTCGTTCGACACGACGCTCGTCAAAGGCGAGAAGCCGCCGCTTCCACCCGCGGTCAACGTGCTCTCACAGCTCACGCAGGCACTCGCCGCGCCGTCGAGCTGGAGCACACGGCGAAGCGCGACGCAGACGCATGGCGTCGCGCTGCGAAGCCTGCCGCCCGGCGCCGCGACCGGGCCGATCGTGCTCGACCCGTTGGGCCAGGTGATGGTCAAGCAGCAGGTCGTGCCGCTCAACACCGCGCGCGATATCGACATCTTCGGCGGTGCACCCGTCGCGGGCGCGCGCCGGTTCGCGGTGACCGCGGCGCTCAACGGCACACCGCTTCAGACAGGGGCGCTGCGGGCCGACTTCGCGCCGGCGCAGTTCTTCGAGATGAGCGATGACGAAAAGCTCGCCGCGCCGTCGTTCGAATCCATGGAAGCCGGATGCGTGTTCGGCGATGCGAACACGTCATTCGATCCGGCGCAAATCATCCCCGCGCCGCTCGAGTATCAGTACGTGCCGATTACGCTCGACGGCGTGTCGTCTACCGCGCCGAGCAACGCGGCACCCGCGCCGTACACGCTGAACGTCGCGCAGTTGCAGTTGTTCGCGAAAAGCGGCGCCGCGGCGCGTGCGCCGATTCGCCGTGTTGGCCGC
>JBASRM010000493.1:0-5070 GCA_049273835.1 Blastocatellia bacterium | reverse complement strand
CTATTGTCGGTCGCGATTCTGTACGGGTTTCTCAGAAACGCGGGAACGACATTCGTGGCGATCCTGGTAATCCCGGTAACCGTACTGGCGACATTTCTTGCGATGTGGCTTGCGGGGCTGAGCTTCGATTTGATGACTCTTGGGGGCGTTGCGGCGGCAATCGGGCTGGTGATAGACGATGCGATCGTCGTGGTGGAAAACATCTACACCCACCGAGCACGCGGCGAGTCTCGCCGGGATGCGGTACAACGCGCGGTGTCCGAGATCACAGTTCCCATTATTGGTTCGACCGTTACTCCGGTAGTCGTATTTTTGCCGCTCACATTACTGACCGGCGTTACCGGCGTCTTTTTTCGGTCGCTTGCGTTGACGATGGCGGTAGCGCTGTTGACATCGCTGGTGCTGGCGCTCTCGTTTACTCCGGTGCTGGCGGAGCGTTTCATCAAGGCGAGGCCTCATCGAGCCGGCGAAGAGGATAGTCTTTCCGGTGCGGAGCTCGAAGGCGAGCTTGCCGCTGAGGAGCGCGAAGAGGGCAGGGAACAGGGTCGGTTCTTGCGAGCGATCGTGCAGCGGTATGAGTGGTTACTCGGGAAGGCGCTGGACAATCGCGGGTTGGTGATCGTCGTCTGTATCGGTGTCCTCGCCGGGTCGTATTTGGTCTATCAAGCACTCGGCTCCGAATTCCTGCCGGAGTTCGATGAGGGCGCCTTCGTGCTGGACTACTTCACACCGCCGGGAACGTCACTCGCCGAGACGGACCGCATACTGAAACACGTCGAGGAGATGTTAAAGGACACCCCTGAGGTCGAAAGCTATTCGCGCCGCACCGGGTTACAGCTAGGTCTGTTTATCACCGAGCCGAATACGGGAGACTTTCTCGTGAAGCTGAGGCCCGATCGCGCGCGCTCGACCGAAGAGGTGAAGGACGATCTGCGAAAAGAAATCGCGTCCGCCGAACCGGGGTTGTCTCGAGTCGAGCTACCCGGGATCCTCGGCGACTTAATCGGGGATCTTACCAGCGAGCCTCAGCCGGTCGAAATAAAACTGTTCAGTGAAGATGCCAAAGCCCTTCACCAGAAGGCCGCCGAAATCGAAGGATTGATAGAGAAGATTCCCGGCATCGTGGACACGTTTGACGGCGTGACTGTTAGCGGTCCGGCCATCACATTCAAGATCGACACGCAGCGCGCGGCCCAACTGGGGGTGAACGCGACCGACGTTGCGAACACCGTGACAACCGCAATGACCGGCGACGCGACTTCCGCGATCTTACAACAGGACCGTTTGATCAGCGTGCGCGTAGTCTTGCCGAGGGAATCACGCGCATCGCTTGATGACTTGCGGGCGCTGCTGATTCGTTCACCGGTGAAGAACGCGGTGTTCAGGCTGGACCAGGTCGCGGACGTTGACTACGACAAAGGACAGACCGAAATCGAGCGGGACGGCTTGCGGCAAACTGTGGGGGTCACAGCGCGATTGGAAGGGGTTGATCTGGGTTCGGCAATCAGTGCGATCCAGGCGAAGCTCGGGAAAGAAGTAAAGTTGCCGCCGGGGATGACTCTGGAGTACGGGGGGCTGTATCGCGAGCAACAGTCGAGTTTTCGCGAGATGACGATGGCGTTGGGGCTAGCGGTCGCGCTGGTGTTCATCACTCTGCTCATTGAGTTTCGCTCGTTCTCACATCCGGCTGCGATTGTGACGGGCGCGATCCTGGCGTTGAGCGGTGTTCTGGTTGCGCTGCTGGTCACGCACACGACGCTGAACGTTGTTTCCTACATGGGGATGATAATGGTCGTCGGTATCGTTGCGAAAAATGGGATACTGATGCTGGATGCGGTCGAAGACCATTTGATGGCTGGCGACACTCTGCGCGAGGCGTTGCTTCGATCGGGCAGGCGAAGGTTCCGGCCGGTGCTGATGACTTCGCTCGCCGCGATGCTTGGTATGATGCCGCTTGCGTTAGCCTTGGGACAGGGTGCGGAGATGTTGCAGGCTTTGGCGATCGCGGTGATCGGGGGGTTGATGGTGGCGTTGCTGCTCTCGCTTGTTGTGACCCCGACGGTATACGCGATGTTGAAGGCGGCTGGACGTCGGGCGGAGTAGGGTCAGATGCGTTGCGTACCCAGGCGGACCTTTTGGCGTGCGCTCAATTGGTCTCGTTAGAAAAAGTTAGATGCCTCAGCTCTTGCCAGAACAAGTTGAAGCCTACCGCGACCGGATGTGGCGGCGGATGCCTGAGTTGCGTATCGAAAGGGCCGTTGATGCCGAGCGGTTCGTAGAAAGCGTTGGATTCTGCTCAACGCTCACCGATGCTCGGCGCCCGGGGCCCTCGCTGTACATCGCAGTTTGCGGAAGGCGGGATGCTCACATGCCTCGGAACGTTCAAAAAGACCCCGAATCGAATCTTGCCTGGTACATCAAAGATGAAGTAATGCGGCAAGGCAGTGTCTACTATGCAAAACAGGTTCGCGGCCGCTCGACGTTTATCGCTCGGCGTTTGGTTCCTTGCTTCAACGCGCAGTGGGGTGTTCCGCGGAGAAAGGAGTCTGAGCTGCTCTCAGTCAGCGCCCGTTCCATTCTCAAAGTCCTGCGTCGCGAGTGGGAGATGGGGACGCGCGATCTGCGGAACGAGTCGGGGGTAACCGACCGCGCCCAGTTCACGAGGTCGATGGATGAGTTGCAACGCGCGATGAAAGTAATTCCCGCCGAAGTGTTGTACCAGCCGACATTCACTTACATCTGGGCGCTGGCGGAAGGCCGATTCGCAGAAGAGCTATCGGTGAAAGAGAAACAACTCGCATCCTTGCGAGAGATCGCGAGGGCTTACTTGAACGGCGCTGGGATGACGCTGCCCGGAGAGTTGTCGCGAGTTACGGGGCTTTCACGCCGGGACGCGGGACTTGGAAACCACGCGCTTGTAGCTGAAGGCTTTGCCGAACGGCTGTCATCCGGCGTCTATCGAGTCTCCGCACTCGGCGACGCCATTCCTCTCAAAGAGTAAGGATTAATCCTTAGGTGGTCCCTGTTGATTGGCACAGAGGTTCAGCAAACCGCAAACCTGGCTCAGTTGGTTGACGCACTCTTCGACTCGGGCTGTTCCCGGTCCAGCGCCGAGAAAACTTTCGATCTCGTTTTCTCCATCAACTCGGCAACATTTTCCTTTGAATAGCCCGCGGTGCTGATCGGCTCGTGCACGGTGATTCGCACCGTGGACGGGAACACTTTGACCTGAGCCTTTGGCATGATCTTTGTCGCGCCTGAGACGGTCACGGGAACGACTGGAACACCCGCGTCAATCGCCATCATGAACGCGCCCTTTTTGAACGGAAGCATCTGGCCGTCGCGTGAGCGGGTGCCCTCAGGGTATACAACGTAGGATTTGCCGCGCCGCAGATTCTCGGTGGCGAGCTTGGCGCTCTCGACAGCCGCCGGGCTGTTGCTTCGATCGACCGGTACGACTCCGATCAATCGTATACCGTAGCCGAAAACCGGATACTTGAAGACTTCTTTCTTACCGAGGTAAGCAGGGTTACGGCCGAGATAAGTCACAAACAGCGGCACTTCGATCAAGCTCTGGTGATTGGGCGTGAAGATGTAGGTCTGATTCGGATCGAGCCGCTCAACGCCGGTGACCTCGACTCGCACTCGCACCATCGCAAGTCCGGCGCGAACAAAAAATCGAACCGGAGAGTAAATGAAGTTCTCGTTCTTTGTTATGAGGACCAGCGCAATCAATAACGGTGCAACCAGCGCGATGGATGTGAACCAGAAGGCAAGGAGGAAGATTCCGCGCAATCGAGGCATCATTGGAGATATCTGCCGCCGATCACACTCGTCGATCTGCGGCTAGTACTTGGAGGCCGGCTTCAAATCTTCGTTCAGCGTATTCAGGAATGCGGTTAAGGGAGCGATATCGGCTTCCGATATCTTGATTCGCACCAGTTCCTCATCGCCCTCTCGGACTTGTCCGGCCCGCGCCATCTCACTCAACCGCATCAGCTCAACTAACGCACTCTCTACAGACGTAAAGCCGCCAGTGTGCATATAGGGCTGCGAAAAAACCAGGTTGCGCAGCGTTGGCGTCTTGAATGCCGAGATCATTCGCCGCAGGAACTGATCGTCGCTTTCTCCCGCGCGGCGAAGAGTGGAGCTCTTCAGATCGACAAAGTTCCAGTGGCCCAGGTCAACACATCCAGGCTTCAGCTTGGAAGGGATTTCGCGGAACTGCGCGGAAGGCCGGCGCGCCTGCGACGAGGCCGGTATCTCAAGCTTCGCGAAACTCCCCTCGCCATTCACACGATCGTATTCGCTTTGACTGATTCCCATGTTGTGAAACGAAAAGTCTGTGAACAGAGGCGGCGTATGGCAGGCGACGCAGTTGCCGGTGGCGCCGCCGCCGGTCGTGCTGAAGTATATCCTCATGCCTTTCAGCGCGGTCTCATCAAAACTCTTCGACAGCTTGAGGGTCCGCTTCGCCTCGAGCGCCGCAACCTTGCCGAGCAAGCGACCGGCGAACAATTTCGGATCTTCACCTTGTTCCGGGCCCGCATCGAGACCATTGTCCTTAACAAAACGATCGTACGGAGTCGTGCGCGCGCTCTTAAGCGTCCGCATATAATCCGCAATGGCGCTTGTGACATTCTCGATTAGCTCGCCCCTGGCAACTTTGGCGAGATCGGCGCCGTAGGCGGCCTTGAAGTCTGCTCGGTAGTTGCCGATCCGGTCGCTCACAATGATTTTGTAGATGTGGTCGAACGCCTGGTCCCGCTCGCCTGCCAACCAGCCCATCGGACGTCCCGCGAGCGTTCCCTTAACCAGGTCTTCCAACGAGGCAAACTCACCATCGAAATGAAGCCGAGGCATGAGCCCGGCATCGAGAATGGTCGGTGAATTGCGCAGCTCATCGCGGCGAGGGTCCCCTCCGCGCCAGGGCACCCAGCTTCGAGAAAAGAAATCGGTGTGTGCTCGCATGCCCTGCGGGTCTTCGTCCTGGAGATGACACGAGGCGCAACTGTTCTGAAGATCTCCCTGAGGCGATGAAAAGCGAGCATCTTTGAACAGCTTGTAGCC
>JBASRM010000491.1:0-22856 GCA_049273835.1 Blastocatellia bacterium | reverse complement strand
AATCTGGGTCCTAGGATCTGGGATCTGGAATCTGGGAATTTGGGATTCAATACATGACACTAATCACAACCAACTCACATCGCCCACATTTGGCACCAATCGAACCTGATGTTAGGCTACTGACTCTTTGCTTCCGACCTTCACCAATTAGCGGAGTTACTTATGAAAATCGACCTGCACACCCACTACTACCCCGCAAGCTTTTTTCAAATGCTTCGAGATATCCCCTCCGAGTTCTCCTTTGCCACTGACCCGACCGGGCGGACTATCATCACTCATCGAGGCGCTCGGTTTTTTGGCGTCACCGCCCCAATGAGTGACCCCGATAAACGGCTGGCGGATATGGACCGCGTCGGCATCGACGTCGAAGTGATTTCTTTGTCCACGCCTAACATCTTCTTCGCCGACGAGACCCGCCAACCTGAGGTCGCCAGGATCCTGAACGACGCTTATGCGGAGCTGATCGCCCGCTATCCCGATCGGTTTAAGGGATTCGCTTCGATTCCCATGGATGTGCCCGGCGCCGCAATCGACGAGCTCCATCGCGCGATCGATCAGCTCAAGCTGAACGGTGTCGTGCTGCTTAGCAACATTGGCGGGCGGCCGCTGACCTCACCTGCTTACCGGCCGTTCTTTGAAGAAGCGAATCGGATGAACTTGTGCATATTCCTGCATCCGATGATTCCACTAAACTCCGAACCCTTCAGGGAGTACGTGTTAGGACCGCTGGTGGGCTTTCCGTTCGACACCACGCTTGCCGTTGCGCGAATGTGTTTTGACGGCTTGCTTGCTGAGCTGCCGAACATCCGATGGATCATAGGTCATCTCGGGGGTGCGATTCCTTACTTAATGGAGCGGCTCGACAACGGCTATCGCGATTTCGCCGAGTGCCGAGTAAAGATCGATCAACTGCCGAGCAGTTATCTCAAAAAGCTCTACTATGACACGGTCACCTTCAGCTCATACAATCTGCGAATGGCGCGCGATCTGGTCGGCGTCGATCATATGGTGATGGGCAGCGACTATCCTCACTTGCTGGGCTCGATCGAGCGGTCGGTTAGCTCGATCGAAGAGCTCGCGATTCCTGAACACGAAAAGGAACGTATTTTTAGCGGCACCGCGATGTCTATTCTGAACAACGTTTAGCTCGGCATTCTTCGATTCTCGATTTCTAATTTTTCACTCTCAATTCTCAATGGTTGTCGATACGCGGCTTACAACTGGAACGGTACGGGATTGAAGATTGAAAACTTGAACATCGCTCAGGCTCCTCGGTTCATCCGGGCCGTTGGATTGTTCGGATTGATCGCGATCGCGGTAAACGGAGTAATCGGCTCCGGCATCTTCGTCTTGCCCGCGACCGTCGCCTCTTTGCTCGGACCTGCGAGCCCTTCCGCTTACATCGTTGCCGCGCTGCTCATCGCACTCATAGTCGCTTGTTTCGCCGAAGCCGGAAGCATGTTCGAGCGAACCGGCGGACCCTACCTTTACGCGCGCGAAGCGTTTGGAAGCTTTGTTGGGCTGGAAGTAGGTTGGATGTTCCTGCTATCACGGCTGGCAGCAACTTCTGCCATCGCCAATGCGTTCACCGCCTATCTTGGATATTTTTGGCCTGTGGTTGCCGGTGGGGCAGGGCGGGCAATCGCTCTCACCGTGTTGCTGTGGGGGCTGGCGTGGCTCAATCTGGCCGGCGTCAGGTACGGCTCCTGGACGGTCAACGTTTTAACGATCGTCAAAATTATACCCTTGTTGTTGTTTGTTTCGGCCGGTTTGTTTTTTGTAGACAGTAGTCGGTACCGGCTGCTCGCCTTTCCCGATACAACCGCGCTGCGGCAGGCAAGCCTCGCTCTCATCTTTGCGTTTGGCGGATTCGAGAACGCATCGGTGCCAACAGAAGAAGTAAAGAATCCAACACGCAATCTCCCGATCGCGTTGATCGCATCGATTGCCTTGACGGCGTTGCTGTACATCGCGATTCAAATCGTCGCCCTTGGCACGCTGCCCGAACTGGCGAGCGATTCGACACCCCTGGCATCAGCCGCCCGAATGTTTATGGGCCCGGCAGGCGCGGCGATAGTTACTGTCGGGGCGGTCTTGTCTACTCTGGGTAGCGACAGTGCGGTGATTCTGGTTGGACCGCGCATTTTATATGCGCTGGCTGAAGGCGGGCAGTTGCCGCGCGCGCTTGCCCGCGTCCATCCGCGCTATCACACTCCTCACATCGCGGTGATCGTGTTTGCGTTAGCAGCCTGGGTCATTGCGCTCTACGGCAACTTTGCTCAGCTTGTAATGGTAAGCGCCATCGCACGGTTGTTATTTAGCGCGACAACCTGTCTGGCGGTGCCGGTGTTGAGACGCAAGATGCCGGAGGCCCGACGCACGTTCCGAGTGCCGGGCGGTCTTCTTGTGCCTGTGCTGGCGGCGGTTATTTCGATCTGGCTGCTCACCGGAATAAGCACGGCTCAGGCAATTGCAGGGGGCGTCGCGCTGCTGACAGGGGTGCTGATTTATGTTCTCTCTCGATCTCAACTGCGACGAGCAGAGTTGCCTTGATTCGCGTGTTGGCGCAGATAACTTGAGAAGATAGAATCTTTCGTTCGTCTTTCCTTAAGTGGAAGTTGTCACTAACGTTTCAGGAACCGCTCGACGCCTTGCTTGCAATCGTCGGTCATCCGCGTGATGGCATTCAATTGGACGCCCGCTTCAATTGCGGTTTCAAAAGTCATTCCGTCCATGTGATACAGCAAGCCTTTGGCAAGACTTACCGCGGAAGCCGACTTCGACGCCATCTGAGCGACGTAGGCTTCCACGGCAGGTTCGAACTGCTCATCGGGAAAAACGCGATTTATCATACCGATCTCAGCCGCGGCGCCGGAGCTTATGATTTCGCCACGGGTTATCAACTCGAATGCGCGTTTTTCCGAGACCGAGCGGCGCAGGATTGCCATCACCATCGCCGGTATGAACCCGATGTTAACTTCGGGATAACCGAACTGTGCCGACTCGGCTGCGAGTATGATGTCGCAAGCTGTCGCCAGCCCGCAGCCTCCGGCAAGCGCGCGACCGCGAACTGCGGCGATGATTGGCCGCGGGTGCCGGCGCATCTCCACGAACAGATCTCCCATGACACGGGCGCTCGACATGCTTTCTTTTACGCCTGCTTGACTGATGCGCTGAAGCGACGCAAGATCCGCGCCCGAGCAGAAATCTTTGCCGGCGCCGGTGACCAGGACTACTCGGATGCTTTCATCTAGCGCGGCGGCTCGGAGCGCATCTCTGAACGCCGAGACCAGACCGTCATCAATCGCATTGCGCTTATCTGGACGATTAAGCGTTATCCGCGCAACGGCGTTGCCGGTCGAATAGAGGACTTTGGGAGAATCGGTCATTAGCGTGCCTCATTTATGGTTGTGGCGTGCTTACACCCCCAGCTTATCAAACCGACATTGAGATAAGAAAGCGCGGTTACCTTCTAAACCCAGGGTCTTGCTCGCCCAGTGTCAATCAGATAGATTCACCTCGGATTCGGCGACTACTAAATTCGAGAAATCTCATGAAGCAGAGTCTTAGCCCAATCACCACTCTGTTGTTCGACTGGGACGGGACGCTTTTCGACTCCGCCGGCGCCGGGTTTATCGCATTCCAGAAGACCTTTGACAATCTTGGCATCGCTTTCAGCCGCGAATTCTACGAAACGAGCTATTCTCCAAACTGGTACAGAATGTATGAGGCTTTGAATGTCCCGAAGGACAGATGGCAAATGGCTGACGATCTCTGGATCGAGCACTATGGCGAGCAGCCTCCAAAGCTGGTTGACGGCGCGAGCGCTACGATTCTCGAGCTACATTCAAAAGGCTATCGTCTTGGAATCGTCACAAGCGGCACCCACCGGCGCATTGCGCGCGAGATCGAACAACTTGGTCTGAGTTCGAAGTTCGAGGCCGTGATTTGTAACGAGCACATCGTAAACAAGAAGCCGCATCCTGAAGGATTGCAAAAGGCAATGACATTGCTTTCCAGTGCAAGAGAACTTTGTTGCTATGTTGGCGACGCGCCCGAAGACATTCAGATGGGAAAAAACGCGGGCGTTCTGACCGTGGGTGTTCGCAGCGACTATCCCACAAGCAAGCGACTGCTCGACGAACAACCCGATATTCATCTGGAGACCATCGACGAACTGTTGCTTCATTTTTAGAAGTGATTTGGTTACATCAGAATTTACCCAGAAGGATCAACAGGCCGATCACGATGAACGCAATTGCGGCTGTGCGCTTTATCCAGATGAGAGGAAGATACTGTCCGAGCGCGCCACCAACTACCACACCGATTGCTGAAACACATACCAGGCTGAGCGACGCGCCTATCAAAACTGCCCACGGCTTTTTGCTCTCTGCTGCCATCGTCATTGCGGCAAGCTGAGTCTTATCTCCCATCTCAGCGAGGAAAATTATCCCGAACGTTGTCATCATCACTCGCCAATCCATCTTCGTCTCCTTCTTGCGAAAATGCAGAGGGCGCAGAGGAGGGCTGAAATGCATTTTTCAGCACTCCTCGGCTTGCGGTTAAATTTGGTAACAATCTCAGGGGACCTAAAGATTGCGGGCCATCTGATCATCCACTTCGATTTCCATACGAAGCAGCGCCGCGCTGTAGGTCTTGCCTTGCGCGTCCGTCTTGAGAGACAGTGTGCCGCCGCCGTCAAGGCTCTCGTGCAGCAGAAAGTTCAGCGCGTGAAGATTCGGGACCTCGAACCGCTCGACCTCGCCGAGGCAGATTCCTTTGAAGTGTTCTTTGACTCGCTGGGCGGTCACCTGCTCAACCAGTAACGGATAATACTCGGGCTTGTAAGCGATCAAACCTACATTAGCCGTGTCGCCCTTGTCGCCCGAACGCGCATGTGCCAGTTGCAGCAATTTTACTTTTGCCATATCAAGCCTCGACTACGGAGATTTCCGCCCGGACTTCGCTCTTCGGTATGAGGGCAGGCCAATAAGCAACGATCTCTTCGACCTTTGGGCGCCCTCCGGCGAACCCGGTGACGGTAGGGGGGCCGTTCAGCACCAGCGGCGCGATCTCCCGGGTGAATCGCTCGACTGCTCGCTTGTCTTCGGACCGCACGCCTATCCGAAAAGTGACTTCGGCGATGTCGTCCGACGGCGGTCCCGAGAGCGGACCATGGCACGCATCGACTCCGACGAACTCGGTTAGAATCGTGTCGAATCTCAAGCCCAATCTATCCAGTCGCTCTCTCACCACGCGGTCGGCCGCCTGAGCTTTTTTGTACGCGTCGGGCCAGCCGTACACGAGCGACCCCACGGCCTTCCATCCAGCCGAATAGCTCACGCTGACTTTGTACAGATCAGTTGCCGGCCGTCCTTTTATGCCCGAGAAACGCACCCGGTCAGTTCCTTGTTGCTCAAGCCGGATAGTGGTGAAATCTGCGACACAATCGGGCGTTATGTATTCGACCGGATCTCCCATCTCATAAAGAAGCTGCTCTTTGATGGAAGCAACCGTGATGCGCCCGCCTGTACCGGAGTGCTTGGTTATGACGAACGTGCCGTCAGGCTGCGCTTCGATTATCGGGTAACCGATGTCCGCCATGTTGGGAATCGTTTCCCAGTCGATAAAACAGTTGCCTCCGGTGCATTGCGCCCCGCATTCGACCGTATGTCCGGCAATCGTTCCAGCGGAGAGCCGGTCCCAGTCGTCGCGCGCCCAACCGAATTCATGAATCATCGGCCCCAGCGACAGACCGGTATCGGTAACCCGGCCGGCGATGATAATCTGCCCGCCCTTGCCGAGAGCTTCGGCTACGTGCCGCCCGCCGAAGTACACGTTCGCGCTCTGAACTCGCGAGCGAACCGAAGCGAGGGGCTCACCGGTCTCAAGATTCTTTAATTCGACGCCACGATTAATGAAATCATCGAGGCGGGTCATTATATCGTCGCCGGCGACTATACCGATGTTGATCTTGCCCCGGAAGCCTCTGCGCCGAGCGGCTTCGACAACCGCGTCACGGCATGCTTCGGGATTGACGCCGCCTGCGTTGGCTACGACTTTAATTTTGTGCTCGACGAGATCGGGCAGGATTTCTTCGATCATAGTCACGAAGTCTCGCGCGTACCCAGACTTCGGATCGCGAGCCCGTTGTTTCTGCATGATCGACATCGTGATCTCGGCCAGGTAGTCGAGCGTAAGGTAGTCGATCGGCCCGCGCCGAACTTGCTCCATTGGGGCCTGCAGCGAGTCGCCCCAAAACCCCTGCCCGTTTGCGATTCTTACTGTCTTCATATTATTCACCGCAGAACGCGAGGTTATTTTCGTTCGCGGTCCTATCACAACTGGGGCTTTGGCACGGGAGGCGGGAGCTCTCGAGCTTCGACTTCAGACTGAAAGCCCACGCGCGCGTGACTGCCATCGCAAAACGGTTTGTTCTGTGAGTGGCCGCACCTGCAAAGCGAGACGATGGTGCGTCCGGCTAGACCAAATGTGTTCCCAGCCATGTCCTTGATGATGATGTTGTCGCCCATGACACGATAAGGGCCGTTGTTGATACACACTATTGCGGTTTCATTTTGATCGCTCATCGAATGCCTCCACTGAGAGTCTAGAAAGCCAGACTCGTGATTGTAGCGCACGCGCTCGTCTTCCAGAAAGCGAAGCGTTGGAGGTGGGTCTCGTATGAGCATTCAGCATCCCTGGCTGTGGTAAGCATTCGGCCGGACTATCGGCTTGCTCGCCGATTGACCGGTGGCGTAGACCCATCGCCCAGTAAGCAGGGTTCCGGGGTTTCCAGTGAAAGAAACGGCGCCTTGCTCGGTGCTTGATATGCAAGAATTAGAGTTGGCCGGAGAGGATGCCTGTTGCGAAGGTGAGCGTCTCGTTGAAGGTGACCGGTAGACGAATTCGACAACGAGCATTAAGATGAGCGGGCTACTTTTGCGTTTACGCGCTTGCACTTTAGCTGCGAGTCGAAGGTGAATGTCGCAACCCACACAGGAAGGTCTGGTCAGAGGGATTCGACGGTGGGACCTTGTCGCGATTGCGATAAATGGCATCATCGGCGCGGGCATCTTCGGTCTTCCATCTGAAGTCTTCAGCCGAATCGGGCCGTACTCGCTATTTGCCTTTGCCGCATGCGCATTGGTCGTTCTGGTCATCATCCTGTGCTTCTGCGAAGTGGGCAGCCGCTTCAGCGACACCGGCGGACCTTATCTTTATGCGCACGCGGCGTTTGGTCCGGTTGTCGGGTTTGAAGTTGGATGGCTGATCTGGATCGCAAGGCTGACTGCGTTCGCAGCGAACTGCAATCTGCTGGTCGGATATCTGAGTTTCTTCTGGCCCGCGGCGGCGGCGGGCGCTCCACGAGCCGTTATCATCACGCTCATAGTCGCGCTCATCTCACTGGTCAACATCGCCGGCGTTCGCAACGCGGCAATCGTCAGTAACTTCTTCACTGTTGGCAAGCTGATCCCGTTGGTGTTATTCATCGCCGTCGGTCTGTTCTTTGTTCAACCTGCGAATTACACGCTGGGACCGGCGCCCGGTTACGGAGCCTTCTCGGCTTCATGCCTGCTCTTAATCTACGCTTTCAGCGGGTTCGAGATGGCGATAATTCCTGCGGGTGAGTCACGCGAGCCGCGCCGCAATGCGCCGTTTGCGCTGCTTACTGCGGTGGGAGTAGTAGCGGTTCTCTACATGTTGATCCAGATTGTTGCAATCGGCACGATGCCCGAGCTGGCCGCATCGAAGCGCCCGCTTGCCGATGCGGCGACGACCTTCCTGGGCTCAGCGGGCGGGGCGATCATTTCTGCGGGAGCGCTGGTGTCGATTGCTGGAAATCTCAATGTGATCTTACTGGCCGGATCGCGGTTGCCGTTCGCGATGGCTGAACGAAGCGAGCTCCCAGGATTCATAGGGTTGGTGCATCGCCGGTTTCACACACCACACGTTTCCATATCGATCACCGCTGCAGTGATGCTTGCGCTCACGCTGTCGGGCACGTTCGTATACGCGGCAACGATCAGTGCAATCGCAAGGCTGTTGACCTACGCGGCTACTTGCGCTGCGCTTCCGGTGCTGCGCCGAAAAGAAGTTGAGCTGCCGGCGCTGTTTCGAGCTCCAGCAGGCGTGGCTCTTTCGATCTTCGCCCTGTTGCTGTCAGTTTGGCTGCTTTCGAATAGCACGGGCACGCAAGCCCGCGACGCGGCGATAGCGGCGGCGGTTGGTCTGTTGATCTACTTCGCGTATCGAGCGTTTGGTAAGAAAGCGAAAACCAGTTGAACGAGGCGGGAGAGCCTGTCATCGAGCTGAAATCGACCCAGCAGCAGTTTCTAAATCTGCCAATCCGCGCGTTCTCTCTCCTTATTCGCCTCACCGATCAACGGCCTCCGTCTTCGGATTGACCCGCAGATGGGATCGCCTTTTTGACCAGTCATGTCTATAACTACTTTGAGCCGCCCGCCCTTTTTTATCGCCAGATCTATGTGCTCCCAGTTCAAGTGATTCAAGTGAATCTTGGCGCGTCGAAACATCCTGAATCGTTTTTCCTTGTTCATTACACCCCAGGACAGATAAAAGAATCGTTCCTGCGGTGTTCCTTTTGCGAACGGCCCCAGGAAGTTTGGAGATCCGTCGGGTTGTTTGCCGACCCTGAATATTGGGCGAAATATCACTTGCTGTTGATCGGCTCGAACTGCCTCGATGACCTCTTCACCCTTCTGGATCCCGAGAAACACCTGCTCTTTTTGGGTCGACTCGGCCGTCTGCGCGCCTTCGAAGTACAATCCCGGAAGATTACGACACACCACTTCGATCGTTATTTCATTTTGCTGTTTATCTCTGTTCATCTGTCTTCATCGCTCCAAATCCGCGCCTCGTAACAGAGGAGCCACCTTTTCGCTGAACTCTTCGGGTTCCAGAATCCCCAGGATTCGATCGAGTATCGTTCCATCGCGGCCGATGACAACGGTCACCGGCAAGACTTCGCCTATCTCATAAGCCTCGATCATCGCGCGCGTGCCAAATAGAACGGGATAGTTCAACTTGAGTTTCCGCGCCATCCGGCTCACCGTCACGCGAGGCTCATCTGGATAAGTGATGCCCAGGATTTGAAGCCCCCGAGCTCCATACTCCTTCTGCCATTTAACAAGCGCAGGCATCTCCGTTAGACAGGGCGCACACCACGTCGCCCAGAGATTTATCAGCACGACTTTGCCCTTGTAGTCGCTCAATCGAGCGGTCCGGCCGCTCAGGTTCTTTAGACTGAAAGGAGGAGCAACCCTCGACTGATGGTCTGCTTGTTGGTTGGTCGGGGCCTGATTGCCACAAACGGCTTGAGCGAAGAACAATCCGGCTAACAAGACTACGCGCATGTGTCCACCTCAGTACAGATATCTTACGCCCACTAGAAAGTTCGTGTCCGTTCGCAAAACCAGCGGCCCCGCGTTCATTACCACCGGCAACTGGAAACTTGCTTCAAGCACGAGCCGCGGGGTTGCGGTGAATTGAAGGGCCGGCGCCAGGTAGAACTCCGATGAGCTGCTGCCCGGAACCATTCGCCCGTCAATTCGTCCGCGATTTCGGTACGAGTAGGTTGTCTCCAGAATCGCAAACAGCTCTTTGCCGGGACTCTGATATTTCAAAGGCAGAAGCACGTATTCGAAATCGGTGTTCACTCGCACCTCGTGCCCGGTGCGAAACCCATCGCGCTCGCCGCGCAACGTCGCTTCAAGATTCGCTCCGTAGATTACCCGGCGGCGCGCGTGAGAATACGATACGTCCGTGTGAAATGCCAGGCCGCCGTTTATCGCGCTGAGTTGCTGGCGAACGAATTCGGGCGCGACAACTTGTTTTCCCGCGGGCACGGAATCTTTTCCGATTGGCAGCTCCACGCCAAACCGCAACGCAGCCTGGCGATCTCCCCAGGTTTCAAGCGTCCGATAGAATCTGTACTTTGCCCAAACAGTCGCGTTGCCGAAACCGTTTCCCGACCCTGAATGCGCCCCGTCCTCGAATGACGTTCGCTGGTAAGGAATCTCAGCCTCGAGCTGGATGGTTGGCGTTGGAGTGTATGAGACTGCGAGGCGCAGCGCGTGACGATTAACTTCAAGGGCGCCGAGATGTTGGCGAATGAAAAAGTATCGCGGAGTGACGGCGCCGCCTTTGTAAACTGTCAGCCCGGGGCTTGTCGTCCGCACCGGTGATAGAAACATACCGGCGTTTGCGCCAAGTCCGTTCAACGAAATCTGTATCTCGTCAGCCAGAGCTTTCCCGTCGCGTCCGGCATCAGCGCCGGCGGTCCTGGTCAGTGACAGGGGTTTCACAGCGCGTGCTCGAATCACTTCGTGAGCGGTGGCGCCCTGCACGATTGTTTCCCAATCACCGTTGACTTCGATTCGAGAGCCGGGATCAATGCCTCCGAGTAGTTGAGCAACGGTCTCGCCGGTGAGTTCGAAACGCTGCTTTGAGGAGTCGGACTCGATCGAAAAGCCTGACGCGTCACGCATGAGCGTCCCCGCAACGGTGATCTCGGCTGAAGCCAAAGTGTATCCGGCCTTTTTCAGCGCGGTTCTGAGACTGGCAAATGAAACGTTCTTACCGGGTTTAGGCGTAAAAACGCCAAGCCCGCGTTTGATATCGGTTACTTTTATCTCATCAATCCTTGGTGCGAAGTCCAGACGGCTCACGGCCTTCTTGATGTTGTACACTCAGTTACCGCAGAGATAACCCGCGATCTTCATTTGAACCGTCTTGACCTCTGCGTTGGCTGCAATGCTGAAAAGCATTAATAAACCAATGAGTCCAAGGAACAACTGTGTGGTCCTGATAATTCTCATCAAATGTCTCCTGTTGTTAGAGTGTTGTGGATAGACCGGTATTTAGCGACCGGCGCTGGCTTTGCCTGCCCAACTCTAAATCAGAAGCACACAGCAACGAAGGTAGGGCCCCCCGCGATTGCGAGGTGAAGCAGGATCGATAGTCGTCGCAACGCCTGTGTAACCGATTACCGCGGATAATGGATTGATCGTCTCAAAGCCGTCATGCAAATCGTTATTAACTCGCGGCAGCGGCGCCAGGCTTCTCGACTGATCCGGCAGCAAGCTGCATCCCATCGCACCTGGTCGTTGCGAGATTGCTTCTTCAGTACCAGATGCGCAGTCGCTTTCTGCTTGTGAGCAGCAGCTCTTTGCGCCGTAGTCAGGAGAGGGGTTGCGTTGGTCGAGACGGCACGATGCCGTAACTCCCGTTGCGCAACACAGTGCGCAACCGAAACCGCCAAGCCACATCGTAAGCGCGATGACGGCGAGGCAACTGACCTTGATTTTTATCGGGAATGGCTTAGGCAACGTACACAGTATAGACATCCCATTTTGTTTATGTCGAGACGGTCCGATCCTAACCTTTTGTTGATAATGCGGCCTTGACCTTGGCCCGAATCAAATCGCGGACCTGGCGGAATTCATCGGGTTCAAAGTTCTTCGGATCGGGAATATCCCATTCCTCGTGGCGCTTGGCTCGCACCAGGGGACACTCGTCTCCGCATCCCATTGTCGCAACCAGGTCATATTCAACGTCAGGGATGTCCGAGAGCGACTTGGAGGTGTGGTTGCTGAGATCGTAGCCAAGCTCTTTCATTGCTTCGACGGCCTTCGGATTCACCTGACCGGATGGTCTCGAGCCTGCGCTGTAGGCTTCTACTTCATCTCCACCGTACATCCGGGCGAAGGCTTCTGCCATTTGGCTTCGGTTGGAGTTCTCGATGCAGACGAAAAGAACCCGCCTAACATTTGAACTCGTCATGAAACTATCTCCCTCCCGAGTCACACTCAGGATTGATGCAACTTGATAACAGTTATCATCGGCAGAGCGGGGTCCGCAACTCTAATAGCGGGTCGTTGACTTGATCAGCGCCTTCTTGTCTAATCAACCGCCAGATGCCGGTGCGAATCTATACCGCAGAGTGGCTGCTGCCTGTTAGCTCGCCGCCTATTCGCGACGGCGCAGTCGTGGTTGAAAACGACCAGATAGTTTTCGTCGGTCCTTTTGTCGATGCTGATTCTCGCCCGGAATTTCGTGGCGCCGCGAGAGTGACGTTTGGACGCGCGGCGATCCTGCCGGGGTTTGTGAACACCCACAGCCATCTAGAGCTGACAGTCATGCGCGGGTTTCTGGAGGATCTTCCGTTTCGTGACTGGATCTTGAAGCTTACAACCACAAAGTATGAGCGTCTCACGCCGGATGACTTGAAAGCATCCGCGCTTCTCGGAGCCGCCGAAGCGATTCGCGCGGGCGTAACCACGATCGGAGACACCGGCGATTCCGTGTCTGCCTTTGAAGCATTGCTTGAAAGCGGGCTTCGTGGCATAGCCTACCGCGAAGTGTTTGGTCCCAACCCTGATGACTCGGAGCAATGCCTCGACGGGCTGCGGACAAAAATCGACGACATGCGGGCTCGCCAAACGGATCTGGTACGAGCCGGCGTTTCACCACACGCGCCGTACACCGTCTCGGCTAGGTTGTTTCGCCGGGTCGCCGAGTTTGCTTTGAACGACTCGCTTGATGTGTGCATCCACGCGGCTGAATCCGAAGCCGAACAGCAGATGATGCTCACCGGAGGAGGCGTGTTCGCCCGAGGACTAATAGATCGGGGCATCGAGTGGGAGGCGCCGGGCGCTTCGACGATCAAATACTTCGAGTCTCTTGGTATCTTGGAGTCCGCGCCGTTGCTGGTGCACTGCATCAGAGTGAACGAGGAAGACGTCGCGCTGATGGCTCGCCACAGGGCTCGGCTTGCCCACTGCCCAAAGTCGAACGCCAAGCTCGGCCACGGGGTAGCTCCCCTCGCGTCCATGCTCCGGGCGGGTGTGAGTGTTGGGCTCGGGACTGACAGTGTCGCTTCAAATAATCGATGTGATCTATTGGAAGAGGCGCGATTCTGCGGATTAATTCATCGCGCTGCGGCGAAGGATTTTGGAGAGCCCTCCGCCGCACAACTTCTAAGACTTGCGACGCTCGACGGCGCGCGTGCGTTGGGGTTGGATCATGAGACGGGCTCACTCGAGGTGGGAAAACAAGCCGACGTGGTTGCGATTGATCTCTCGCGTACCTCGACGACGCCGGTGCACGAGCCTTATGCCGCGATAATTTTCAGCGCGGCTGCTAATGATGTGCTAATGACTAGCGTGGCTGGAAGGGTGCTTTTTGAGGGCGAATTGAAGACGCTCGACGAAGCTCAACTCAGAAGCCGGGTTTATCGAGCACTGCCGGCGATGAAGCCCTAGACGTTCTGGATGAGGGAACTCGCGGCGGCGGCGCGCCTAAGCGATTGATCCAGATGACCGTGCACTGCGAAGCTCACTAGCCATTCTTGCTCAATCATTGCCGGGCTTCTTGTCGGTGACTACAATTCGATTGAGGGCCAAAGGCGATGGCGTATGTAGTCTCAGCGATTCTGGGGTGCTCGAAATGAGTTTCAAGCAACGACTGCGAATCACCCTCGAGATGATCAAGATCGAGCACACACTGTTCGCGCTGCCGTTTGCTTTTTTAGGCGCGACGCTTGCGGCCCGCGAACTGCCTCCGCAAGCCGCGAGTTTCTGGATTTCCAAGCTGCTTTGGATAACTGTCGCGATGGTTGCCGCGCGCTCTGCCGCGATGACGTTTAATCGAATCGCCGATCGGCAGATCGATGCCGCTAACCCTCGCACCGCTACGCGAGCCTTGCCGGCCGGTCTGCTCGATGTGAGATTCGCAGTTGCCTTTACCGTTGTCTCATCCGCGGTCTTCTTGCTTGCAGCCTCGCGGCTCAACCGGCTCACGCTTATCCTGTCGCCGGCAGCGCTGGGCTCGGTGTTAGTTTATTCATACACCAAGCGGGTCACCGTTTTTTCACACCTGTTCCTCGGCTGGTGTCTGGCGATCGCTCCGTCGGGGGCATGGATAGCGATTCAGGGCAAGCTGACTCCCACGCCACTCTTGTTATCGCTGTCGGTGATGCTGTGGACCGCGGGGTTTGACATTCTTTATGCGTGTCAGGACTACGACTTCGACCGAAAGACCGGGCTTCGCTCGATACCGGAACGATTTGGTATCCGCAATGCGTTATGGTTTGCCCGAGCGTTGCACCTGATGATGTTCGCCTCGCTGGTCCTGTTTTTCTTGAACTCGCACCTCGGGTGGTTGGGGCTGCTGGGTGTGATCGCGACCGGCGCGTTACTCATTTACCAGCACAGCCTCGTAAAAGCAGATGACCTGTCACGTTTGAACGCCGCCTTTTTCACGACCAATGCGCTTGTGAGCGTGATCCTGTTCGTTACGATGGCTGGGGACGCCTTCCTGCTGGGCCGGTAACCACGTGTTATAATCGCATCCTCAATTTTATCAACAATTCAAATCCGAGATTTGAGATCAGCAACACTATGTGCGGCATATGCGGAGTCGTCGGCGGCGCCGATGAACAAATGATCAAGAGTATGTTGGCTCGCATCGCTCATCGCGGGCCCGACGACGAGGGTGTGTACATAACCCCGTTCTCGACCGGCGAGCGCGTCGGCATAGGTCACCGTCGGTTGTCGATTATCGATCTCTCATCCGCCGGTCACGAGCCCATGTCCGATGCAAACGAGATGGTGTGGCTCACTTTCAATGGTGAGATTTACAACTTCAAAGAGCTTCGCCGCGAGCTGGAGGCGCTGGGAAATCGCTTCAAATCCAACACCGATGCCGAAGTAATTATCTACGCCTACCTCGAGTGGGGACGCGACTGCCTGACGCGCTTCAACGGCATGTTTGCGTTTGCGATTTGGGATTCGCGCGATGAGAGCCTGTTTCTGGCTCGCGACCGGCTGGGAATCAAGCCCCTTTACTATACCCAGACCCCTGCCGGGTTTGCGTTCGCGTCCGAGGTCAAGGCTCTCTTCGCGGTGCCCGGTGTGGAGCGCGCGGTCGATCTCGCCGCTCTGGACCAGTTCATGACCTTTCTCTGGACGCCTGATCCCAAGACCGCGTTTCGCGGCGTCTTCAAGCTCCCGCCGGCGCACTACCTTGTCTACCGCGGCGGCAAGGCCGAAGTGGTGGAGTACTGGGACCTGAAATTTGACGACGACAACACGCTGTCAGAGGCAGAATGGATCGAACGGGTTCGCGAACAGATTGGCCGCAGCGTGAGAGCTCAATTGCTGGCTGACGTCCCGTTGGGAGCGTTTCTTTCCGGGGGCGTCGATTCGTCAACCATCGTTGCGCTGATGTCTGGTGTCTCGGAAGCCAAGCCTAGCACCTACACTTTCGGTTTTCACCGCGAAGACCTTCGCTACGACATCCTCGAAGACGATGTCAACTACGCGCGTCTCGTCGGTGAGCGTTTTCAGACCGACTATCACGAGTCCTATCTCGAACCGCAGGTGATGCAACTGTTGCCCAAGCTCGTCTATCACATGGATGAGCCGGTTGCAGACCCCGCGATCATCACCAGCTATTTGATCTGCCGCGCTGCGCGCGAGCGATTGACCGTGCTGTTGTCCGGTATGGGCGGTGACGAAGTCTTCGCCGGTTATCCGCGTCACACCGCGGTGAAGATTGCTGAAGCGTACAATCTGATTCCATCGTTCCTTTCTCGTCCGGTGGTCGACGCGCTGCCCGGCGCAAGGCCCGGGCGATTCACGGCACTGTTTCGGAATACGAAGAAGCTTGCGCGATCGGCCGCGCTCCCGGAGCGAGAACGCTATTTGGGCTTTGGCACCTATTTTACAGAGGCTGAAAAGCGTGACCTGTATTCGGGGGAGCTTGCGCGGGCCGCCAACGACTTCGATGCCTACGCAGAGCATCGGAAATATTTCGACCGGGTGAACGGCGAGGACTTCGTAAATCAGATGATCTATGTGGATATGAAAACTTTCCTCCCGTGCTTGAATCTCACCTACACCGACAAAACCAGCATGGCTTCATCAACAGAGGTCCGGGTGCCGCTGCTCGATCACGAGCTAGTGGAGATGTCGGCACGGATACCTTCGGCGCTGAAGCTTAAGGGGCTCACCGGAAAATACATTTTGAAGCGTGCCGCCGAAGCGTGGCTGCCGCGAGAGATCATCCAACGCAAGAAAGCAGGCTTCAGCGCGCCGGTGCGAGCGTGGCTCGCGCGTGACCTTCGCGAGATGGTAGAAGATATCCTGTCCGAAGCAAACATCCGCCGCCGGGACTACTTTAACTACACATTCGTGAGGAAGTTGATAGACGACAACTTATCGGGACGCGAGGACAATAGCTTGAAGGTGTTTCAGCTTCTAACGCTCGAGCTATGGCACCGTACGTTTATCGATGCGGCGTAGATGTTGGTCCGGGCTCTGATGCTTAAGCCATCAGGCAACACGTATCAAACATCATTTCTATGACGAACATTCTCGTAACCGGCGGAGCGGGATTCATCGGAAGCCATCTGGTCGATCGCCTGCTTTGTGACGGCGATTCCCGAGTAGCGATTGTCGATAATTTCAGCGATTTCTACGACCCGTCCATCAAGCGCGCGAATATCGCTCAGCATCTTGGACGAGATGGCTTCCAATTGGCCGAAGCGGACATAACCGACTCGCGGGCGATGAACGAGCTTTTTGCGCGAGCCCGGTTCGACTGTGTGGTACACCTGGCCGCGCGTGCCGGAGTGTTGCCTTCAATCGGGAACCCGCTCGCATACGAAGAGACAAATGTGCGAGGTACCTACGCGTTGCTCGACGCCGCCCGCCGGAATAACGTGCCTAAGTTCATATTCGGCTCGTCGAGCTCGGTTTACGGAACAAATTCCAAAGTTCCGTTCTCAGAGGACGCCCCGGTCTCAGCGCCGATCTCTCCCTACGCTGCAACCAAGATCGCCGGCGAGATTATCTGTCACGTTTACAGCCATCTGTACGCCATGCAAGTAATCTGTCTTCGATTCTTCACGGTCTACGGGGCGCGGCAGAGACCCGATCTGGCTATTGATAAGTTTGCCCGGCTGATCTCGGAAGGGAAACCGATTCCGATCTACGGCGACGGGACTTCGGGTCGCGACTACACCTACATCGATGACATCATTTCCGGAGTGCTGGCGGCAATGAGCTATGATCAGAGCCGGTTCGAGGTGATCAATCTCGGTGAGTCGCAGACGATTGAGCTTCGCAGGCTGGTTGAGATTCTCGAGCGGTCACTTGGCAAGCGTGCCATCCTTAATCATCTGCCGCCACAGCCGGGCGACGTCCCGATCACCTGTGCGGACATAAGCAAGGCTCGCAGTCTGCTTGGCTACAACCCGCAGACCCCGATCGAAGCGGGCATCACCCGGTTTGCCGAGTGGTTCAAGTCGCACCGCGCCAGCCTGCCCACGTGGTCTTCTAGCGATCACTAACCGGTTTCGTCATAGTTACCACGAGCTTGCCGCGGCTTTGATGCGGGTCTAGTATCGTTTCTCGAACATCGGTTTCAGATGCGAACAGCCGCGTTAATTGGGGCGAGATGGACCATCCATAAACGCCACAGGTGCCGGGTCCTGCCGGACATCTGAGATCGGAAATCTGAGATCGAGATTATCTCAGCGTGAAATCCGAAGTTTGAAGAACCGTCTTGCACGCAATGAAAGAATACCTTCTCGAAACTGTTGAGGACCTCGATAACAAGCCCACGCAGGTTGAGATTTCGGTTTTCCTTCCCGTCTACAACGAGGAAGGTAACATCGAGCAGCTAAGCCTCAAACTCACCGATGCGCTCGAAGGATTGGGCAGGAGTTACGAGGTTCTGTACATCGATGACGGCTCGACCGACCAGAGCCTCGCAAGGTTGCGCGGCATTGCCGAGCGAGATTCGCGCGTTCGAGTGATCTCGTTGCGGCGAAACTACGGCCAGACTTCCGCGATGAGCGCAGGCATCGATCACGCGCGCGGCCAGATACTGATACCGATGGACGCCGATCTGCAAAATGATCCGGCGGACATAACCCGGTTGCTCGCTAAGCTGAATGAGGGCTACGACGTAGTGTCGGGTTGGCGCAAGGATCGAAAAGACAAGTGGCTGACACGAAGGCTTCCGTCACGACTGGCGAACAGGCTGATATCGAGACTGAGCGGTGTTGACCTTCACGATTTTGGTTGCAGTTTGAAGGCTTATCGCCGGGATGCGCTCACAAGCGTGAAGCTGTATGGTGAAATGCATCGCTTCATCCCGATCTACGCGGCGTGGGCCGGCGCGCGTGTAACCGAGATACCAGTCACTCACTACTCGCGGCAGGCCGGCAAATCCAAATACGGACTCTCGCGGACGATAAAGGTGTTGTTCGATCTGATCACCATCAAGTTCATGTCGAGCTTTCTGACCAAGCCTCTCTATCTGTTTGGCATGGCGGGGTTAGTATGTCTTGGGATTTCGCTTCTATCATTTCTTTTCGCGCTTTATTACCGGTTCGCCGAGGGAGTTCACCTCAACCGGATGCCACTCGCTACGCTTTCCATGATCATGTTCGCGATGGGGGTCCAGTTCATTTTCATGGGGTTGCTCGCGGAGATGATCGTTCGAACTTATCACGAGTCTCAGGACAAGCCTACTTACCTCATTCGGGAAACAATAAACTTCGAACCCGGCGTCGAGAGAAGAGGGACGGAGGAGCGGAGGAGTAGAGGGGAAGAGGAGTAGAGGGCAGAGGGGCAGAGGGGAAGAGGGGTAGAGGGGAAGAGGGGTAGAGGAGCAGAGTATAGAGGTGACCGATAAGATCAGCGAGCAGCCTCTAGCCGGCCCGATGCCGCTCATCTCCTCGCCGGGTTCGGTAGTCCAACCTCAGGCGAAGCACTTCGCCCGATACTTCATACTCGGGATCCCGGTTGCCAATCTGAATGAAGACGAAGCGCTTGCGTTGATCGACAATTTCATTTCAGAAGGGGGACCTCACTACGCTGCGGTCGTCAACGCATCCAAAATCGTAATCGCTCAGCGAGACCAGAATCTGAAGCGCGGCTTGATCGAGGCAGACTTCGTGACGGCCGACGGGATGTCAGTGGTCTGGGCCTCCCGGCTGCTGGGGCGGCCATTGAAGCAGCGAGTCACTGGAATCGATTTGTTCGAGCGCCTGGTTGAGCAAGCCGCCAGGCGGGGGCTGTCAGTATACTTCCTGGGCGCGCGGGACGAAGCGGTGCGAGGTACGGTTGAGCGGCTGACTGCGCGCCATCCCGGATTGCGTTTGGCCGGCTATCGCAACGGCTACTTTGCTGCGGCTGAATCCGGCGAAGTCGCCCGGGCCATCAAGCAAAGCGGGGCCGACTTTTTGTTTGTAGCGATGGGATCGCCTGCACAAGAGGACTGGATCAATTCGAACATTTCGCTCACCGGAACACGGTTCGCGCTCGGCGTCGGAGGCAGCTTCGATCATATAAGCGGGCTGGCGGTTCGAGCTCCCGTCTGGATGCAGCGTGCCGGACTCGAGTGGTTGTTCCGCCTGATCCGCGAGCCGCGGCGGTTATGGAAACGCTACCTGGTGGGGAACGCCGTGTTCATCTGGCTTGTGGCCCGCCAGCTTGTCTCCAGAAAGCGCTAAGCAAAAAGCAATCGATGTTCGTTTTGGTTCCGGGCTCGACTCTTACTTTATACGCGGGTAAAGGCTGCTGAGTGGAGCCTGTTGTCCGATATTTCTAAAATAAAGGTGCCAGTCAGGATCATCCATCTCGGTAGCGATCTTCGCGAGTTTGCCGGCCGTGTCTACGGCGGTCTCGCGGTTGGCACCGTACTCGCCTGATCGATTTCGAAGCCCCGCGGCCACCGCCCGAACCCGATCCGAAGTTACCGGGTGTGTGGCTTCTCTCAATTTCCTCTGCCACTCTTCCACCGTCGAAAAGTCAAACCGCGTGGGGGAGGACGTAAAGGCGGTCATCTGAAAAAAAAGGATTGCCCCGATGGGAATCGCCCGATCACGCCGGAGGACGTTCAGTGCGAATTCATCCGCCTCTCGCTCGTTCGCCCGTGATACATTCGCTGCAACTCCGCGGTTGCCGAGGTGTTGATACAAGATGTGTCCTATCTCGTGGGTGAGTACAAAAGCAAACGCCGAATTGCGGAAGCGCAGAGATAAATCGTCGACCTGTTTGTCGGCCAGAGCATTGCTCGGGATTCCCAAAGCCGGCAGAGGCGACGGGACTTCTTCTGGGCCCCGATGTTTCAACACAGCGCCATATTCGTTGATCGTGATTGCACTGTAGCCCTTGAAATACAGCCACGCGTACGCCGTGCAGACATCCTCGAGCAAGAGAAGCGAATGAATCGGCAGAGTGACCGTACCCTCTCTGGAGCGAGAGTAGAACTCGAGCAGACCGTTGTACTCGCTGAGTGTTGGGAAGAGAAGCCGGACTCCTCCGAGTCTGGTTCTCTCGTCGGGCGTCAGCAGCTTCTCATAAATCGCCTGCCATAACTGCTTGGACTTTGACTCAAGACGAGACCGCTCGCCCACCACCCTTTGCGCATCGTAGACTCCAATTTTTTCACTTCGCGCAGGTGAGGCTGAGCCCAGCACAATGAGCGCAGCACCAACCGCGAGAACGATGGGACGTACGATCATTGTGTCTCTCCCTTGAAGATTGCGGCACCCTTGGCGATGCTTGCCGGAGGATCACTGTAAAAATAGCCCGGCGCGCGCAGCGCCCATTTTCTGAACTCCTCCCTGTCTCCCCAATCCTGGGACCACTGCGATAGCATCACGTTAGCTTTCGTTCTGTCGATAAGATCCAGAAAGCCGTCGCTATTCTCCACCGTTGCGCTCGCTCCCGAGGCCTTGGCTTGTTCTCGTTGGCGCACAAGCTCGTTCGCCAGACGGTTGAAGGTCTTAATGTCGCTCAACATGATCTGGCGAGTATTCTCCGCAGAAGGGCTCGTCGAGTTGCGATCGTCTTTTGAGACGCCGGCGCGGGAGCCGTCGGGCTCATTGGCATAGTTCACCGAGAAGGATGCGCCCTTTTCGGGTAAGCTCTCTCGGCCGGCCGAGTTGATTTCCAGTGGCCGGATCAACGATAGGCTCACGGCGATTACTCCGTACAAAGCGAAGAAGACGCCGGGACCCACCCTGGTCATCACGACCGAAATATCCCAGGGGAGCACAACCTTGCCATCGCTATCCTTGTGTTCGGGTACACTGAGGAACAACCGATACCCGAGATAGATGGCGAGGCCTCCGATCAAAACGGCAGTGATTCGCTCGAAGAAACGCAACATTAGAGGATCCACGCGCTCACCTCCCTGTCGATCATCGCTCCGATAATTCGCTCGGCTCAGCGGCGGCAGCGGAGCGGTCCGAGGATTCAGAATGTAACATCGGATCCGAATTAATAGCTTCTAGACTTTGAAAAGAGCCTCCCCTCTCGGGTAAAGAATCCTGTGTTCGATAACTACTCTTTACTGATATATGAACCATCCCCGAGCACTCTTCCGATACCACTGTCATACATGCCGGAGATAGCACTCCTTCCCGACCCGCTCCGTAAGACCCCTGCGGACCTCGCGAGTTGGATCAGATTAAAGAAACGCGGACCACCTTCATACCCGCCGTCTCCGTCAGAGTTGACCCAATAGCGTCCGGGAATCACCTGGAGAAAGGTTTGAAGAGCCAGGACATCGAGTCTGTGAAGCTCCCGGCCATTGACGAAGACTCCTGTTCTGCCTTTTGAAGCGTCTGCTCGAAGCGGACCGCCGATCTTGAGACGAGGATGAATGAAGCCTTTGGTGGGTCCACTCTCCATTCCCCAGGCGCCGGATACCTTGTCATACCAATAGTCCCCATCGGGCACGCGGCCTTGAAAGAGCTGTTGCAAAGCTTGCACGGTTTCATCCGTGAGACGAACTCTGTTTATTACAACCGAGCGGTAACCGGTAGACTGGCTCGCTTGAGCTGCACCCGGCTTGCCGACCGTCCCCAACATCAAGGCAAAAAGTAGAATGAGGAGGATCTGCCGCCATATTAATCTCGGTAAGCAAGTCGACCGGAGGACATTTGCTCTGAGAATTCTATCTGGTTGAATAGTCATAGAGGTCCTCCCTTATTGGCTGGCGAGTTAGGCGAGCGGTTCAAACCTTTTTCATCACAGGGCCGGCAGGAACCGCATCTGGGTAATGAAGAGAACAGACCCGTTTGAGGCGTCCACTCTATTCCGAACCGATTATTTTGTCAACGAATGACAAGTCGATAGGATGGTGATAGGAAATACCGATGTGAGCTGACGGCTTACAGAGTTGCGGAGTTCTCGAAAATGAATGGCCGCCAGGGATTTTGCCGTTAGACCCCATTAGCAATCATTCGCGCCACTCTGTCGGATTCCTTGATGCAATCGCCAGTCGATACCCCGTGAAGATAATTGCCGATGAGCGAGACACCCGGAAGATCTCGCAGCAAGCCTTCGATTTGGTCCACCCGGGCGAAGTGACCAAGATTGTATTGCGGTATTGATCTTTCGTATCTCGTGATCGCAATCACTTGAGGATCGCAAAAGATACCGAGCACTTTCTGAAGCTCACCATGCGCAATTGAAATCAACTCACCTTCTGGCAGTCGCGCGATCTCTGGGTTGCGTGCGCCACCGATGAACACCGTCACCAGGGCCTTTCCCTCGGGAGCCCGGTCCTCGAATAGGCTTGAATTCCAGACGCAGCCAAGGATGTTCATCTGCTCGCCGGGCGGAACAAGAAAGCCAAAGCCTTCGAGCGGAGTCCTAATCGCCGATTGATCGTAGGCAATGCTCAAAATCGAGAGCGGGGGATATTCAATTTCCTGAAGTAAACGGCTCAACTGGTCTGAGAAGGAAGCGGCCATCGATGAGGCGATGTTCGCCGGCGTGGCGATCACAATCTGATCACAACCGAGC
>JBASRM010000489.1:0-7321 GCA_049273835.1 Blastocatellia bacterium | reverse complement strand
GGAGGCGTCAGCCGATGCCGCCCGCCGGGCGCTCGACATGGCTGAGCACGGAGACAAATCCGTTCGCGACACCTCCGAAGCAATGTCACGAATCGATTCAGCGGTCCAGCAAACCGCCGACAAGATGCGCTTGCTCGGCATTCGAAGCTCCGAGATTTCGGAAATCATCGATCTGATTGACGAGATCGCGGCCCAAACAAATCTGCTCGCGCTGAATGCCGCAATAGAAGCCGCTCATGCCGGGGAGGCCGGGTTGGGTTTCAGCGTCGTCGCCGACGAGATCCGAAAGCTCGCCGAAAGATCGGCTCGCGCGACACGGGACGTCGGCAACCTCATAAAGTCAATTCAAAACGAGACATCCGAAGCACTGACGGCAATGGAGGTCGGGATGAAAGAGGTACGCGGCGGGAGTCATTTGGCAAGTCAGGCGAGCCGCGCCCTCCAGGATATTTCGGAAGCAGTGCGACAGTCATCTGAATTGATTGAAGAAATCTCAGCCGCTTCCGAAGAACAGGCGCGAGTAACCAGCAACGTTGCCGGTGCAATGCAGACGATATCAAGCATCACACTTGAAACATCGGCGGGCGCCCACCAAACCGCCCAGACAATCGAGGGGATGGTCGGGCTTGCAGATCGGCTTAACAGGGCCATCTCGCAGTTCAAGGTGAAGGACGATTACGTCCATCCGTTTTCATACGATGTGCCCGGCTCAGCGGGAGGTCTCAGGAACGGGAACACCATCGCCCCTTATCAACAGGGTGACTAGGCGAAACGATCGAGACGTAAGAGGGGGAAGCGTTGGCCGCACGACGACAGCTGGTGGTCTTCAAAGTCGGGACTGAAGAATTCGCCGTTGACATCATGCTCACCAAAGAGGTGGTGCTTATGCGCGAAATAACACCCGTACCAGAAACCGAAGTCTACGTTGAAGGCGTGATGAACCTCAGAGGGCACCTTCTGCCAGTCATCGACTTCAGAAAACGGCTTCGCGCTGTGAGAACTGCTGCGACCATGGATCACCGAATCATCATAGCGAATCTCGACGGCCGGATCGCCGGGCTTATAGTCGATGGCGCATCGGAAGTGATACGCGTGAGCGACGATATCATTGAGCCGGTTCCGGACCTTGTGTTGGAAACGGGCGCAGGTTACGTCGAGGGTATTGTAAGGGTCAACGATAGGTTTATCACCCTCATTGATCTGAGAAGGGTTCTCTCGGGGGAGATCGTAGGCGAACTGGATGAAGTAATGACGGTGTTATCCAGGCGACGAGAGACGATGACACCCGCACAAGCTGTCTAACTATGAGTCATTCTCCGTACAGCATGACATCAGGCTCCATTTACCAGTCCGATTCGGGGCGGCTAAGCCTGAGCATTTTATCCGACAGTGAGTTCAGACTGTTTCGAGATTTGATTTACGAACAGTGCGGCGTAAGCCTGGGGGTTGAGAAGCGCTCGTTTCTGGAATCCAGACTGAGGCGGCGCATGGATGAGCTGGGGATCAGCACCGGGTACGAGTACTACTGCGTCCTCACGGCTCCTCGCACCAGATCGCAGGAACTGCCTACGCTGTTGGACTCGCTGATGATCTGCGAGACCGCGTTCTTTAGGAATCAGCCACAGTTCGATCTATTGAAGGACGTCGTGATACCCGAGATTGTTGCGAAGAAAGAGAAAGCGGGAACTCGTCTTCTTCGAGTATGGAGCGCCGGATGCTCGACGGGACAGGAGCCTTACAGCGCGGTGATGACTCTGCTGGACTCATTGCCGGATCGGGATTCCTGGACAATTCGCGTTTTTGCATCAGACCTATCATTCACAGCGCTGGAGAGGGCTCACGGGGGGATATATCGCGCCGACCAATTGAAGAACATCGATCCCGTTTGTCTCGCGAAATACTTCCGGCAGGAGAACGGTCACTATCTGATTAATGACACCGTGAAAAAGCGAGTGATATTCGACTATCACAATCTGAAGAACGATAACGGGCTCCGCGGGCTGGACATGGTATTTTGCCGCAACGTGATGATCTATTTCGACGCGGAAGAACAGCGCCGCCTTGTAAATCGCTTTTCAAATTGCCTGGTGCCCGGCGGGTTCTTGTTCCTTGGACATGCAGAGAGTCTGCAGGGCCTGTCGACACGCTTCGCGATGGTACATCGGAACAAGGGCATCGCATACAAGCTCGAGGGTTGAAGCACAGAGGAAGTGAACGCTTGATGGAAGATCTGACCAAAGCAGAATTAGATCAGTTGCTTTCGGTGTTTCGCGATCAGTCTCTCCAGATACTGGAGGAGATGGGACACGATCTGCTCGCGCTCGAGGCAAGCAGCGGCGACAGCGAGGCGATGGCGCGGCTTCGCAGGGGCGTGCACACAATCAAAGGCGATTCGGCATGCATCGGTTTGGATGGCGTAACCCAAATAGCTCATCAAATCGAGGATGTGTTCGACGCCGTGTTTAACGATAAGCTTGAGCTTGATCGGGGATCGGTCGATGCGATCTTTAGAAGCCTGGATGCCATAAAAGCGGCGATCGGCGGCGATGACGTGTCCGATGTCTCCGAAGAAACTGTGAGTGAGATGGTCGGAATGTTGACCCGCTTACCTGGAAAAAGCGGGGCACCTCGGCCGGTCACCGATCGTGAGAAATCCGTAGCGACCTCGTTGGCAATGTCATCACGAAGCGAACAGGAGTCGACACCTAAGCATCGCCGCGACTATGTGCGCGTCGAGTCGACGAAGATAGACACGCTATTGAACCTCGCTGGGGAGATGGTAATTGCTCGTTCGGTTATGAGTCAGATCGGCCCTGAGCTTGAAGTGGCGCTTCCAAGAAGTGAGATGAATGGACGCTTTAGCAATGCGAGCACCCAGATGGGCAAGCTGATCGCAGAGTTGCAGAAGAGCGTGTTGAAAATGCGTATGGTTACGATCGACCATATGTTTCGCAGATTCGCCAGACCGATGCGCGAGCTTGCGGCGGAGGACGCAAAGGAAATTGAGCTTCAGATTATCGGAGGTGAAACGGAGCTGGATCGTGCCCTGGTGGACCTGCTCTACGAGCCACTCTTGCACCTGCTTCGCAACGCGGTCGACCATGGGCTGGAGACGACGCAGGAGAGACGAAAGGCAGGCAAGCCGGAGTCGGGTCGAATCTCGATGCGCGCTTACCACGATGGCAACCAGGTTGTGGTAGAGGTCAGTGACGACGGGCGGGGCATCGACCCAGGGGTCGTGAAAAAACGGGCACTCGATACGGGCGCAATAACCCAGGAACAGGCAGACCAGTTGAGCGACGCGGACGCCGTGGAACTGATCTTCCTCGAGGGTCTTTCGACCGCGGCGGAGATCACTCAATTATCAGGACGCGGAATAGGAGCTGCGGCGGTAAAGGCGGCAATCGAGCAGTTGCGCGGAAGCGTTAGTGTGAGGAGTGAGGTTGGTCGCGGAACCTGTTTCACGCTCCGAATGCCGCTCACGCTTGCGATCATCAAGGCGTTGCTTTTCACAGCCTCGGGGCAACTCTTTGCGCTGCCGCTGCTGGCGGTCAGCGAAATAGCTCGCGCGGGAAACGCGGACATCGTGCATCTCGATGGTATCGAAAACTATCGATTGCGAGATCGGTTCATATCATTGGTCCGGCCCGGTGTCGTTCTCTCGTTCGATAGGCGCAAGGGAGGCAGCGGCGCCGCGCTTAGAACCGAGGCGAGGCACTTCTTTGTCGTAATCCTGGCGGCCGGAGACAAGAAGTACGGTGTCATTGCGGACGAATTGCTGGGAGAGCAAGAGCTGGTGATCAAGCCCCTCGACAGCCGTTGGATCCAGAACGAGGCTTTGGCCGGTGCATCCGTGTTAGGGGATGGGCGAGTCGTCCTGATAATGGACGCTGAGATGGTGTTCCGCAAAGCAATCAAGTACGAGCGGGGAAAGGTGAATGGCAGAGAAGCCTATGCAGTGTGAACAGAAGAAGAAGATCCGAGTGCTGGTCGTGGATGATTCTGCGCTCATGCGCAAGCTCGTCTCCAATCTGCTGGATAAAGATCCCGAGATCGAGGTGATTGCGACTGCGATCGACGGCTGCTTCGCGCTCACAAAGGTTGCGCAATTGAAGCCAGACGTAGTGACGCTGGATGTGGACATGCCCCGAATGGACGGACTCACCGCGCTTTCGGAAATGGTTTCCAAACATCGCACTCCGGTAATCATGCTCAGCTCGCTTACCACCCGCGGCGCAGCTTTGACTATGCAGGCACTGGGGAAGGGCGCTGTTGATTTTGTATGCAAGCCCGCGGGCGCGGCCCGCTTGCCAGAGATGGCCGACGAGCTTGTGTCGAAGATAAAGGCTGCGGCTCGCACGAATATGTTGGCCTTGAGCAATGCCGCACCGCGTGGAGCGCCGGTGAAGAAGAAGCTGCGCGCCGCCGGACACGGCAGCGGAGCTGGAAACGTTGTTGCGATCGGGGCTTCATCAGGCGGACCGCACGCGCTGCGTTACTTTCTGCCAAGATTGCCGGCGGATCTGGATGCCGGCATTGTGATCGTTCAGCATATGCCGGAGAGTTTCACGGCGATGCTTGCGCAGTGGCTCAATGAGATTTGTGAATTGGAGGTCAAGGAGGCGCGATCGGGCGACCTGGCTGTGCCCGGAAAGGCGCTAATCGCGCCCGGCAACTCCCACATGAAAGTCCGCCGAACACCTGCCGGATGCCAGGTAGTGCTTGATGAAGGCGCCCTGGTGAATGGTCACAAACCTTCCGTCGATGTGCTGTTTCGCTCGATCGCAGAGCAATACGGATCCAGCGCAACTGGAATATTG
Source organism: Blastocatellia bacterium (assembly GCA_049273835.1). Taxonomy (GTDB): domain Bacteria; phylum Acidobacteriota; class Blastocatellia; order UBA7656; family UBA7656; genus Onstottus_A. The sequence continues at coordinate 2,501 of JBASRM010000489.1, read as the reverse complement.
ATGACCGGCATGGGAAGCGACGGAGCAAGCGGATTGGGAGAGATCAAGAACGCCGGCGGACACACCATCGCGCAGCACCGCGACAGTTGCGCCGTGTACGGAATGCCACGAATCGCGGTGGAGCGGGGTTGCGCAGAAAGCATCCTGCCTCTCAGTGAGCTCGCCGCGCATCTTTCGTCGACGATCGGCAGACTTGCCGAGCTGGAGAATAGCTATGCATCTAAGTAGTGAAGAAACATCGATTTTGAAATCACCCCTCACTTGCTTGATCGTGGACGATTCCGCGTTCATGCGATTTCATCTACGTCGAATGATGGACTCGTTCGACAACGTTATCGCCAGCGAGGCAGCCAACGGCAACGAAGCTATAAGAGAGTACGGCCGGCTCAGACCCGACTTCGTGCTCATGGACATCGTAATGCCCGGATTGGAGGGAGTGGAGACCGTCAAGAAAATTTGCGGCGCGGACCCGGACGCCAGGGTCATCATGATTAGCTCTGTAAGCTACAAGGAGAAGATAGCCGAGGCGATGGCCGCAGGCGCAAAGTATTTCATACCAAAGCCCGTTACAACCGACGACCTGCGTAAAGCGATCGAAAATGTTTTAGATCCGTCGCCCGAAAAGCAGCCGGGGACCTGATATGAGACTAGACTTCGTAAAAATATTTGTCGATTCGACGACCGTTCTGTTCAGGGAACTGATCGGGCCTACGGTCGAAGTCCCCTCAATAACGATGAAGCCAAGCCCGGTTGCAGGAAGAGAAGTCATGGCCATCATCGGGCTCGCCGGCGAAGCTCAGGGACGGGTCATTTTTGATATGGATCTGTTTACCGCGGTCCAGCTCGCCGGTCATATGCTTGGAGAGCCCTCGCCCGGAATGACCCCTCTGGTCCGCAGTTCGATAGCCGAGCTTGCCTCGATGGCGATCGGCCGGGCCATCTCGCAAATCAACGATGGCGGCACGAGACTCAGAATGAGTCCGCCAACGGTGATTACCGGCGCGAACCTGGTCAGCTACGATCAATGCTTTGAGACCCTGGTTGCTCCCATTAGCACGGCTTACGGTGAGGTGCGTGTCAACATCACTATTCAGGATCTGGATTGAGGGGTAAACAGAAATGCCACAACCTGCAGAGATCTTAAACCTCTTCAAGAGGAGCGAAGAGCTGGTGGATATGCTCCGAAAGGGAAGAGCATTCACGGAAGAGCTGATGGCCGAGAACGAGCGGCTTCGCTATCGTGTCTTGCAGTTGGAATCCGAGAAGATGAATCCGTCGGACGTTTTGATGAAGGAAGTTGAGCGCCTGAGAATCGAGAACAGCCATATGACGCAGAAGCTCGAGTTTCTCGATCGCCGGTTTCAGCAGGTCGAAGCTGAGAACAAGGATTTCGCCCAAAGGTATGTTGAGGTCGAAGAACAGAGTGACAGCCTCGCCAACCTCTACGTGGCGAGCCACCGGCTGCACTCGACGCTGGATCTGGTAGAGGTCGTGGAATGCATAAAAGAGATCCTGCTCAACATGATTGGTTCGGAGGACTTCGCATTGTTCGTTGTCGATGAGGATACGGACGAACTGGTGCGCGCAGGATGGGAGGGCGAAACGGGCGGAAACCCGCAGAACGAACGCGTCCCGCTCGGCGAACGACTGGAGGGGATCGTCGCGGTCCATGGCGAGACGTTCTTCAGCGAAGCCCAGACCGAGGAGGCTTGTGCCTGCGTGCCGCTGAAAATCAAGGACCGGGTAGTCGGTGTGATAACGATCTACAACCTTTTGTCCCACAAGAAAGGTCTGACGCCTTTGGATCACAAACTGCTCGAGTTGCTAGCCGGGCACGCCGCAAGCGCGTTGATCAGTTCGAAGCTTTACTCGATGGCCGATCGAAAGTTGCGCACAATTGAGGGCTTCATGAGCCTGTTGCGGGTCACCGAAGGAGGGGGGAATGTCTAATAAGTCTCTGCTGGTGGTCGATGATTCTGCAACCTTCAGACAGCTCCTGTGTATGACCCTCACACGGGTCGATGGGATTACTGCGGCAAACATTACCGAAGCGTCGGATGGTGAAGACGCGTTGGACAAAGTGCGAAGCGGCAGCTTCGATTTGGTTCTGACTGATATTCGAATGCCGAGGATGGACGGGCTCGAGTTCATCCGAAAGGTGCGCTCCGAACTCAACGAGCAGGCGTTACCGATAATCATCATAAGCACCAAAGGCGCCGAAGATGATGTTCAGCTGGGCATGACACTTGGCGCGAGCGGTTATTTGTCCAAGCCGATATCGATGGTACGGCTGAGAGAACTGGTGACGAATTTCCTGGGTGAGCAGTAAGCAACGCTATGCAGCTAACTGGTGATTTGAGCGACTTCGCTCTGACCGACATTCTGCAGATCCTGTCGCTGAGTAGAAAGACGGGCATGGTGTCCCTCCTGGGTACGGGGTGGGAAGGGAAGATTATTGTCGAGGGCGGGCGAATAACGCATGCGTCGGCGCGACCCGGGGA
>JBASRM010000473.1:0-15792 GCA_049273835.1 Blastocatellia bacterium | reverse complement strand
GGATACAGGGCGATCGCGGACATCAAATAAATCACCGGTCTATCCACCAGCGAACCAAATGGAAACTTCAGGTCGTAGTGAAACGCAATGTCGTGTTTCGCGTGCGGGGCATACGAGGCAATGGTCTTTGCGACTTCTCTTTCAGTCCACCTGTATACATAGTTTGGGACCAGAGTATTGCGCACGCCGCCAAACTCAAGCCCTTCAGTGACTACGTTGCATACTTCGTACTCTTCAGCCAATCCCATTCTCAGAGCGATCTTCAACAGCAGCGACTCGCGAGCTTCGATAACGAGTATTCCCCGTTTTGCCACACGATACATTTCAAGCAGAGCACGATGCGGGGAGTGGCAATGGTGAAGCCCGGCGTTCACGACTATTAGATCAAAGTGTTCATCAGGAAAGTTCAGGTTTTCGGCATCCTGATAGCTCCAGGTGTACGGGGAAAACTCATCGCTCGGCGCGCGGGTATCGAGATTCGATATGGTGACGTTCTTGAACCCGAGGTCGGTAAACACCGTTTTGTCTTTGATCGTGCCGCAGATGACCAGGACGGACATCTCGCTTGACAACAACCCCGACCGTGACAGCTTCTTCAGAAGCGAGCTGTAAAAATGCTTAGCGTCATTCTTCTCAATCAGCCTTTTGACGAATGGATGATCTTGCAGCTTCACTGGGCGATGGTCTCGGTTTCTCTTTGAACGAAGGTCTTTATATCACCTTTCCTCCAGGATCAAGCAAGTGCGGCCCGTTTTCAACAATCGCAGTGGCGAGCACAAAGCCCAGCCGACGCCACGTTTGCCTTATGACATCTCGTTGTGAAAGTTGTTATAGTCCTCGCTGACATGCGCACCCGCCCGGTCATAAAAACGGCTATCGACTTCCTTAAGAACCGTGCACTGAGAACAAAATACCTGCTGGGTCTCTGGGGCCTCTTTTTTATTCTGGCCGCCTTCGGGATTCACGGCTCGCATACCGGCATAGCCGCCAAGTGGTGGGCGCCGGAGAAACCCTACACCGGCTACCTGTTCAATCCTCCGCAAGACACAAACAAGCTCGACTCTTCCGGACTCCAAGAGCTTTTGATGGCCAAGGCACGGCGAATAAGATGGGATGAACTGCTGGTGACTACCCCGCTTGCCTTGAGCCAGCTATCGCACAAGCCACGGTTTCCGGTGATCAACACAAACATCGGCAACGGCCAGAATATGTTGTTAACTCCGCACGTGCCGGTCTGGCATGTCGCGACACTCGCAAGACCGGAGACGTGGGGTTATTTTTTTCTCGGCGCCCAGCGCGGGCTTGCATGGTATTGGTGGTTCAGAGTCTTCGCGTGCTTCAGCGTTCTATTTCTGCTTTTGGAGATTATCCTCAAAGGCCATCCAGGCCTGGCTGCGTTTGGCAGTTTCTGGTATTGCGCTTCGGCATATGTGGTTTGCTGGTCATTGTGGCCCGCCCAAATTGTATTTTTTGCCGCGCTGGCTTGTCTGTCGGCATATCATCTGCTCGGTTCTACAAAAGCTTCGGGCCAGATCATCGCCGGCGTTCTTCTGGGGCTGAGCATTCCCGGATTTGTGATGTTTTTGTATCCTCCCTGGCAGGTGCCGGTGGCATACCTTTTTGTGTTTATTTTCGCCGGTCTGTTTGCGCGAGATCATCTCTATCGGTCGCTGAAACCGGCGTCGAGGCACAGGCTGTTATGTTTGGGCGGTGCGTTGCTGCTCGCCGCCGGGCTTACGCTGTCTTTCATACTCCCCTGTATACCCGATATGAAAGTAATGGCGAATACCGTGTACCCCGGCAAACGCGTGTCTCTGGGCGGCGACTATTCCCTGACCATGCTCTTCAAGGGTGTTTACAACTTGACGACGATCTACACGCCGCAGTTGAAAATAGGAAATGAAAGCGAAGCCTCGTCGTTTTATTACCTTTTCCCGGCCGTGTTTCTGGCAATTGCTCTTTCCCGACGCCTTCTTGCCCGGTTGGGCATTGTGGGTTGGACGCTGGTTTCTTATCTTGCCGGCATGCTCTTTTTTCTGCTTGTCGGCATCCCGGAAAGAGTAGCCAAACTCACATTGCTGAGCTATGTCCCGCCCTACCGCGCCGATGTGGCGATCGGCCTGGCTTCGATCGTCTTGTGCGTGTTTGTGCTCGCATTGATATTGGATTCGAAAGAAAAGGCGCGAAACAGATGGGAAAGAGCGGTGCCGGTCGCGGTGGGTGGAGGGTCCGCGCTGATTTTTGTAATTCACGGTCTGATGCTGATGAAGGCCACCGACGGTTTTCCTTCGCCGAGCACGATTCTATTAGCATCGCTCCTGGCGGGGTTCTTATCGTACTGTCTGGTGGCCGGCAGGAGCAGGCCGTTTATCGGCTTATTGGGGGCGGTTCTCGTTGCAACAACCGCATTGTTCAATCCTCTGGCGACCAATCTCGATCACATCTATAAATCGGAGCTTGCCCGGCAAATCGTCAAACTGAACAGCCAATCGACCGATCGGCCGCTATGGATACCCTATGGCGGCACACACCCTGGTGTGTTGATTGCCGCGCTGGGGGGCAGGTCAATAGCGGGCGTTCACTGGCCGCCGCAGTTGTCGCTTTGGCGCTCGATTGATCCAAGTGGCGGAGGGTATGAGCAAGCTTACAACAGATACGCGCAGGTTCATCTAGCCTATCGGCCGGACGCGGGCTGGGTTTCGTTCAACAATTTTCAGGACGACGCGGTCGAGGTCCGCATAGCCCCGGACCACCCGGCGCTCAAAGCGCTTGGCGCTCGTTACGTTTTGGCGCTGGAGAACGCACAAGCCGAAGTGGAGACATCCAAGCTGCCTCTGGTCTACAAATCGACTGATGGGAGCTTTTCAATCTTTGAAATTCCAAGTATAGATGTTGTGCAGGGGCCGGATCGGCCCCTTCAGCCATCAAACTGATGTTGACTTGCCGGTTGCGGGGTCAGTTCTAATTTGACCGTGGAATGGTGCGGACAATGGCGGCAATCGTGGACGAGAGATCAAACGAATTGCTCGAAAGACCGAATTCGAACCCATATCTTTACGCGGGATTAAAAGTAATCATTGCGCTCGCGGTAGCGGCGCTTGTCGCCGCGCCTTTCTTCCTCCGCAAAGAGACCACACCCGATGGGCGCAGGATCGCAAGCTTGATCAGCACTCACGATATGGCTCAACACCTCGCCGTGATGGAACAGTTCGATCTCGCGCTTAGATCGGGCGTGTTCTACCCGCGGTGGCAAATGGAGTTCAATGGCGGTTATGGTCTTCCCTGGACCAACTTCTATCAGCCCGGTTTCTTTTATTTGACGTCACTGGTAAACGCGGCGGTCAACGACTGGGTGAACACACTATTTGTAATAACTATCTTGAGTCTGGCGGCGTCAGGTTTGGCCCTCTACGCGCTCGCGCGCCAATTTTACAGCCGGCCGGCAAGCTCGATTGCCGCGCTGTTCTACATGATAATTCCGTATCATCTGCTCGAGATCTATTGGCGTGGCGCAATGCCCGAGCTTCAAGGCTTCATATTCGTTCCAGCCGCTTTTTACTTCGCGTATAAACTCGGAACAGAAGGGCGGGCGCGTCACTATGCCGGGTTAGGACTTTTCTACGGCCTTTTTTTGATGACGCATTTCCCGGTTGCTTATCTTCTAACGTACACGTTGGCATTTTACGCACTCATCTGGGCTTACCGATCGAGAGATCGGCGCATAGCGCTACGGGTGGCTGGAGGGATGATGATCGGGTTTTTTGTAAGCGCGATTTATCTGCTTCCGGCACTCATCGAGTCGAAATACACGCGCGAACATTTCACCGCGATTTTTCCATATCACAACAGCTACATCACTCTTATGCCGGGGGGCGACAGATTCGCCGAGCTCCTCAATCAGTCATTCGCAGTTCAAGCTCTTGCACTGATCGTCGCGGTTTTCATCCTCCTGAAAGTTCCCAGGACCGGCGCGGCGCTTGCACCCCCTCCCCCAACAGGCGATCGCGAGAGTCCCGATAGCTCAGTCCGGTCACAGACACGGTTATGGATCATTGTGGGGTTGACGACGACCTTCATGAGCACGTCCTACTCGATATACATTTCGAAGCTGATTCCGCAAATCGAGGCCGTCTCGTTCCCCTGGCGATGGCTCGTAGTTACAGGATTTTTCACCGCCCTCCTGGTCGGGGCAGGCATTGATCATCTCCAGCACAGCTTTGAGTTGAAACCGAAGGTACTCTGGATTTACCGTGCTGCGATGGGCGCCGCCCTGCTCGTGAGTCTGTTTGTCGCGGTGAGAGGCGTCATCCTAGGGTCGCTTTCAAACTCCAGTCTCAACAGGCGCCCCAATCATATAGAGGAAGCGTTCGTGCCGAGGAGCGCCGCCGGCCCTAATGACCTGCGGGACACTCCTAAGGTTGTAATCGAGCCTGAGGGCGGAGGAAGCGAAATAATTCGATGGGAACCTTATCACCGAGAAGTCCACGTGAATGTCAAGGAGCCGAGCCGCGTTCGTCTCAAGACTTACAACTTTCCGGGTTGGGTAGCTCGAGTCGACGATCGACCGGCGCCGATGCTTGGCGACAAGGATGGAGTTCAGGTTGTGGAAGTGCCGGCGGGCGTGCACGTGATCGAAGCTCTCTTCGTGAACACCCCGCCGAGAATAGCTGGAGGCTTGTTGACCGCCGTCGGGTTTCTGGCGGTGATCGGCTTAGCTGCCTTTGATCGGGTGAAACAACCAAGCCCGGTTGCCGGCGCCAGGGCAACCCAGCCGGCCGGAAGCTCGTCGAAGCGGCTCGCTTTCGTCGCTGCCGGGCTTATTGGTGTTGCGCTGGTTTTTTTCTGGGTGACCAGCCGCGGGAGATCCGCGGGCTCACAGCAAGGCGCCGCACCGACACGGACGGCAGGCTCGGCTACTCAAGGTTCCGAGGCAACGTTGCACCTTGACGGCGTTCCTTCGGTTCTGGTCGCGGTTGACGAGCAAGCACTCGCGGAATTGATGAGCGCTCTGCCGGCTAGAGACACCGCGAAGGTCGATGAGTTGGTTCAGTCTGGGAGGTTGCTCCGGCTCGCCAACGACACAAGGATACGCATCCTCGAATACGCCGGCGGCAAAACAAAAATAAGGATCCTGCAGGGGGAGCATTCGATGGCCGAGGGTTGGGTCGCGGAGCGATGGATACGTTAAGGAGTTCGAGCAATGCCGATAAGCAGTGATGTTCGTCTGGCCGACGGGGTGAAGATATTTCACCCGGAGCTCGTCAACCTTTATGGGTGCACGATCGGCAGCGAAACGAAGGTTGGCGCGTTCGTTGAAATTCAGAAAAACGCGATTATCGGTGCTCGATGCAAAGTGTCGTCGCACACTTTCATATGCGAAGGGGTCACCATCGAGGATGAAGTCTTTGTCGGACACGGCGTGATGTTCACGAACGATCTCTACCCTCGCGCGACCACTGAAGAAGGCGGCCTCCAGACGGATGCCGACTGGAAGGTCGTGTCAACGACCGTCAAACGTCGCGCATCGATAGGCAGCAACGCAGCAATACTTGCCGGGGTGACGATCGGCGAAGGCGCTTTGATCGGTGCTGGCGCAGTGGTCACACGCGACATTCCGGACTACGCTATCGCGGCAGGCGTGCCGGCTCGGATTGTAGGCGACACAAGGAATCAGAAGTCAGAGGTCAGAAGTTAGAGGGTCAAAGGTCAGAGGTCAGAGGTCAGAAGTCAGAGGTCAGAAGTCAGAGGTTGAAAATGATTGGCATTGGAGTAGTCGGCTACGGCTACTGGGGACCAAATCTGGTTCGCAATTTCGCTGAGGCTCCTGGCGCGACGCTCGTAAGCGTAAGCGACCTTCGCGTTGAACGGCTGGTCGAAGCACAACGCCGTTATCCGTTTCTGAAGACGGCAGAACAGTTCCGCGACGTCCTCGCTGACCCTTCGATTCACGCTGTAGCAATCGCTACACCCGTTTCGTCTCACTTCGATCTTGCCATGCAAGCGCTCGAGTCAAACAAACACGTTCTGATCGAAAAACCGCTTGCCGCCGATGCGGAAAAAGCAGCGCGGTTGATAGACGAAGCAAACCGGCGGAAGCTGGTGCTGATGGTGGACCACACATTTGTCTACACCGGCGCGGTGCGCAAAATTCGTGATCTGGTGGCGGCCGGCGATCTGGGAGACATCTACTACTACGATTCGGTCCGCGTTAATCTCGGATTGTTTCAACACGACGTGAGCGTCATATGGGATCTTGCAGTACACGATCTCGCCATCCTGGACTTCGTCCTCCCAAGCAAGCCGGTAGCGGTCTCCGCGACCGGCATCAGCCATATTACCGGCCAGCCAGAGAATGTTGCTTACATCACACTTTTCTTCTCCGACAGCAAGATCGCGCATCTGCACGTAAATTGGCTTGCCCCGGTCAAAGTGCGCCGGACCCTTATTGGGGGGAGCGAAAGGATGATTGTCTACGACGATCTCGAGCCGAGCGAAAAAGTGAAGGTCTATGACAAAGGCGTAACCGTTTCACCGGGGCGTGAACAGGTTTATGAGCTGTTGGTCAGCTATCGCTCCGGCGATATGTGGGCGCCAAAACTCGACCAGACCGAAGGGCTTCAAAAGGAGGTGAGGCATTTCATAGACTGCATCGAGCACAACAAGAGTCCCGAGACCGACGGCGCGGCGGGTTTGCGAGTAGTGAGCTTGCTCGACGCCGCCGAACGGTCGATGCACCAGCGAGGCCGCCTCGTCGAACTGTAACCTGGGCTTGCTAAGCCTCAGGCAAAGGAGAACCATCAGATTGCCTAGCGTTTCGGTCTGTTTTCCAGCCTATAACGAGGAGGCCTCAATCGAACGCGTGTTGAATGAAGCGCGGGAACTGATGTCCTCGTCAGGGCTCGAATATGAGATTCTGGTTTGCGACGATGGCTCTTCGGATCAGACCGGCGTCATCGTGGAAAGGGCAGCCCGATTTCCGAATGTACGCGTGCTGCACAACCCGCAAAATATGGGAATTCGGGCAACATTCGAGCGGTTGTACAATGAAGCCTCCAAAGACTTCGTATTTCTTAATTCGACCGACGGACAGTGGGAGACCAGTGTCTTGTTCGAGATGCTGCCGCTTACCCGCGAGTTCGACATCGTCATCGCCGCCCGCAGGGAAAAGCATTATGGCCTGATCCGTACCTTCGTATCGTGGGGGTTCAACCTGTTACCCAGAATCCTATTCGGAGTGGAGACACACGACGCGGGCGCGGTGAAGCTGGTCCGCCGGGAAATCATCACGCGCTTCTCCCTGGTTTCCCGTTCGCCCTTTTCTGAGGCCGAGCGCCTCATACGCGCCGCTCGCGCCGGCTATCGGATTGCGAGCCACCCCGTCCAGACTTCCGACCGGCGCGCCGGCCGGGCGCGCGGTGTGACTCTGTCCTCAGTGACCGAGGCGATGAAAGATGTTGCCCGGGTGTGGTGGGCGCTCCGCGGCGGTTCGCGCGACTCGCATCGTGCGGTTCCCTACCCTCGTCCTTGAACGGCGAATTGGTTTTCGTTTCCGGATGTTGACACTGATTTAGCCCCACAGATAGTATTTCGGGCTAGGAATTCCCGTTCAACCCTAGTTGAATTCATTTGATCACTTTCATTCGCATTGTTAAGGCAGGACATCAATATTGAGCAGAAAGAACAGTTCCAGGAAGCGCCGCACTCAGCCGCGGCCTGATTCGACCGGCGGTCACATCTCAACTATCCCGCGCAACTGGATCATCTGGTTGATCCTCGGAGTGACTTTTCTGGCGTTTTCCAACTCGGTCTTCAACGGGTTCGCTTACGACGACACCACTCAAATATTGAAGAACGAATTCATTCGGGATATTAGGAATCTTCCAAAAGCGCTGGTGACCGAAACCTGGTACTGGCGAGTCCAACAGGATCAGGATCCAACAAAGCAAGAAAAGCCGACCACGCCTTATTACCGGCCGGTTTTTATCATCTACTTGATGATGATGTGGAAGTTGTTTGGCACATCGGCGCCCGGCTGGCATCTGTTCAACATCATTCTGCACTTACTGACCACCTATTTCGTTTTCCTGATGCTCGAACGAATAACGAAAGAGCGAAGGCTGCCGGCGATAGCATCGCTGTTGTTTGCCGTGCACCCGCTGCGAAGCGAGTCTGTTGCTTGGGTTAGCGGTCTTACAGATCCTCTACTGGCAATCTTTTGCGTCGCTTCGTTTTATTTGTACATTCGCTATCGCGAGGAAGGAAAAGTAAAACTATTGATCGGCTCGCTCGTCCTGTTTACGTTGGCCGCTTTCTCAAAGGAGCCGGCCGTGGCGCTGCCGATCTTTATCGCCGCCTACGAACTCTTAATCGTCAATCAGGACAAGGGTCTGCGCGACAGGATCATGCCCGCGATAAAATACTCGGCCTCGTTTCTGGTTGTATCAGCGGCGTATTTTGTCGCCAGGTACTACGCACTGGGGTTCGCGCTCAACAACAGTGGGTTCAAGTCTTACCCGATTCACCAGGTGGTGCTGACGATTCCACTGGTCATCTGGAAATACATCGGGCTTTTGTTATGGCCGTTTGAACTAACGCTGTTCCACGGGACGCCGATGGTCAAAAGCCCGCTTGACCTTCGATTCATTCTGCCTTTTGCCGGTCTTATGGCGCTGGGTGCCGCGCTCTGGCAGCTGCGAAACTTCAGTATGGCCCGGTTCGCTATTCTTTGGTTTTTTATCAACCTGCTGCCGGTGTTGAACCTGAGCGCCTTTGGCGAAGACTTCCTGGTGCAGGAGCGATATGTGTACATTCCATCAATCGGCTTCTCGCTTCTTGTAGCTATGGGGCTGTCCAGGATCCCACTTGAGAGATGGCTTTCGATTCGGAACCGGAGGGCGGCTCAAGCTGTGCTCGTGAGTGTTTTGGTCTTCGTTCTTGCAGGTAAGAGCCTGGCTCAGAACACAACCTGGAAGGACGATATGACAGTCTGGTACCACGGAGTTGAGACAGCTCCCGAGCAATCAATGCCCCATTATGTTCTCGGACACAAGCTCATCGATCTGGGTGAGTATGGCAAGGCCGCGGAGCAGCTCGAAGAGTATTTGAAGTTGAGTCCAAACAATCTGATCGTCATAAGCAACCTCGCCTCGGCCTATGTCCTGATCTACCAGTATCAGGCTGCAGTGAGCCCGGGTCTTGCGGACCGAGCGCCACTGGATCGGGCGCTCGAGCTGTGTGAGAAGGGTCTGGCGGTCAACAGTTCGAATCCGCCTTTGTGGGATACTCTAGGCAGCGTGCATACGTTCGACACCGGTCTCAAGAACTACGACCGCGCCATAGCCTGTTTCGAGCGCGGGCTGAGTTTGGATCCTTCAAACGCCATGATCAACTTTCACATGGGCGGGACGTTTGTTAAAAAAGGAAACCCTGACCTTGGTATGCGTTTCCTCAAAGTTGCGCTCGAGTTGCAGCCCGAGCTTGTAGACGCCCACAAGTTTCTTGCTTACGCGTACAAGGGCAAGGGACAAATCAAGGAAGCAATCGCGGAGTTGAGCATCTACCTGCAGCTTCAACCGAATGCGCCCGACGCCCCGAAAGTCAGCAGAGACGTTCAAGAACTGCGCGCGCAGTTGCAACCTGCTTCACCGCAGAGTTGATCTTGGTTGACGTCACTCTCCAGGCATTCAGAAAGCCTGAGCACCTGGTTTCATTGCCGGGGTACATCCTTGAGAGCGGCTTCTATGGCCGCTTTCAAGTCTTCGCGGGTTCGTTCCCTGGCGCGCCTGCCGTTGATGAAAACGGTAGGTGTCGAATCCACGCCGATCTTATCGCCGTCAGCGATGTCCCGCTTCACCCGGTCGGCATACTTGCCGGATTCCAGAGCGTCATCAAATCGCTTTCGATCAAGCCCTAACTGGCTCGCATACTCTTTGAGCTTGTCCACCTCGAGCGCTTTCTGATTCCTGAACAGGATTGCCGTGTACTCCCAGTACTTGCCCTGCTCTCGCGCGGCCTCGGCGGCCTCGGCTGCTTTGAAGGCATACTTGTGCTGATCGAGCGGGAAGCTGCGCACCACGAGCTTAACTCTATCTCCGAATTCCTTTGCCACTTCTTCGAGAACAGGTTGAGTTGCCGCACAACTTGGACACTCAAAGTCGGTGAACTCTACTATCGTTACCGCGGCGCGAGCTCCGCCTCGCCACGGGCGATCGTCAATTGCAATGTCGAAGACCGGCGGATCGGGCGGCTTGAGGTATACCTGCACCACTGCGCCCTTTCGCAGTTGCTCGGCATAGGCGGACGCAGCGTTTCCCTGTTCGCGGTTCTTAAGATACTCAACGATCCGCGCTCGGAATTCGTCGAAGCTGCCTTGCACCCGGGCCTTGTTCTCTTGGTAAAACTTACGCGCGTCATCCTCAGTCACCGGCTTCACCCGCGGCACAACTTCAGCCTCAAACAAGGCATCGGCGCTAACATTTCTCTTCTTGGCTTCCTGCTCGAGGAGCGAGTCGTTGATCTTCACATCGAGAGACTGCTTGCGCAGATTATAGACCTGGTCCTGAACGCTGAAGATCAGCGGCCGCAGCGAATCTTCCACATCGCCTGACGTAACCGGCTTGCCGTTTACGGTGGCAAACACCCGCGAACGATCGGCCGCCGCCGCGGGCGGGGCCGCATTTTCGACCAGCACCTTCACCTGGGCCCCCGCGCGAAGCCTGTCGGCTAACTTCTTCGCTTCCGCTTGCTGGCGTTGAGTTCGAAGATACGCGATGATTTGATCTTTGACTTCGTTGAAGTCCCCCTGAATTTGGTTACGGTTCTGATCAAAAAAGGTCCGGGCTTCGATCTCGGTTGGGGGTTTGATCTTCTGCGAAAGCTCGCCTTCGATCAGCTTGTCCGGTGTGATGCCGAGCCGCTTCGCTTCGCCTTCCAGGAGTCTGGTATTGATCTCCAGATCCACTTGACGTTTACGCGCCTCGACTACCTGGTTCTGAAGCTCCTGCACGCGATCTTTTATCGGCTCGTCAACGTCCTTCACTGAGATTCTTGTTCCATTGACCAGGGCGAGAATGTCCGGCGGGTTCTTCGATTCACATCCGCAGTCGTCAGCTTTTTTCTCCGCGGGCTTTGACGCGGTCGTTGACTGCTTTTGCGCCCGGGCGGACGAGACGTGACGCGGCCGTGAAGACGCGGCACTCGGCTGCACCAGTCCCGCGATCAGCGCTGCGCCGGCCAGTAAGAGCGAAACCCTTTTCATCGGACCTCCAAGTCTGAGTGGTAATGGTTACGAAACAGCGGCGAATCGAGATTAACCTCACGATTTAATCCTGGACCGCAGCCGTTATTATCAACGGTGGGTCTTTGCCGCCGGACTTAGAGTTTTGCAGTTATGCAAGGTTTCTGGCAAGGCTCCGGATACGGTTGGCGTTGCTTCATGCGGACCGGCTGGTGGAGATTCGAGTCGTCGGTGTTTGACTCGGCAACCGAGAAGCGATGACACACATGGTGAGTGCTGCGGTGTCGACCGTAGCACTCACCACTCCCCGAAAGAGGTTGACGCCGCGAACTTCAGAAGCTTATCGCCGCTTCCTTGGAGCATTGTTGACCACCGGTGACACAAACTTTGTATTTGAAGGTCCCGTGCGTGGTCTTTCCGAATTGATCTGTGTAACTGCCGGTGTTCGACACCGTGGCGATTCGCGAGCCGTTGCGGTATGCATCGACCGTTGAGCCCGGCGCGCCGCTCCACTTCAGATCGACCAGTCGCGCTTTGCTTGTCGTACGAGTTGAAACCGTCAACGTTATCGGTGCCGGAGGAGGAGGAGGAGGCGGCGGCGGTGGAGGCGGGGGCGAGCCGGCTGCGCTTAGAAGAAGCGTTATGTTTCCACTGCCTTGATTGACGGCAACCAGATCGGGCAGTGAATCGCCGTCCAAAATTCCAGATTCTATTCCTACCGGAGACTGCCCGATGTTAAAAGTACCGGCGATGCCAAAGTCATACCCGTCCCGATTTAGAAGAATGGAAAGTCTGTTTGTTCCCCAGCTTGTGACGGCAACGTCGGTGCGGCCATCGCCGTTAAAATCTGCCGCGGTCAAGTTGGTGGGAGTATCACCACCGCTAACTTCCGAGTATCCGATAAAGCCTTCAGCGCCGTCACAGAACAGCACGATTAGCTGCGAGTAGTAGGAATTCGCAATTGCTATGTCCGGGTTGGAGTCGCCGTTAAAATCGGCGATCGTCACGTCATCAGGTAAATCGCCGGCGTAGGTCCACACCGGGGCGCCAAAGGTCCCGTTCCTTTTGTTGTAGAGTACTGTGACGCTGCCGTTGCTGCCCACCCCGTTGTTGACATATGCAATGTCCTTAAAGCCGTCGCGGTTCAAGTCGCCAACCGTTATCGATTTTGAATGATTGCCGGTCCCATAGGCGCCGCTCAGAGCGAAGACGCCTTGCCCGTTGTTGAGCAAGATACCCGCAGTCGAACACTGGCTTATGTCCGCGAGATCGTTGTCGCCATCTTTATCAAAATCGCTGATGACAATCCCGTTTGAGGAATTGCACGAATCATAGTTGACCGGAGCAGAAAATGCGCGACCTCCTTGATTGAATAGAACCGAGATCGCCCCTGTTTGAGTTGAGAATGCAACCGCGATATCGTTTCGGCGATCGCCATTCAAATCGCCAATATCAACGTCAAGCGTCCGAGCGGTTGAGGGCCACAGCCCGCTCAAGGAAATCTGATCAAACGAGCCGCCGCCTTTGTTGAAGAACAACTGGAGGCTCCCCTGAAGGTTGACGACCGCAATATCGTTCAGGCCATCTCCATCCAGGTCTCCGATTTTTGCCGCCGAAGGGCTGGCTCCAGCGCTAAGAGATAGAACGCGGTAACTGGGTTGTGACTGGGCTTCTACGTGGATCGAACCGGGCATGGTCACTGAGACCAGCGCTGAAATCATCAGCGTCATCACAATGAATCGCCCGGCGGCCCGGACAAATCGCTGCTTTCCTCTGATCGCGCTATCCTGTCGTGTATTTTCTTCCATCTCACAACCTCCGTTTACCGTGCTGGATCTCCTTCTTCGCTGTGCGCGGGGCGGATTTCCAAGGAGATATATAGTTGCAAGAGTCCACACACCTGTAGATGCCGTGCTTTCTGCAACGGCCGTGCCAACTTGTAAGCATTCTCTCAGCGATTCTTTTGCTATCGATTGGGAATGAAAAGCACGTTAGATTACCACGAGAAAAGCATTAGTTTCTCGTTGCGCCGAAATGTGGGCTTCTTTCCTGGTTAGATATGATGCATCGTTAAAGGAGCCATTTCGGTACACGAGATCCGAAGAACGTGGGTTGGTCGGAACAGGCCGAAAACAAGGTTGATATTCGGAGGGAGAAGAGGGCCACGCTGCTTTTTGCGATTAGGACCGGAACCAAGTCAGAATGGATGCTCATACCCGGCCAACGCAGATATCAACAGGCTCGAGCTTGGGAAGATAGGGACGGTCGCGGGCGACCGGCTTATTTTTGGTTGACTCAGAAGCTCTCCGTAAAGCGAGGCAGGCAAGTGCTGCCTGCCTCGCCGGCGGCTCTTACTTGCATGAGGCGGGGAAGTTTGTTACCGCGCATCTGAGAAAACAGCGCAGGTTGCCTGGACATTGCAGCTTGCAGCTTTCATAAAGCGCAATGAGGTCAGCCTTGCACTGTTCTGAAATATGACCAGCAGAAGTTTGCTGACTACCGGAGAATGCGACGAAGCTCACCATCAATGCACTCAACAGCAGAACTTTTCTAACTCTCATATCGATGATCCTCCCTGGTTCTTTTGTTGGCATCTCGAGCCGATGCCTTCTGGTGCCCTGGCGGCAATGCAGCGGCAGCGAAGCCCGTGAATAGTCCTATCTCGGACGCGCGCAATTCGTTGGGACCAGTTCCCTTCAATCGAGAAGGAAATGTACGGTGGCAGATTCCCGCGGAGATCAAGGGGCGCCGAGATCAAACGGGCCCGTGAATACTGGGATACAGCTTAAGCCTTTCCCTTGCCACCAGGCTTCGCTTAGCCGTCACTACATTCTCCAGGTCGTAGCCTTTCCAGTAGTGGGGTCAGCGGTGAACTTATCCCCTTTCTTGAAGAACACAACGATAGACGAGGTGCACTTGTATGGGCCGGATACCGCACAGATCGAGCCTGTTGTACCGCTCGCGCTTACCTTGATAGCAGTGGTTTCGCTCATGGTAGTTTCTCCTTAGGGTTAGAGGTTATGTCCCTACAGTACTGATGATTTAAGGCAGTACTAACGAATGCGCAAATAGATTCAGTGTCAAGGCTGTTGAATCAGCGGTCGCCAGCCCCAGGGATACATTGAGTTTGTGACGTGCAGCTCCTTGTTCTTTTTCCTCGTTATTTTTATGTACTCCAATGGTTGTTGGGGAGGAGTGAGTTTGGCGATGATCTCATCATGTTCGCGGCCGGTTGGCCTGTTCATCTTGACCTTGTCACCACATTGAGTGAGATCGAGACCTTCGGCCGCTTTGCGCAAAAACTCCATTCCATTCCGATAAGGATCGCCGTACGGAAGCTTTTGAGCCGTCACGTATCCTTCCCATAGCTTATAAAGCTCATGGGATTTTTCAAACTCGGCTTCTGGCAACTCGAACCGCGCAAGCACGATCTCTTCTTTGTTGCCTTTCTTCTTGTTGTCCTTTTCGCTCTCTTCTATGAGCGGCTCGTAGAGCTCGGCCGAGATTGGGCCGAAGGTCGCCGCAACTTTTCCCGCCTCGTCTTTGGTAATTTGAATGCCAAGCGCTTCGCTTTTGGGCTCCCGCCCATCCATCACGGTCCACATCGCGAACGCGGGCCCGCCGAGCGACGGCGGCCCGTTGCGGGCTGCGAAGGTTAGGAAGTATCGATGCGTCTGCTCCTTCAACCATCGTGTTTGTTGCCCCGACACGGGGTCCAGAGTGGTGAAGCTATCGTCGCCATACTGGACTATCTTCCAAGTTGTTACTCCTTTTTGGAACACATCATCCCCACGCATCGCGGTGAAATCGATTTGTGTCGGAGCGGAAGGATTGTCCAGCGCATAAGACACCGATGTCAGCACTTCGAAATCCTGGGGCAGCGTGTCTTTAGAGTGCTCCAGCATCGTCACATGCCCCTCCGGCGAGAAGCTGAAAAAGACGCGGGCCACTTCGGTCCCTATATCTGATCTCCACAAGCCGGAAATGTTGAACGGGCAAACCCTCGAGGCATTCGATTGACCGAACGAGAACCCGGTCGCTGCCACGCAAACGATCACAAGCGAATTGAGAAAACCAGCTCGTTTCATATTAGACTCTCCTTATCACGCTCGGCGACCCGCTCAAGGAGAAAATAATCCTGAGCAATCGAGATGAATCATTCGCTCAGACTCTCCGTTCAAGCTTGTCATGTTTAACTACCGAGTCGTAGAGAGGTTCCGATGTATGAAACCTTTCACACAATTCAACTACAACCTCGATGATCGCGTTGACACTCAATTCCGATTCACCGACCCGCTTGTTTTTGCGTTGCATGCCCCTGCCCGTAAAACTTCTCATCCGGGACGTGAAGCGACTGATTGAGCCGCCTCAGTTCCTTGAAGTACAGGAAAGGAATGCGCGAAAACGGATTATCATCTCGGGGAGAGGACGAGGAGATGTTATCCTCCATGCTCCAGTCCAGCTTGTACAACTTGAACGTTTCCCCACATAGATTGAGAGTATCAGTAACCTGCTTCGCCAGCAGAATGTTATCCATCGTAAGATCGGGATAGAGC
>JBASRM010000450.1:0-12981 GCA_049273835.1 Blastocatellia bacterium | reverse complement strand
CTTCATTCGCATCGCTGCCGAAGCGGCCGAAGAGGACTCTCAGAACGGACGTAAGCAGGTGACACCTTACTGGCGAGTCATCCGGGACGATGGCAGCCTGAACGAAAAGTTCCCCGGCGGAACAAAGGCGCAATCTCAACGCCTGAAGGCGGAGGGCCACGCTATCGCACCCGGAAAAGGCAACAAGCCGCCTAAGGTGAGGGATTTTGAGCGATCGCTCGTACGCCGGTAGCACTGTGCGGCACGGAGCTTCGGCGCACGTTTTTGGATCAGACAACGGCAGGCCGAGCACCGAGGAAGCTACGTGCGCCCCTGCTTATGACTTGAATCGTTAAGGTGACTACTCGCAAGCGGAAGTTTTGTTGACCGACCAGTATCGTCCGCCCAAACCAGGCGGCCGGCCTGGTGCTCCTCGCCGCCGTTGTCACGCGGGTATCGAACACCTATGCCAAGAAAATGGGAGGTAGACATGAAACGCGCTTTGTTCCTCACAGCTCTAGGCGTTGCTCTGATGCTATGCGCTCAGCCGCGCGTCACGGGTTGGAGCCCGCTCCCCGCAACGCAGGAATTAGCAACGAGTGGTTGCCGCGGTCTTGAATTCGCGGTCGATGTTCCCAAGGCAAAAGCGGTTGATAAGATGTTGCGAACGAAATGGGAGAAGCCCAACAGCCCGGGCGCGGCGGTGGCTGTGATGCAGGGTGGAAAAATAAGGTTCCTGAGCGGCTACGGTCTCTCGGACATCGGAAGGCATACTGCGATCAGCGAGAAAACTGTTTTCAACCTCGCATCCGTATCGAAGCAATTCACGGCGATGGCAATAATGAAACTTGTGGAGCAAGGGAGGCTACGGCTTGACGAGCGTCTCCCCTCATTGCTACCCGAGTTCAAACCGTTCAGGGCCACTGAACAGATCACCGTTCGTCACCTGCTCACTCACACATCCGGTCTGCCAGATTACCTGGCCTCGTTTGGCGATCACGGTCAGTTCTTGAAACGCGGCTTCGTGCCTAAGAATCAGGATGTCATCAATGAACTCGCCAGGAAAACCAGATTGAGATTCACACCCGGAACGAACCACATTTACAGCAACTCAGGATATGTAGTCTTATCCGAGATCGTCCGGCGACGATCTGGAACATCTTTCGCCGCTTTCCTAAAGACAAACTTCTTCGATCCGCTGGCGATGACCCAAACGTTTGTGAAGGACAACCCGTCGACCGTATTTCCAAATCAAGCCCGCGCGTATCAGAAAACTTCAAGAGGCTTTACAGATGTTACTACCTCGCAACTGGACTCGATCTATGGCGATGGCAACGTGTTTTCGACAATCTGCGATCTGTCAACGTGGCTCGAGGCCCTGTTGGAGATATTTAACGAAGGGCATCCGCCACTCAACAATAGCGTGATCGGGCGTGATTCGCGCAAGCACGTGGTTAGACAGGACACGCTGAAGCAGGTTTTTTCCCAGGTAGTGGTAATGCAACATGGAGAAGAAAGCATATTCACATACGGTTTCGGCTGGAGGGTCCTTCAAAATTCCGATATTGCGAAAGGCAGTAACGATTCGACTTTGGAAGCAGTCTTACACACGGGAAAGTGGTGGGGAGTTCGAACCTTTATCGGCATTCTTCCAAATCGGGGTAACGGGCTGATCGGAATCCTCCTTTCTAATAATGGTAACTTTACTCCTTGCGAGGAAGCGGGCAAGATCGCCAGGATGTACTTGAAGGATGTACCGGGTATCAGGACATTCATCGACTGCCGCGGATTAGATTAAACGTTGAGCTGACCGGGGAAAGATCGATCGGGTGGAAGCGCTCGACGAACCGCGTGCCGGAGCATAATACCGGCCAAAGGCACGCTTGAACCGCGATCCGCACCGGATACAGCGACCGCAGGTTGGCGCCGTCGCTAGCGCGCGTTCCAACGCTCAAGTAACGGTTTCAGGTTTGGGAAGCTTAACCTTTCACCCCGCCACGCATAATCCCTCAATCCGTCTATCGCTGTCCACGTCGGATGATAGCGATTATAAACGTCGTCCGCATCCACATCACCCCAACTTCCGTCTGAGTTCTGGTGCGACAGAAGGTATTCGCTGCATTTGCGAATCAGTGGATGTTCGCTGTTCAGTCCGAAGGCTTTCAACGTGTCTAGAAACTCGCCAGCCATCTCGGGGTCATCCATCGCGATGGCTTTTTCCAAATTGTCCTTGAGAAACGCATACTCGTGAGGCAGCCAACGAGGCGAGAGCTTGAAGCGGCCATAATCATTCAGCGTGTACACGACGTGGGTAACCGCGTACGCCGAGTAGTAGAAGTCGTGGACCATTTCTGCCTCGGCTTCGCAGTACGGGCGCATCTCCGGCAACCACCTGATTGCGTCGGCGTATCTGGTGCCAAGCATCACCCCCGAGCGCTCGTTCCGATACCCTCGATAGAGCGCTTGCATCCAGGTCTCGTATCGGCTCTGCATTCGCAATCGCCTCTTGCATTGCTTACAGGACTTCCGTCCGCGAGCGTTACCGGCTCCACAATCGCATCGCTTTGGCAGATCGCTCGGCGGATGTTCGAGCGCGGGATCAAACCCAAGGAAATCGTGCACGGTGAAATTCCGCGCGGCCCCGCGAATGAGCGCTTTGAGCTCCCGGTCGCGCACGCCAAGTTTGTCCGCTGAAACAGTGGCGTCAATGAAGTCGGTTATGGTTTTGGAATCGATGTCCGAAGGCAGTGCGCGATGTTCTTTGCGCCACCGCTGGGCGCGCTCGCGTCCCATCTCACGGGCGACCTTACGCAATCGGTGATCCGGCGAGGTGGATGCGATCAGGCTGAAGCACCAGAGAAGATCGAATCCATAGGCTTCAAACGTCTTCGAGTCGCAAGCGGCCTCGTAGATGAATCGAATACCACGTTGGATTGCCCCTTCCCGCGCTTCGATTTGCGCTCTGCTCACCGAGCGATCCTCCTTAGAATCCGTGTCAAAACCTCAGGCAGCCGTGCATATGTACCGCCGGAACTGGAATCCCTGGTATATTCTCCCGCTTGATGGGTTGCTGCCGAAATGCTTGCTGGCCGAATGAAGCAATTTAGCGGGAAACATTACCGCTCGATTGTAGAGGTTTCCTATACGATCGATTTCTCTCCAGCAATCGATTTTGGCGCGATCTCTGTGAAGGATTTCATCCAAACCTTGCACGGACGTCCCTAACCGTTCTGCATCCCTTTTGGTTGGTCTGGCCGTCAAGCCTGTCTCGAGGTGTTGCCAAATCGACGTGCCTGCCTCGCAGGGGGCGTTGGGGGTCATATAAACAATCAGGACTGCCCAATTCGATGGCCTGTCGTAGTGCACCACGACCTCGTCTGCCCGCTCACCGGTCGCAAACGCGCTGTAGAAAGCGCCGTTGAAGGGGTCCGCGCCCCGACTATCATTCCAACTGCCGATGCGGATTTTGAACTTTCCCTCCAGTAAATCTTTGACCCCCCTCAGATGGTATGGCCGAGTCGCGCGCACGCCGTAATCCGGATGCCTGATGAAGGGCCGACGCAGTGCTTCCCGTCGAACCTTATCGGGGCTTGGGTAAAAGTTGTCGACTACATGAATGAGTTGCGCACTCATAGCGGGTTCCTATGTTGTCGGTGATTGTCGAGACCTCAGCACCCTTAGCTAAACGGCGGTGCATGGAACGTGTACGCCAGGTCCCCGCGCCGAGTCAATCGCGATTAACTTCGTGTCTGTCGTCCCAGGGTCAGATAGATCAAGATATCGTGCCGATTCAACATCGCGCTTATGACTGCCTACTCGTAAAATTTTGTTGACATGGGCAAGCAAAGAATATATAAAGCGCAGTATCTTGTATACGAGGCCGGCTTGTACACAAAAGACGGCCTATCACAGCATCTTGTGCGTATGGTGCACGAAAGGAGAGTGACCCCATGGTACTCAAAGGTGGCGGTGGTATTAAAAAGACAACCAAGAAGGGCGGCGCGAAGAAGGGCGGAACCAAGAAGGGCGGCAAGTAGCGCTAGATCCCTTCCCTCAACAAAATACTGATTCCGTTGGAGGGGGACGCTATGACGATCCCCCTTCCCTCTCCCCTGTTTTGGCGCGGAGAGTCAATTCGGCAGCCCGATTTGGCGTATCAATTCGGCGAACCGCGGATCCGGCCTGAGACTGTCTAACCGCGGGTCTACTTTGATCTCGGTAACTACGGCGTGGCGTTTCTCAACTCCATTCTGAAGAACCTTGATCGCCCGGTCTTTATCGCCGAGTCGCGCGTAAAGGATGGCCATTTCTTTCGACAAGAATTGAGCCCCCTTTTCAAGGCTGTTCAATTGTGAGGCGATCTTCTGCGCCTCATCCCTCCTTCCAACGGCAGCATAGGCTTGCCCCAGCACGCTGGTGATCTCCGCTTCCTCCGGGGCAAGGGCGTGGACGCGCTCCAACTCGTCGATCGCCTCTCGGTACATCCCTTTTTCCACGTACACCTCGGCGAGATGCGTGTAGACCATCAGAAAGTTCGGATCAATCTCTAATGTCTTCTTGAACTGTTCTATGGCGGGGTCGTAGCGGCGCGCGAAAAAGAGCATTATCCCATAGTCTTTGTTGATCCCAAGCGAAAGCGGGTCGAGTTCAACCGCGTGCCGAATCTGGCTGAGCGCCTCATCCATTCTTCCCGTCAGCATCAAATACAGGGCGTACCAATGATGGGCGGTCGCGTAATTCGGGTTGAGCGCCAGCGCCCTCTTGAACTCGCTCTCGGCGCGAGCCCACTCCCAATAGTAACCTGTGTTGGTAGCTGCCAGAGACGTATGAGCTTCGGCGACTTTATCGTCGATCTCTAGCGCCTTCATTATCTCTGTCCTCGCAAGCGGATAGCCCTCGTTTGGAGCCATAAACCCGTAGTCGCTAAGCAGCATGTAACAGTCCGCAATGCCCGTGTATGCCAGCGCGTATTTCGGATCGATTCGAATCGCCTGTTGGAAGAACTCTATTCCTTTCTTCAATCCATCTTCATTTCTCTTGTTCCAATGATAGCGCCCCTTCAGATATGCCTGATACGCTTCGGCGTTGTCGGTGTGCTTCCTGGTCAACAACTGCCTGTCTTCCCCGGTCAGGTTCATTCTAAGGTTCTCTGAAATCTCTCTGGCGATATCACTCTGGATCGCCAGGAGGTCCGAGACCCTGCGTTGATAAGTCTGACCCCAAACGCGCCGGTTGTCCGATACATTGACTAACTCCGGCTGAATGATTAACTGGTCACCGCGCTGGGTAATGAGACCAACCAGGATGGTGCGGACTCCTAGCTCTCGCCCGAGCGCCTGGGAATCCGCCTCTCTGCCCTTGAAGCGAAAAACGGAACTGCGGGCAATCACCTTCAATTGCGGCAACTGCGACAGACTCGCAATGAGGCTTTCGGTAATCCCGTCGGTTAGGTATTCGCGATCCGGATCGGCCATCACGTTCTGATCTGTGGCGGCCGTATAAGTAAACGGCAAGACAGCGAGAGAATCGGTGCCCGGAGAGAGGAAGTAGAAGCCTGCGGCGGTGCCTGCGACGATGAGAGCTGCCGCCGCAACTAGTTTCATCGCTCGCCGGCCCTTAGAGGTGCGCACACTCAAGCCGGTCCGAACTGCCGACATACCCCCGGTCGACACGCCTCGTCTAAGGATCGCCGTGTCCGGTCCCGCATCGCCCGAGTAAGAACGTTCCAACTTTTCTTCGAACGCCAATTCTCCCGACAGGTTTTTCAAATCGACCTGTAGATCCTTTGCGGTTTGATAACGTTCCTCAACGTCTTTGCACAGCGCCTTATTGATGATCCTTTGAAGCTCGGCCGGCGCAAAATCCGAATATCGAGCAATCGGAGGAGGCTCGCGGGTTAATATCTCAGAGATAGTCCCCGCAGCGCTGTCATGAAAAAAAGGACGGCGATCCGTCAATATTTCATAAAGCACTACCCCGAGGCTGAAGATGTCACTCCGAGCGTCGAGAACTTCTCCTCTCACTTGTTCGGGCGACATGTACGGAACGGTGCCGATAATCATCCCGGGCTCGGACAAGAGAGTCTCGGTCGCGGCTTTGCTTTCCAACGACTGGCCCATTTGAATGATCTTGGCCAGGCCGAAGTCGAGAAGCTTCACGTGACCGCGCGCGTTAATCATTATGTTCTGGGGCTTGAGGTCACGATGAATTATCCCGTGCGAATGCGCTTCGGCTAACGCGTCGGCAACCTGAATTGCTACTCGCAAGCATTCTTGAAGGTCCAGAGGTTTTCGGCGCTTTCTCTCGGCGATAGTCTCGCCTTCGACGAATTGCATCGCAATGAAGTTCCCACCTTCGCATTCGCCCACTTCATATATCGAGCAGATGTTCGGGTGGTCCAGGGTTGCCGCTGCTTGCGCCTCCCTGATCAGCCTGCGAGTAGCCTGCTCGTTGGTCACCAATTCCTCAGGGATGAACTTTATTGCGAGCTTGCGATGCAGCCGCACGTCCTCCGCGAGGTAAACCTCTCCCATGCCGCCCTCTCCGAGCTTCCGTACGATACTGTAGTGACCAATGGTACCTGAGAGCATTGGGGTGTCGCCGTTCGCGCTGATTCTAACACTTGAGCGATGCTTTGGTGAACCGGCGATCAGGCTCAGATCCTTTTGATATCCCAACCATGAAGCGCAAGATGCGGATAGAATTCTGCTCACCTTGAGTCTAATATCGATCCGGTGCGAGCTGATCTTAATCCGTTTGAGCGAAAAGGGAGCGTAAAGATGGAGAAGGCAGATGCGAATGCGGACGTGGAGATAACGCTTGATCCGCAGGATTGGGAACAACTTCGCTCGCTGGGCCACCGGATGCTTGACGACATGTTTGATTATCTCTCGGCGGTGCGAGAAAAGCCGGCCTGGCAGCCTCTTCCAGAGAACGTTCGAGATCAGTTCGGCCACCCGTTACCCAACGAACCGCAAGACCCTGCGGCTGTTTATGAAGAGTTTCTTGAAAATGTCATGCCGTACACCAACGGCAACCGCCATCCGAGGTTTTGGGGATGGGTCCAGGGCAACGGCACGCCGCTCGGAATGCTGGCCGACATGTTGGCATCGGGGATGAATCCCCATCTGGCAGGATTCGATCAAGCCCCGACGCTGGTCGAGAAACAGGTCCTTGTGTGGCTCACCGAGTTGATGGGGATGCCTGCACAAACCAGCGGGCTGCTCGTCGGCGGGGGTACGATGGCAAACATCACCGGACTGGTAGTCGCTCGTCACTCAAGGGCCGGGTTCGATGTTCGCGAGCTGGGTCTTCAAAGCCAGACGATGCTGACGCTTTACGGTTCGAGTGAAACTCACGGCTGGGCGCAGAAGGCTGCCGAGCTCATGGGACTTGGCAACCGCGCGTTTCGACGCGTCCCGGTCGACAACGCCTTTCGAGTCGACCTCGATGCCCTTCGGCGCGCAGTTGAAGAAGACCGAGCCGCCGGGCACACGCCGTTCTGCGTGATCGGAAACGCGGGTACTGTCAACACTGGAGCGATTGATGACTTGACGGCGCTTGCGGAGTTCTGCCGCAAACAGAATCTATGGTTTCACGTCGATGGAGCGTTCGGCGCGCTGGCCAGAATCGCGCCTTCGCTCGCGCAGCTTGTGGCCGGTATAGAGCAAGCCGACTCGATAGCCTTTGATCTTCACAAATGGATCTACCTGCCATTCGAAATTGCTTGCGTGCTGGTGCGTGACGCGAAAGCGCATCGCGAGGCGTTTACGTTGACTCCGAGCTACCTTGCGCAGGCTTCACGGGGTGTAATAGCCGGCGGCTTGCCGTTCGCCGAGCGCGGGATTGAGCTCACGCGCAGCTTTCGCGCGCTCAAAGTGTGGATGTCGTTCAAGTCGCATGGGATCAATACTTTCGCCCGGCTTATTGCACAAAACGTTATGCAGGCGCGGTATTGTGCGGACCTTATCAAAGCGCACCCTGATCTGGAGCTTACGGCACCGGTGCCTCTCAACATCGTGTGTTTCAGGTTCGCGCCAAAGCAGGCGCCCGGCGATGCCTTGAATCGAATAAACGAAGAAATCCTGCTGCGAATTCAAGAGAGCGGATTGGCGGTGCCTTCAGGAACAACCCTGGGCGACGCATTCGCGTTGCGTGTCGCCATAACTAACCATCGAAGCAGGCGAGAAGACTTCGATTTGCTCATCGAAGCCGTCTCCGACACCGGGCACGCGATCATGTCCGAGATGAAGTTTTAGGTAGAGAAACGTCAGCGCTTGTTGAGAATCTCCAACGCTCTTTCAAGTGCGCCGTCCCGCCCGCTCTGCAGATCGGCTTGCGGAAACACCGCAACGGCGACGTCGGGAGGAACGCCCCGACCGTCAAACGACAGGCCGTCCTTTGTCAGATAGCGCTCATTCGGAAGTCCGAAGTTCCAGCCATTTGGCAGCCGGCGCGGCTCATACGCGGCAGTGGGCCAATCCGCGCTTCTCTAAATACTGCTGATGATAGTCCTCGGCCTCCCAGAACTGCGAGGCGGGTGCGATTTCGGTGACGATCTCTCTCGAATGCTTGCCTGATAACTGCCGTCTCTGTTTTGACGCGCTTGCGGCGGACTCCTGCGCGCTGTTGTGAAAGAAGATAACCGACCGGTACTGGGAGCCAACATCGGGCCCTTGTCTATTCAACGTCGTAGGATCGTGTGACTCCCAAAACACATCGAGCAATTGATCATACGAGACCTTCGGCGGATCATAGCTTACTTCGACGCTTTCGGCGTGCCCGGTCCTGCCCGAGCAGACATCCTGGTAATTCGGGTTATCGAACGATCCACCGGCGTAGCCGACTCGGGTTGACACAACGCCTACGACTTCGCGAAAAACCGCCTCCACTCCCCAAAAACAACCTGCTCCAAAGGTGGCAATCTCCATTTTTCGTCGCTCACTTTCTACGTTTGCTCTACGAATTGTTGCCCTCGTTAAGCTCAAAAGACAAGTCGCTGTTGAGCTACGAATCTACCGCACCCTCTCAGAACGCCGATTTGCGACGAATCAGTCGCCGAGATTTGGGTAGAGCCGGGGTGATCTGCGAGAATCAGCGTTACGCCAGTCAGCGATCATCAGCGTTTAATGGCGAGTGCGCGACTTTGATGTTTGAATTCACCGCTGACCTTCGCCGCCTTCGGATTTGCGCTGGTTGATATTCGGAAATTCTTACACCCCGCTGCTGTAATCTTTACGCTTCGAGCGCGCAGCACGTGAATAAGCGCGAGTCGGATGTCTAGTTCTTGGTATAGCTTACAAGCCCCATAGCGCCTCGCGTCGATGTTAGCTGGCGGCATAATGGTTGCAGAATTATCCGCGGGGCAGAGATACGGGTGATTATAAATCACTTCCGGTCTCTTATGCGGTTATCGTGGTGAGGACGGTAACCACAAAAGGCGATGCGGACTCTCTGCATCGCCTTTCTTTTAAAACTCGCAAAGTGGGAGAGAAAACATGAAGAGCAGACTTACGGTCTTGATCGCATTAATGACGGTCGTAGTATTATCGTCCATAGGATGTGCCACTAAAAAATACGTGCGAAACAGGGTCAGCGAGCGAGTCACTCCGCTTGAGCAACGCACCGGTGAGCTTGAAGAGACTTCGCGCCGCAACACCCAGGATATCGGCCGGCTTTCGACGGACATTACTGATGTCAGGGGGCGAGCCGACCGCGCCCAATCGCAAGCCGACACCGCATTGAGCCGCGCCGATGAAGCCAACACCCGTGTGAACGGAGCCGAGCAATCGGTGAGCGATTTGAGAACCAACCTCGACAATTACACTCTTCAGAACAGCGCGGCGGTTCATTTCAAGTTTGATAAGTACGATCTGACGCCAGAAGCGCGCGAATCGCTCGATCAGTTGGCAGCACAGATCAAGTCGCGCGACAACTTCATCCTCGAGATTCAAGGGTTCGCCGATTGGATAGGTAAAGACGCGTACAACAATCAGCTAACCCAGAAGCGCGCCGATGCTGTTCGGCGTTATCTCGCCGAGCAACACAACATCCCATTGTTCAGGATGCACATCCTCGGATTCGGCGAGGTCCGCCCGGTGGCCGACAACACAACCCGGGAGGGACGCGCAGAAAATCGGCGTGTCGAGATCCGGTTGTTGACTCGCAACATTGGAGGCGCCGCGACGGCCCAGAAATCCCCGACGCAACGTTAGCCCTCTCTCAGTGATCGACGGCTAGAACCGCAGCCTCGATCAGCCCCCGAAGCAAAGGCGGACCCATTTTGGGGTCCGCCTTTTTGTGTTGCTGGCTTGACGTTATCGAGCAGCTCGCCAACTATCATTCCTGACACTGAGTTCAAGCTTTAGCTTGTCTTACACTCGACACGTTCTGAGTTCAAGCTTTAGCTTGTCCTTACACTCGACACGAGCGCTGAATGTGATGAAGATCGAACTGAGACAAGGGGACATCACAAATCAACCGGACATCGATGCGATCGTCAACGCCGCAAACACAGATCTATGGCTCGGCTCGGGAGTCGCAGGAGCGATCGCCCGGCGCGGCGGTCCCGAAATCGAACGCGAAGCGGTGGCTCTCGGTCCGATTCCGTTAGGCGAAGCGGTTCGAACAACCGCCGGTAAGCTTCCAAACAAGTACGTCATCCATGCCGCGGCGATGGGTTATCGCCAGGAAGACCGCGCAGTGCCAAAGCGGGCCGGTTCGGCTTCGAGCGAGGCCATTATTCACGATGCCGCGTACAACAGCCTCACGATCGCCGACAAATCGGGTTGCAAGTCGATCGCTTTTCCCGCGCTTGCAACCGGAGTCGGAGGCTTCCCGCTGGATGAATGTGCGCGGGTAATGATGAAGGCGGCCCTGGCTTACGCCCATCAGAATCCCGAGACGAAAGTCGAGCGGGTGATATTCGTGTTGTTCGCTCCGACTGATCTGGAGATCTTCAAGCGTGAGCAGAAACGGATCGAGCGAAATGAACCGAGGCCAGAAGCCGCATCCTGAATCAAAGTCCAGCAAATTGCACTGCTACGAGCATCCCCGCCCGGCTGTGACGGTGGACGTCGTGCTCTTTCATCGGGATGAACACGGGATAAGAGTCTTGCTGATCAAACGCGCTAACGAACCATTCAAGGGATGGTGGGCGTTGCCGGGCGGCTTCGTCGACAAAGACGAGTCGCTGGAAAAGGCCGCCGCACGAGAGCTCCACGAGGAGACGGGACTGAGCGAAATCAAGATCGAGCAGATCGGCGCATTCGGGGACCGGGGGCGCGATCCTCGCGGTCACACCGTCACGGTAGCCTATGGCGCCTTGCTTGATGATCGTCCGGAACCAAGCACAAGTGACGATGCGGCCGAAGCCGCATGGTTTTCGGCGCTTCGTCCGCCTCGGCTTGCTTTTGATCACAAGAAGATTTTGCGATTGGCTTTGAAACGCATCGTTGGGAACTTGCTTTAGCGGGAAAGAAACAAGAGATGACGAGCTCTCCAAGCTCATCTTTCGACCGGGGCGCTGGATCCGCGCAGCTCCACGTGGCGCTGATCGAACCGGAGATCCCTCCAAATACCGGGAACATCGCGCGACTCTGCGGTGCGACGTTTACTCCCTTGCATCTCGTCGGCAAGCTCGGGTTTCGTACCGATGACAAAGCGGTGCGGCGGGCGGGCCTGGACTATTGGAACGAAGTCGAGATTCATTATCACTTAAATGTTGGTGCGCTACACACCTCGTTGCCACAGTGCCGTTTTTTATACTTCACGACCAAGGCGGAGCGGGTCTATACGGACTTCGAGTATGCGCGAGGGGATTGTCTTGTCTTTGGAAGTGAGACTCGAGGTTTATCTGAGCAGTTGCTGCGCGCAAACTGGGAGCGATGCTTGACCATCCCGATGCCCAACCACCGAGTGCGATCATTGAACCTGGCGACATCGGTCGGGATAGTGCTCTATGAGGCTCTGCGGCAGACCACGCCTGTTCGCTCGGGACGCCGCCCCTCGCCGGGTTAAGCAGCGGCCCAGACACAAAGGGCGCCCAAACAGCGGGCGCCGTTCGTCCGGTTCTTAAACTGACCAAGTCCGGGCGACTAAAATCTGACGGCGGTGAACTTTTCTGAGCGTTCGCCGGTCGTAGGGTTGAAAACCGTGACGCTCACCGGAGCAAAGGCGGGAAACGTCCTCTTTAGCGGCTTCTTGCCTAACTCGATGGTCAGCCGCGTCAACGTTCCACTCTTCAACGCAAAAGAGTTGTCGTAGCTGGGTGTGATCAGCGGCGTACCGTTAACTTCCACGATTGATGAGCCATCGATAAATCCGAAGCCGTCAATACTAACGGTCCGTTTGTTTGGAAATTTTACTCCCAGTACTGATAGTCCCGGAGCAGGCGCAATGTTGTTTTGCAGAGCGGCAAACGCGTCAGCCCTTCCTGAACGCACAGCCTTGGAAACGAGTGACGGCAGCGGATCGGAGGTGTCGATCAAGCGCTGCTTGACTTCAGCGGCAGTCAGCGACGGCTCATGCGACCATAACAACACCGCTATTCCGGATACATACGGTGTCGACATTGATGTGCCCTGTAAGTAGGAGTAGCCTCCCGGATACGTGCTGAATATTAACACTCCGGGCGCCGCGAGGCTTACGGAACTGTGTCCGTAGTTGGAGAACGAAGCAAGATGGCCACTCGAATCTACCGCGGCGACCGATACCGTGTTGGGCAAATCCACCGCGTATGTGGCCGGAAAGTCCGGGTCCTCGTCTATGTCGCCGCCGCCATTGCCTGCCGCGCATACAAACAAGATCCCGGCATCATTTGCCGCCGATATAGCCTGCCTTAAAGCCTGAGAGTCGTTTCCTCCGCCCCAACTAGCGTTGATCACTCTTACGTTGACCCCGCGGTTTCGCATTGCGATCGCGTAGTTGATTCCCTTCACCGCATTTGAGGTCGAACCCTTTCCGGTAGGTCCGCCGAGAAACTTCAACGACATGATCTTGACG
>JBASRM010000447.1:0-13916 GCA_049273835.1 Blastocatellia bacterium | reverse complement strand
GGTCACTACAGGATAATCGAGCCAATCGGCGCCGGCGGCATGGGTGAAGTATATAAAGCCACCGACACAAAACTCGATCGGACCGTCGCGTTGAAGATCCTGCCGGCGGTGCTTGTAACCGATTCGGATCGCGTGAGGAGATTCATAGGTGAAGCAAAGGCCGCATCGGCTTTGAATCACCCTCACATCATCACCATCTACGAAATTGGGGAGGTCCAGCTCGAAGTTGAAGCCCCTGATAGCGTCGCCCATTACATTGCGATGGAATACGTCAGCGGCGCAACGCTCCATTTAAAGATCCATCGAGACAATCTCGAACTCAAAAAGCTTCTCGAGTACTTCGCGCAGACCGCCGACGGGTTGGCCAAAGCCCACGCAGCCGGGATTGTGCACCGCGACTTAAAACCTGAAAACGTCATGGTGACCGAGGACGGCTACGCTAAGATTCTCGATTTCGGGCTGGCGAAGTTGATTGAAGCGGTCGAGCCGGCGGCGCCCTCCGGCGCCGCCCTGGCCGAAGCGCCCACCGCGGTGATGGACAAAACGCGGCCGGGCGCCGTTATGGGCACGATCGGTTATATGTCGCCCGAGCAAGCACAGGGCAAGCTGATCGATCAGCGCTCGGATATCTTTTCCTTCGGCTGCATGTTGTATGAGGCCGCGACGAGACATAAACCTTTTCAGGGCGACTCGGTTATCGACTCACTGCATAGAATTGTCTACGCCCAGGCGCCACCGATCGCAAATACAAACCCGGATGCGCCTGCCGAGCTTCAACGCATCATCCGCAAGTGTCTTGCGAAGGACACGTCCGAGCGTTATCAGTCAATCAAAGACATTGCGATCGATCTTCGTGATCTGATCAGGGAATATGACTCTCAACCGAGAGTGTCAGGGATGTATGGGTCCAGCCCGGCCCTCGCCCAGGGCTTTCACTCGGGCGGCACTCAGCAGGCCTCTCAACTCTCAGTGACCGCAGCCCCGTCCGTAGTAACCATCCCGAGCGGCAGCGTGCCGACCGGGCCTGTGTCCGGACTCGTCCAGGCGCCAGCGGCCACCCGACGCCGGATCGCGATCGTTGCAGGGCTTGTCCTCGCGGCAGTCATCGCCGCAATCGCGCTCTACGTGTTGGTTAGTCAAAAGAGCAACAAAGTGACGGGACCCGCCTTCCAGAATACAGGCATCAGCAAGCTGACCAGCACCGGACGAGCTCTGGGCGCCGTCATCTCGCCCGACGGGAAATATGTCGTGCACACAGTCAATGAAGCGGGTAAACAGGGGCTGTGGGTCCGTCAGACAGCCACCTCCAGCAACGTGCAAATTGTTGCTCCTGATGATGGCAATTACATCGGTGTAACCTTCTCTCGTGATGGAAATTACATCTATTTCGTCAAGGGAGCGAAGGGCGCGAGCATTCGCAGCCTGTTTCAAGTCCCGGTCCTTGGAGGCGTACCCAAGAAGCTGATCGATGACGTAGATAGCCCGATCTCGTTTTCGAGCGACGGTAAGCGCTTCGCATTTGTGCGTCATTCGAGCAGTGAGAGCGCGCTGATTATTGTCAACGCGGATGGCAGCGGCGAACAGAAGCTTGCGATCTACAAGGTCCCGGACATCTTCCTTCAAGTTGCGTGGTCTCCCGATGACAAAGTGATCGCCGCCGCAACAAGAAAGGTCACCGGCGGCTTCAGAAACGAGATGGTTGCTGTTCAGGTCTCCGATGGCAGCGAGAAAACGATCGGCTCACAGAAGTGGCTCGCCATCGGCGGGTTCGCATGGCTGAACAATGGCACTGCGCTGGTGCTGAGCGCGGTGGATCAGACACCCGGGTCGCGACAGCTTCAGATATGGCAGCTCCCTTACCCTGAAGGAAAGCCCAAGCGAATCACAAATGATCTAAACAACTATACCGGAGTCAGTCTTTCGGGAGACTCCGGGTCACTGGTGACAGTGCAGGCCGACGCCATCGCCAACCTGTGGGTTGCGCCAGCGGGGGATGTGGGCCGCGCTCAACAGATAACGTCGGGCTCGGGGCGATACAACCAGATATCCCTGACTCCGGACGGTAAGCTTCTGTACATCTCGGACGCAAGCGGGACCGCGGATATCTGGTTAATGGACGCCGACGGCAAGAATCAGAGACAGTTGACTACCGAAGCCGGGGTGAATGTTTTTCCAGCCGCCTCCCCTGACGGACGTTACGTGGTCTACTGCTCGAACCGCGCGAACAACCCTGCGACGTTCAATGTCTGGCGGATGGGAATCGACGGAAGCAATCCTCGCCAACTTACTCAGTGCGAGGGAGAATACTTTCCAATGTGTTCGGCTGATGGCAAATGGGTTGTTTACACGCCTCTCAGCAGCGCGGGTAAGCTATCGCTTTGGAAGATACCAATCGACGGGGGCGACCCGGTTCAAATCAACGAGAGGCTGGCAGTCAAGCCGGTCATCTCGCCCGACGGAAAATGGATTGCGTGCCAAACCAACGCTGATCAACCCGGCTCAGGTCCGAAGCTTGCGATCATTGCGTTCGACGGGGGACAAACGGCGAAGCTGCTCGATGTACCGCTCACGCAATATCGCTGGTCCGCTGACAGCAAATCGATTCTTTACCTGGACGACAAGGATGGAGTGTCGAACGTTTGGAGTCAGTCCGTCGAGGGAGGCCCGGCAAAGCAACTGACTAAGTTCGCTGCCGATCAAATCTTCAGTTTTGACTGGTCGCGAGACGGAAAGGTGATGGTGTGCTCGCGCGGCGTAGTGACGACCGATGTTGTTCTTATCAAAGACAAGGGGCGCGACGCCAAAGAATAGACAACCGACCCTCATGGTTACTTTACTCTCATTGAGTTCCCGTCCGGATTGACCAGGATTCTCTTTTCCGTCGCAGACCATAGTGGAGTGATTCAGTTTCGCACCGGCCCTTGGCCGGCGTCGATGCAAATGGGTCTATAATCAAAGCATGGCAAGAGGATGGGAAAGCAAGGCGGTCGAGGATCAAATCGGCGAGGCTGAGGCCAGGAAAGAGATCCGCCGCAAACGGCGGCTGACACCTGAGGAGACCGAGCGGAACAAGCGTAGGGACGCGCTGCTGCTGGAACGAGCCCGAATAGTCAGAGACATGGAGAAGGCTTACATGAGGCGCCACCTCGTTATGCTGGAGCGCGGACTTGCACACATCGATGCGGAGTTGGCGAAGCTTGAACAGTCTGGCTCACTGTGACGTCCCAACAACTCAGAACGGCCATCATTGAAGAACATTCGGACCGTGAGAAGTGAGTAACGGGTGAGGGGTCTTGTCCGCCGATACTCTCGCACGTCATGAGATCAGCCATGAGGCCGCATTAATATGACTCCACCCATGCCTGCAATCTTCTTCGGGCACGGCAACCCGATGAATGCCTTGCTCAGCAATGAGTACACAAGGGGATGGGCTGCTATCGGTGCCGCGATCCGTCGGCCCAAAGCGATACTCGCCGTGTCTGCTCACTGGTACGTTCCCAGCGTTGCAGTGACCGCGATGCCTGCTCCGCGAACGATCCATGATTTCGGAGGCTTTCCGCGAGAACTTTACGAGGTCAACTATCCAGCTCCCGGGTCTCCCGAGCTTGCGAGTCGCGTCCAGCAGCTACTCGCTCCGGTCGTGGTCGGCCGAGATGAACGGTGGGGGCTCGACCACGGAACCTGGTCTGTCCTCTGTCACGTCTTCCCCAAGGCGGATATTCCGGTTGTGCAATTGAGCATCGACGAAACCCAACCCGCTCAGTATCACTACGAAATTGCCAAACAACTGGGGCCACTGCTCTATGCGATCGCCCTGCGAAGAAAAGGTGAAGCAGTCAGTTTCCCCGTCGAAGGCGTAGACGGCGGCTCAATCTCGATGCTCACCGTACAAATCGGGTGACCTGTTGTAGTAGTCTCCTACTGCCTCCTCTGGATCTTGCCCATTTATCGTTTGACCGGATAATATTTCTTGGCCTGAGCCATCAGGCAGCTACCAAGTTTCCATGCGGACGCAGCGGACGCAAAAATCACTAAAACTTTTCAGTCCAGAGGGGGAAAGATGAGGAGAAGAATTCTACCGCTTACTCTGATAGTCTCACTGCTGTTTGTTAACACCCGGGCATTCGCCCAAGCCGAGGCAGCCGACAAGAAATCCGCGGACGATTTCACCTCAGAGGTCGCGTCAGCCTGGTTCGAGCTTCTTTACGACGTGGTAAAAGCCGAGGGGACGAATCCACCGGTAGCCTCCCGGATTTACGCCATAACCGCCGTCGCTCTATACGAATCGATCGTGGCCGGCAGCGAAGTAAATCGTTCACTTGTGGGCCAACTGAACGGATTGATTTTCGTCCCCGAAGCCAGAAGGGTCCACAAACACCATTGGGCCGCCGTGGCTAACGCCGCTCTGGCCCGCACGATCCGCGGATTGTACTCAACCATCTCTCAATCCTCGCTGGCGGCGATTAACAACCTTGAACAGACCCTCGCTTCCCAGTATCGCGCCGAAGTCAACAAGCCGGTTTATGAACGCTCGGTCAATCTGGGCCAGGGGGTTGCCGCGTCTATTCTCGATTGGGCGGCCACCGATGGCTTCTCCACGAACAACAACTGCCCATACGTCCCGTTGCTGGTGGCGGGCGCCTGGGAGCCGACGCCACCGCTGTTTAACATGAATCCGCTCCAGCCGTGCTGGGGATTCATTCGTCCGATGGTGTTGACATCGGGTGGCGAGTGCCCTCCGCAGGGCAACCCGACCTTCTCAACTGACACCGGTTCAACGTTCTATGCGGCGGGCCTGGAGGTCTACAACGTGGGAGTTGGCCTCACCGCCGAACAAAGAATCATCGCTGACTACTGGTCGGACGGGGCCGGGACAGGCACGCCCCCGGGGCATTGGATCGCGATTGTAAGCCAGATCGCCCGAAAGGATGGGCTGTCGTTAACTCGCGCAGCCGAAGCCTATGTCAGGGTAGGAATGGCGGTTCACGACGCGTTTATCGCTTGCTGGAACTCTAAATATGTTTACAACCTGCAACGCCCGGTGACTTACATCAATCGGAACATCGACGCCACCTGGCGCCCGTACATAGTCACGCCCAGCTTCCCCACCTACACTTCGGGCCATTCGACGCAATCAGGAGCAGCGGCGAGCGTGCTGACGAATATGTTTGGGGTGAAATCCTTTGAGGACACGACACACACCGACCACGGCCTCATCCCGGCCCAGCAGCCCCGCTCGTTCGCGTCTTTTGTTCAAGCAGCCGCCGAGGCGGCCATCTCCAGGCTGTACGGCGGAATACATTATTCTTTCGACAACAACGACGGACTAACTTGTGGGCAATGCATCGGCAAGGCAATTCACGACCGGGTGAGCTTTCAAGAGCAGTAATCGGAGTCACACACACTAGTTTGGCATTATCCAGTCTAAGGCGGGAACGTTCGACTGAAGGCAGCACAACGCTGGCAATCCAACCCTGAATCGAAGATAATCGCGCTCCAAGTGCCCAATCAACCGCTCCAGCGATGAGGTTTGTTCATGGAGACCCTCTGGTACGATCTGTCATACGGCATCCGAACACTATGGAAGCACCCCGGCTTCACCGCGGTGGCAGTGCTTTCGCTGGCCATCGGTATCGGCGCCAACACCGCGATCTTCAGCGTGATGAACGCTCTCCTTTTGCGGCCGTTGTCCTACAAAGACGCCGACCGATTGGTCATTCTCTGGAGTCGCTCGCCTGGATTAAACGTTCCTCAAGATTGGTTCTCGCCTGGTCAATACCTCGACATCAAGTCTCAAAACAACGTCTTCGATGAAACATCTGTCACCATCGGGGGCAGCTTCAATCTCACCGGCCAGGGCACTCCTGAACACGTTGACGGAGCGAGAATCTCGTCCTCCCTGTTTTCACTTTTAAACGCTCGCGCGTTGATTGGCCGCGTTTTCTTGTCTGAAGAGGATGAGCCGGGTAAGCCTCCCACCGTAATCTTGAGCTACGGATTTTGGCAGCGCTACTTTGGTGGCGACCCGGGAGTGATCGACAGAACTCTGACCATCAATGGCAACAACGTCACCGTAGTCGGAATAATGCCACCGGACTTCGTGTTGAATAAGGAAGTAATGCCTGCTGTGAACGGCATACAAACCGCTGAACTGCTGGTGCCCCTGCCAATGAGCGAAAGCGCTCGAGCAAATCGAGGCAATGAGGACTTTAATATCTTTGCCCGGCTCAAGCCTGGCATCACGATCTCGCAGGCACAGGCGGATATGGACCTCATCGCCGATCGAATGAAACAGGACTACCCGGCAAACTACCCGCCCAGCGGCGGGCTCACCATCAGTGTGGTGCCTCTGCTCGAACAGGTCGTCGGTGATATCAGCCTCGCTCTGAGGGTGCTCTTTGGCGCGGTTGGGTTTGTGCTCCTCATTGCTTGCGCGAACGTGGCCAATTTGCTGTTATCGCGCGCCGCCGTACGCCAAAAGGAAATCGCAATTCGCTCAGCCGTTGGTGCAAGCCGGCTCCGCCTGATAAGGCAACTTCTAACAGAGAGTGTGGTGCTGGCGATGATGGGCGGCGCCGCGGGAGTGGGGATAGCGCTGCTGGCGGTAAAAGCGCTTCGCCGGTTTGGACCTGACAACATCCCGCGTCTGGATGAAGTCGGCATCGATGGACAAGTGTTGGCATTCACCTTTTTCGTTGCAGTGCTGACTGGCATCGTCTTCGGTCTGGCGCCCGCGCTCCGCGCATCGCAAGTTGACTTGAATCGGGCGCTGAAGGAGGGCAGCCGCGGCTCGGGCGGGGGCGCCTCCGGCCGGGGCGGTCAACGCACACGAAAGCTGCTGGTCATTTCTGAAATTGCCCTCTCGCTGCTTCTACTGATAGCCGCCGGTTTGCTTATTCGAAGCTATCAACGCGTGTCAAACGCTTCACCGGGGTTCAATCCGAACAACGTCCTTTCACTTCGCCTGCAACTGCCCGTTGCCAGATATCCCAAACAGGAGTCCATCGTTTCGTTCTTTCGCCGTGTTGATGAAAGACTAAAAGGCCTCGCCGAAATCGAGTCTGTCGCGACCACTTACTCATTACCGATGAGCACCGTCGCTCTTGCCTGGGAACCTATAACCGTCGAAGGTTACGTTCCGAAA
Source organism: Blastocatellia bacterium (assembly GCA_049273835.1). Classification (GTDB taxonomy): domain Bacteria; phylum Acidobacteriota; class Blastocatellia; order UBA7656; family UBA7656; genus Onstottus_A. The sequence continues at coordinate 6,772 of JBASRM010000447.1, read as the reverse complement.
AATGCTCAGGACTTCATCATTTCCAACGTGCGCATCATCAGCCCCGACTATTTTCGTACGATGGGTGTTCCGCTGCTTGCGGGAAGGTATTTTGACGAGCAAGACACGAAGGGTGCGCAGGAAACCGTTATAGTCGACGAGACGCTGGCGGAACGCTTTTGGCCCGATCAAGATCCGCTTGGTAGACGCATCCAGCGCGGGAACTCAGATTCCTGGCGGACCGTGGTTGGAGTAATAAGCGATGCAAAACAATATAGCGCGGAAAAGGAACCGCCGATAACAGTCTACTTTCCGTTTGAACAGTACGTTCCCAGAAGCATGTTCCTTGTGATTCGCACGGTTTCCGATCCGGCACAAATGATCAATGCGGTCACAAAAGAAATCCAGACACTCGACCCTGAGATGCCGGTCTTTGACGTCCATACAATGGATCAGCGGTTGTACGATTCATTGGCGCGGCGCCGCTTTTCGACGTTCCTGCTTGGGGTTTTTGCGGTGATCGCTTCGATCCTGGCGGCGATCGGGATCTACGGAGTGATGGCCTATTCGGTAAACGAGCGAACACACGAGATCGGGATTCGTCTGGCGCTTGGAGCGCAGCCGGCTAGTGTTTTGAAACTCGTCGTGGGCCAGGCCCTGATTTTGACATCGCTCGGTATCTCTATCGGCCTTGCCGCGGCGGCGGCGGTAACAAGGGTCCTGTCAAGCCTGCTTTATGAAGTAAGCGCGACGGATCGTTTTACGTTCTTAGTCACCCCGCTGTTGCTCGCAAGCGTAGCACTACTCGCCGGCTACGTACCCGCTCGCAAAGCGGCTCGGGTCGATCCGCTGGTCGCATTGCGCGATGAGTAGAAGCAACTTGTTGATATGGTCACCACGAGACGTTCCTTCCTCAGCCTGGCTCTGCATCCAGTGGTTCTAATGCTGTCGACCGCCCGAAAGCATCGCGCCTCTCCGCTGATACAGGAACTAAGCAGAGGCGACACAACCCAATTCAAAAACCAACTACTCGGGCTTGCCAATACAGAGCGGTTGTCGGCAGGCGCGCGCACTCTAGTGATGGATGATTTAGCAGGCGGTGTTGCGGACCAACACGCGCTCGATATGGCCACTGGAAAATTTCTCTCTCACTGGGGAAGCGATGGCCGTAAACCATATCACCGTTACTGCCGCGCCGGAGGTTTTGACGGCGTACAAGAGAACGTCTCCAGGGCCGACGAACTGACGACTCGCGATCCCAAATTCATCGCCTTGACTCTGGCTCAAATGCACATAAAGATGCACGCAGAAATCCCGCCCAACGACGGGCACAAACGAGCCATACTAGCGCCTCAGCACACCCACGCAGGATTCGGAATAGCTCTGATTGGAAACGACCTTCGCCTTGTCGAGCTTTATATAGCCAGGTATATCCAGCTGGAGCCGTTTCAAAGACTTGTGAAACGGAGAGCAATTGTTCAATTGGATGGCAAGATTCTCAGCCGCGATTATCGGCTCAGCTATGCAGAAGTGTTTTATGAGCCACCGCCGATGCCCCCGGAAATTAGCTGGCTACGCGAGCCGCGCCCCTACTCTTTGCCCGCGGAATACAAGGCTATTCGCCGCGTCACCCCAACCGGCACCGAATACGCCGACGGAGTCAAAGGAGTGATCGAAACCGGCAGCGGGGGAAGGTTTCGCATACCGGTGACACTCTATAAGAACGAGCCTGGAATCTATACGGTAGTAATATGGATCAGCGACAAGAACGGCCGGAACAGCTTCGCAGCGACTAATATCTGCGTTGAGGCTGAGTGAGACAAGGAACGGCGCGGTCCCGAAGCGGCTTTGCTGCGTCTTGCGTAACATGCGGTCATCAGCGACGCTGTGCTACACTTTGATACTGTCAGTCTGCAACGATTTATCAATGGGCCATTCAGGTAGGGAGAAATAACGGAGGGATTTCGCACTTGTTAACCTTTGGTCACAGACGGTTGACGTTCGTCGCTGTTCGCGCGCCTTTGATCGCCGCCCTCGTCGCGGGGTTAATGATCGAGCCGGTTTCCCGTTTTGCCGCCGAGCAGGAGAAGGACAAGAAAAAGACGGAAACCCAGGATCCCACTCGCCGGGAAGACGGAAAGATCCCGAACGAAAAGGAGTTGGAGAAGGCCAAAAAGCAGGAAGAAGCCAAAGCGGGCCAAACCAAGATGAGTCAGGCCGAGGCCATGGTTGAGCTTGCGATCATCGCCTACGGCGGACGAAAGCAGCTCGACACGGCTCGTGCGGCGATTCAAGAAGCCGGCACGATTCGCCTCGCTACGGAAGGGGGCGATCTCGCAGGCAACTACCTTCTGCGCTCGATTCGGAAGGAGAAATCCTGGCAGGACCTTTTGCGGGTTGATCTGGAACTGTCCGCTCCTGAGAATGCGCAGGGTCAAAGCGCTCCGGCAATCAAATACGTCATTGGCTTCAACGGCGCGAGCGTGTGGTCGGCACAGAACGGGCAGTATGTGAGCCCGAGGGCGGGAGCAGATGTTGCATTTCGGGCTCAGCTAACGCACGAGTACGCCGCTCTACTCCGCTACAAGGAAGACGGCTCCAAGGTGGACTATGTAGGCCCGGAAACCGTGGTCGGCGTTGACACACACGTTCTGGATTTGACTACACCTGATAACGAGAAGACTCGTTACTGGCTCAGCACCAAAACCTACAGGGTGCTTCATTGTGAGTATCAGCTCAAGCTGGTTGAAGGCCAGACGCCGACCAAGTACCGGATTGACTACTATTACACTCCGTTCAGTAATGCGGTTGTCCAGAATACGCTGCTTCCGGTGCGACGGGAGATGAAACAAGACGGCAAGTTCGTTCAGGAAATCAAGCTGACCAACATCACCTACTCAGCGAAAATTGATCCCGAAGTTTTCCAACACCTTCAAGAACAATGAACGGCGCCGGCCAGGTTGCCTCTGTTTTAGTCGGGGGCTCGACGCGCACACGAGAGATTGCTGCTTAGTCTATCGTGCTGCACCGGCCAAGCGCTAATCAGCATCCAGGTACTCGGTGAGTGTTATTCCAACTCGTGAATAAAACTGCGCGGCAAGCGAGGGGATCTCGTCTACCGATTCGTCCAGAACGACGCGCTCAACCCGCCACATCGGCAGGAAGACGTGAGTGAGGGCCATGTTGCGCTCACCGCGAACAATCATCTGCACCCAGTCATCGAAGGTGTTCAGATCGATTCCGCGGACGAAGACGCCGGCGGTGTTTAGCTCCCGTAGGACACCCCAGGTCTTTTCACGAGGAGTGTGCAGGTAAACAATCACCGGCGCTCCCGGTTCAATTCCAGAACCTGTTGATTGATCATTCCCGGCCATTGAGATGCTGTCCTCTCAGTTTTAGGGCTCCGTTGTGTGATTGTAATTTACATCAATTGACATTTGTGCTTGTTTGCAGATTTCAGGGTCAGTTGTATTTGTAATTTTCGATTTGCCTTTTTTAGATAATTCGAGAGCTTAGATAATCTGAGATTCCAGATTCCAGGTTCCAGATTTGTAGATTTCAGATTCCATATTACAGATGAAATGTAGCCAGATCTCGACTTGCACGTAATCTGGAATCTACAACCTGTAATCTGCAATCTGGAATCTGGAATCGGTCATAAGAGATCTGGAATTTGGAATCTGGAATCTGTCATACGAAATCTGGTTCTGACCTCTGCAATTTCGAATCATCCAAAACTCTGGGAGTTATCTGAAATCAAATCACCAATGACAAATGACCAATAACCAATGACAAATCAACACCTGTAAGATGCCAATTGGACACTTACACAATCGCCATGAGTCGCATCCACCGGCTCACCTCTCAACAATCATCGCGATTCCCTGCCCTCCCCCAATGCAAAGCGCCGCAAGCCCCCGCCTCACATTGCGCCGCTTCATCTCGTACAGCAAAGTTACCAGAATCCGGGCTCCGCTCGCTCCGATTGGGTGGCCCAGCGCAATGGCACCTCCGTTTACGTTTACTCGCGCAGCGTCCAGCCCCAACTCACCGACTACTGCAAGACTCTGCGCGGCAAAGGCTTCGTTCAGCTCGACAAGGTCGATGTCCTTCAACGTCAGTTCGGCTTTTTCAAGCGCGCGCTCAATCGCCGGCACAGGGCCCATTCCCATGTATCGCGGATCGACCCCGGCGGTCGCGTACGCAACAATCTTAGCTAAAGGCGCAAGCTCCATCAGACGCGCGCGCTCCTCGCTCATAACTAACACCGCGGCGGCGCCGTCATTGATCCCCGAAGCGTTACCGGCAGTGACCGTACCTTCTTTTTGAAATGCTGGTCTCGATCGGGAAAGCTTATCGGTGGTTGTGCCCGCCCGCGGATATTCGTCCAGCTTGAAAGCGCTGGACTCGCCCTTCTTCTGCGGAATCATCACCGGGACTATTTCCTCGTCAAAGCGCCCGCCGCTGATCGCTGCTTCCGCGCGACGCTGGCTTTCAACCGAGAATTCATCCTGCCTCTCGCGCGAAATCCCGTACCTCGCGGCGATGTTCTCCGCGGTCACCCCCATATGGCAACCGGCCATCGCGCAGGTGAGTCCTTCATTCAACAACGAATCGGCAATCTCGTCGTTGCCAAGCCGGTATCCCCATCGCGCCTTCTTGAGCAGGTACGGCGCGCGGCTCATCGATTCCATTCCTCCCGCGACTATCAACTCAGCGTCGCCGGCGGCAATCGCTTGAGCGGCTAACGCAACTGCTTTCAAGCCCGAGCCACAAACTTTGTTCACCGTAAACGAAGGGACGCTGTCGGGGATGCCCGCGGCAATAGCCGACTGGCGGGCCGCATTCATTCCTACGCCAGCCTGAAGCACGTTTCCCATAATGACTTCGTCGATGGCCGAACGGTCGACGCCCGCACGTTCGATTGCGCTTTCGATTACAATTCGGCCCAGTTCGGTCGCGGGAACATCAATCAACGCCCCGCCAAACGATCCAATCGCGGTCCTTGCCGCGCTTACCACAACAGATCGGCTTGTCATTCCAATCGAACCTTTGTTCATTCAGTCCACGAGTTCATTCGTCGAATGTCCCTCTTTGATTAACGGTGAGCTCGTTTGAAGTCTCACAGTTACACGACTAGTTCTTCGCTACCTTGACATCATCAAACGCCTGGCCCTTTTGCGCATAACAAAAGAGTCCGATCTTACCTTGTCTGTAAGAGCCGTCGGTCACCTCGAACAACGGCCTTCCGTCCACCAGAGCGCTGATCACATTTCCATCGACCTTCACTTCGATAATAATTTCGACGCCTGGCCGATAGCCTTTTTCGCTGGACCAAAGCTCAGTGTAATCCGCGCCCTCACGCCTGTCCAATCTGGTGATTGGGCCGCCGCTCAGGCCATCCTGAAGGAAGAGCAATCGGTAAAAATGCTCCGGGTCTTGATAACGAAAGACGATTCCGAAGCCGTCATCATCCTCGGGTTTTGCTTTCGCGGACAATGTGTAATCTCTCCAACTCGCGTCGCCCGCAATCAGAAATGTGCCATACCAGCGTCCAAGGAAATCGCCGCGCCTCCCCCAGATGTTGCTGCGTTGGTGTACCCAGCCGCCGGAGTCAACCCGCCAATCAGAAGGTGTTTCAATGGTGTCGGGATCGTCAACCGCTTTCCAGTTGATCAGTCGAGTATCGTGGAAGCGCTCGTCCAACAAAGTCTTGGATGCGCAGCCCGAAAGAAGGATCGCAGCCACGAAAACGACGGTCGGTGCTGCGCCGGTGCGAGTGAGGAGGGTCATCCGCGCGCGCGGACTCCAAACCGGTGTGTTCATCGGCGCGTCAAGGGGCCACCCTGGCAGTGGAAGGCGATGGCTTGCGTTTGCGCAGCCTTTCCACTTCGGTCCTGCCCGAAGGATATGACTGGTAGAGAGTGAAGGTTTCGACTTGAATACATGAAAGCGGGCTTCCGTCTTCTCCGCTTGTATCAATTCCCACGCATCCGTTTTGAATGTAAATTCCCCAGCGCCGAGTGCGGCCTTCGCGGGGAAGATACGCGGTTGGAGTATGACCAAAAAAACACAGCTTGCCTTCATAACCCTTGAAGAAGTCGAGGTCACGAGTCCAAACCAGCACATCGGAATCAGTCTGCGAGGGATGCTCATCCGGAACGAGTCCGGCGTGGACGTAAATCGCCTGCTGGTCTTCGTGATAAAAGGGAAGGCTCCTAAAGAATTCGATGTGCTCATTCGGAATCTTGATATCCGACACGTCCTTCAACTGTTCAAGCTCGAAGCCGTAGGCCGACAACGTCGTCAACCCCCCGTTCTCCGGAATCAACCACTGCAAGTCGCCGTAGTCCAGACAGTCAAGGAGCATTTGTTCGTGATTTCCCCGCAGGACGACAATATTGGGGTTTTCTTTCACCAGCTCGATAACCCGATTGACGACGCCAGGCGCGTCCTTGCCTCGATCGATTAGGTCGCCAAGAAAGATGATCTTATCGTGAGCGACATCCCAGGGGACGTTGTCAATAAGCTGCTCCAGTAATTTTAAGCGGCCGTGTATGTCCCCTATTACGTATGTCGCCATCACGTTTTTACTCGCGCCTTCCCGGACACGCTGGGTTCTAAGTTCCGCGTTCTAAGTTCAACGTTCTGAGTTCAACGTTCTGAGAGTTCAACGTTCTGAGTTCCGGCTTTAGCCGGCCGTTCTGAGTTCAACGTTCTGAGTTCCGGCTTTAGCCGGCCCGTCCTGAGTTCAACGTTCTGAGAGTTCAACGTTCTGAGTTCCGGCTTTAGC
>JBASRM010000445.1:0-5724 GCA_049273835.1 Blastocatellia bacterium | reverse complement strand
ATTCATTCTTATCCATGAAGAACGTGGGCGCCGCCTTGCTCTTGCTAAAAAGCTTCTCGGCCTGATCATCCCAGTGCCCGCTCTCTTTATGGTCGCTCTCGCCCAGCGGGATTATGGCGTAGGACTTCGGCGGGTTTGTCATGACCACAATCTGTGTAGACGTCTGCCCCCCGGCTCCAACCATTTCTTTACCGACCGGGCCGAAGCTGATCGCTCGAGGCGTAGCCATTCCTACGCTGTTAGCTCCTCCGTTCAGCGACCCGCCTCTCACAGGAAAGGTGCGACCCCCGCCTTGCCGGCCGACTCGAAAGTATCTGCCGTATGGTACCCGCAGCGAACCGAAATTTGACCTGAGCCAATCACTCGCCTTTTGCAACCCCGCGATCAGCTGCTCGTCGGTTATGTCTGCAGGCACTTCGACGAGCCGCGCAAATTCCGGCGCAAGGGCTTTCTTGAACGCGTAGTATGCAAGAGCCCCTTCCGACTCCGCATCGCTGCGGCGATTCCATTTCTGAATCAAATTGTAGACCTCGGTCGCTTCGAGTGTCGGGCCCGGTTTGGCGCTCGGCGAATCCGAAGCCGAAGCGGTCGACAAGCTGACGACGGCTTTCGTCCAGGCTTGGTTCAATCGCGCTTGCCACAGCTCGGCATGATACACCTGCGGACTAAACGCAATGTCGATTGCCTGATCGAGCGTCACCTTAGTAGCGGCGTCCAGCAAGTCGGTCATCATCTCAGCGCGCTGATGCCGCGGCGCCGTCCGGCTCGCATTGTAGATGTACCCAAGATACTTCTCCGGCGCCAGCGGGCTGTTCTTCATCATCCCGAACGGACTCACGTTACAATTGTGCATGTAACCGCTCGGAGGATTTGTGATCTGAACCAGGTCAGCCAGGGGGTGCAGGCCCTGCCACTCGGTCGCCCGAGTGTTGCCGGGAATCGGCCTGCTCGGATCGACGCCTTTAGCGCGGATCGGCACTCGCCCGTTGCGGACGTAATAAATGTCGCCCTGAACGGTCCCGACCATTATGTTTTGGGACATCAATTGAAGCCGACCAAGCGCGTGCTTCATCTCACCCAGATTGCGCGCGGTCATCATTTCGTGAATCTGGTCGGTCAGCCCGACTTCATTTGCGTAGGGGATCGCCATTGAATAGGCCTTGCCTTCTTTGCGCGCCACAACGGGACCGTGATGGGTATAAGAAATCTCAACCTCGGACCAATCGATCTTATCGCCCTTCTTAACGCCGATCTTTTCCTTGCGAACCTGGATATCGCGCCACTGACCATCGTATCTATATTGAAGCCGATTCGATGGGTTGATCTCTTCCTCATAGATATCCGACGTATCGGGCCCGCCGGTAGTCATCGCCACCGAACAGTAACGACTGTGGCCGAGGCTCGGAAAAGGAACTCCCAGTATCGAAACTCCAGACACATTGTAGTCTCCGGCGTAAATGCGGACCTGATAAAACCGAAATTCGTTGTACCAGCTCAAGTGAGGATCGATCACCGCGATCGGCGCGTTCATCGCCGTGCGGCTGGGAGCAATCAACATTTCGTTTGAGCCGCGATAAGCGGCGGGGTCAGGTTGAACGCCGCCCCGCTGCAAGTCGCCGCCGGCTTCCCCAAGCGGCCAACCCCAGATGATGTACCGTCCAAGCGCGATCACGTCCCAGGGGTGAATCTCCTGCGCCCACCCAGGCACCTGATCCGGGTGCTCGCGCATGAACTGCTTGACCCCGTCTTGAAAGGCTTCGATGCAAGCACGCATCTTCGGACTGACTTCGCTGTACTTATCGCGGCTGATCTCCGAGTGGCGCCACATTCGTTGGATCAAGTCAGTGCGATAGGAATCCGGCCCGAACACCTCACTCATCGTTCCGTTTGCGCGACGATAGTTCTTGAGCAACTCCTCGAGACGGTCTTCCGCCTGCGCGTAGCCGACAGCAAAGGATGCGGCTTCGAGAGTCGGTGCGAACACGTGAGGAATTCCGTATTCGTCTCGGTAAATTGTAGCTTCGTCGCCTGCGCCGGCCGTCTTCGACTCCGCGGCAAATGGAAGCACCAGCGATACAGCGATGATCACCAGTAGCGCTCTCTTCATGGCGTTGCTCCTTTATCGGGTAAGTTGATGAGTGTTGCGATATTATTCCAAGACCAAGAGAACTGTCCACGCCGTCATAGCGCAATCGCTTTACTTTCAGAGTCGGGAAGGCGCGCTTTGATCGCCGCTTTGATCGCATGGATAGTTGACTGCGAGCTGGCTTTGCTCGAGCCATTTCACCCTATGCTGATTGCAAAACAACCAGCTTTATAAGAGAATACGCCCGCCTCCATCTACCATCCCAACTGCGAAAGGAACATCATGGCATCGAGTGATAAGCTCCTGGTCACGCTCGAACAGGGCATCAAACGTATCACATTCAATCGGCCCGAGCGGCGCAACTCCGTTGACACCGAAACCGTCGAGCTGCTTCACGATGCGATCCGGCGCTCAGCCGAAGACGAAAGCAAAGTCGTCATACTTACCGGTACCGGCGATGCCTTCTGCGCCGGCGCCGATCTGCAAGCTACCTCCGAGCGCGATATCAAGAGCATCGACGTCACCGCCTCGCTTCGCGAGCACACCAACCCGACGATTCTCGCCATGCGCCGGTTGCCCAAGCCCATCATCGCTCGCGTACACGGTCACGCAGTGGGAGTTGGGTGCAACTACGCGCTTGCATCCGACATTCTGATTGCCTCCGAACAGGCGAAGTTTGGACAGGTGTTCGTCAAGATCGGTCTCATGCCCGACGGTGGCTCGACTTTTTTCCTCCCTCGAACGGTAGGCTACGCAAAGGCTTTCGAATTGATGGTGACCGGCGAGATCATCAGCGCGAATGATGCGCTGGCGCTCGGATTGGTGAATCGAGTAGTGGCCTTCGAAGAACTCGACGCAACCGTGGACGCCATGGCTGCACGCCTCGCGACGGCTGCACCGATTGCGGTGCGGAAGATAAAGGAAGGGCTTAATCACGGGATGAATTCCGACCTCGCTTCCGCTCTGGAGTTCGAGGCAGTGAATCAGGGCGAGTGCTTTAGGTCGGACGATTTTATGGAAGGTGTGACCGCGTTCCTCGAGAAACGCAAGGCAAGCTTTCAGGGAAACTAACCGGGCTCCTCAATCCGCCAGGGCCGCCCGGTCAGTGTGATTCCTCGACGTTGCGCGGTTTCTATCGCGGTCAGGCTCCGGAAAGGGTGTAAATGGCAAACCGAAGCAAGGCAACATATGCGCTGTGGGTGCTGTTCGGCATCAACATGATGAACTTTTTTGACCGCCAGATTCTGGCAGCGGTCACCGAACCGATTCGCATGGAATGGCACCTCAATGACACTGCGCTCGGATGGCTCAACACCGCGTTCGTGCTGTTGTACGCCGCAGTGGGGGTCCCGCTTGGTCGGCTTTCGGATCGCTGGGTGCGCACCAAGATCCTGGGAATCGGGGTTACGATTTGGAGCCTGTTCACTGCCGCTTCAGGTCTCGCGTGGGGTTATTGGTCGCTGTTTGCGGCCCGGCTCGGCGTCGGAGTGGGTGAGGCAAGTTGCGCGCCCGCCGGCAACTCATTGATCGGGGACTTCTTTCCCGCCAGCAAGCGAGCGCGAGCGATCTCTATCTTTATGCTCGGCTTGCCTATCGGAATCTTCCTCAGCAATTTGACGAGCGGCATTATCGCAAAGACCTACGGTTGGCGCATAACGTTCTTTATCGCGTGCATCCCAGGTTTGATTCTAGCGGCACTGGCGCTCAAGATTCGCGAACCACAGCGAGGCGCCGCCGAAGCCTACCAGATAGCTGGCCGCCAGCAGGAAGGATCGCCATACTGGCGAGTCCTCAGCATCCCGACCATCTGGTGGATCATCCTGTCGGGCGCGCTGCACAACTTCAATGCGTATGCGGTCAACGCTTTCTTGCCGGCGTTCCTTGGCCGCTATCACGGCATGGACCTGCGCCAGGCCAATACTATCGCGGCGGTGGTTCTCGGGGCGGTGGGAGTGGTCGGCCTGCTTGGCGGTGGATGGGCCGCAGATAAGATCAGGAAGACTCGTCCGAATGGACGAATGCTGTTGGCGGCTGGTGCGCTCCTGGTTTCGACGCCGCTGGTTTACCTCGCCTTGGACAGGCCGCGAGGCGATCTGGTCAGCTTTATGATTCTGATGGGCTCCGGCTGGATGCTGATCTACGTTTACTACACGACAGTGTACTCGGCTATTCAGGACGTGGTGGAACCGGGTCTTCGGGCGACGGCGATGGCACTGTACTTCTTCGCGATGTATGTGCTTGGTGGAAGCTTCGGCACATCAATATTGGGGATGCTCAGCGATCGTTACGCCAACAAGGCGATGATCGCCGCGGGAGAAAGCACAATGACTGAAGTATTTCGAGCCGAAGGTCTGCACAGCGCGTTCTACGTAGTCCCGCTGGTTTCTTTGATTTTGGCCGGGGTCCTGTACGCGGGCTCGCGCACGGTCGCCAGGGATATGGAGAAGCTTCAACGCTGGATGAGCGACTCACCGGCCCAGGTTCCGGCCGCGACGGCTGAAGCCTCAAATTAGTAACAAAACAAAATGGGTGGACACTGTTCCAACTCGGAATTCTAGTACAGCACTTGTAACCGTGGTTTCAAAGCTTGCTCCAGGTCCCTCGGCAATGTTTAGCCGGCTTGCAATAGACGTGCGATCGTCCTTATCACGCCGATCGGCGAAACGCCCGCTCCTGTTCGCATTTTGCGCCGTCCTGGTGGTCTTCGGCAGCTTCAGTCCTTCCTCGTTCACCCTGCCAGGCAACAATCTCCAAAAACCAAAACGACTCCAACCGGCTGTGACGCCGGACGGAGGCGGCGCCGTCGAGCGTTTCTTTCCAAGACTTGTCGGATTGGGGCGCACACCAGTTCACGCGGAGCAGCAAGCGGAATCTCTCAGCGAAGAAGACCCGGATGGGCGAAGCGATTGGTTCATGTTCCAACGCACCTATCCTTCGAACTTGATTCCTTCAGAAGCCCGGCTGCGCGCATGGGAATCTCAAGCTGAACTGGAAATAAGCGAGTTTGTCTCGCCTCAAGCCACTCGGACGTGGCGGGCGATCGGGCCCTCCCCTACCGTATCGGCCTGGTACAACGCCTGGGGCTTGACCAGCGGCCGCGTCAACACAATTGCGGTGTCCCCCACTAACGAACAACTGGTGTTAGTCGGGAGCTCGACCGGCGGGATTTGGCGCTCAACCGATGGCGGAGGGACTTTCGTGCCGGTCTCGGACGACCAGGTGGATCTGGCGGTTGGCTCGGTGGCCTTTGCCAGGACCAATCCTTCGATCGCGTACGCCGGGATGGGAGATACCAAGCTCGGGTATCTGGGGAGCGGGGTACTGAAGTCGACCGACGAAGGAAAAACCTGGGCGCGTGTAAGCAACAACTCGCTTCCTTCCCCGGGAACAATCGCAAAGTTGGAAATCGATCCGTCTAATCCAAATCTCATTTATGTCGCCCAATACGCCAAAGTGTCGGCCAACAAGATCGGTTCAAGCGGGGTGTTTGTATCGACTGACGGCGGCGTGAATTGGACACGAGCGCTTGCCGGGGCAGCTCGCGATATCGTGATTGATCCAGGCAACTCGCGCACTCTGTACGCCGGATTGTCTCGCATAGATAAAGACTCCGATCCTGCCTTTGGACTCTATCGCTC
>JBASRM010000520.1:0-2265 GCA_049273835.1 Blastocatellia bacterium | reverse complement strand
CCGTTAGCCCGAGGCCTTTGGCGTGATATAAACGCGCGGAACTCGGCGGCTTATGCCACAGGTCACTTCGTAGGAAATGGTTCCCGTCTGGGCAGCCACTTCCTCGGCGACTATTTGACTGGGCCCTTGACTGCCAATGACTACCGCTTCGTCTCCCACCGCCGCGCCCTCCACATCCGTCACGTCTATCAAGGTCAAGTCCATGCTTACGCGTCCTACGATTGGTACTCGCCGGCCGCGAATCAACACGCAGCCGAGGTTAGAGAGCCCGCGGCGCAGCCCGTCCCCGTACCCGATTGCAAGAGTCGCAATTCGGCTCTCGCGTGATGTCACGAATGTCCCGCCATAGCCAAGCGCCGCACCCTCCGGGACAGTCTTCAATAGCATCACCCGGGTGTGTAATGACATCACCGGCCGCCAGTCTAAGGGCTCGAATGAACGGTTAGTCACATCGCGCCACATCCCGTAAAGTACTCCGCCAAGCCTGACCAGGTTTCCTCGAGCTTCGACGTACGAGTGAGCCCCCGCGCTGTTGGCTTCGTGTATCCAGGTAGGGTTGTGCCCTCCCGAGCGAACCGACGCAACCGCGCGCTCGAATAAACCGAGCTGTCGCTCAGTAAACTCCTTGTCCGAATCCGCAGACGCCAAATGGGTCATGACGCCATCGAGCCGGAGGTTTTCGAATCCAGCTATTGCTTCCAAAAAGCCGGCAAGCTCGGCATATGGAACTCCGAGCCGGCCCATTCCAGTATCGATTTTGAGATGATAATCGATGATCACATTCGAGGCTCGGGCGATGCGGTTGAGTCTTTCGAGGACATCCAAACGAAAAACGACCGGCGTCAGCCGTTTGCTGATGGCCGATTCCTCCTGACCCTCCCAAAAACCACCCAGACAAAGGATTGGGCGAGCGATCCCGGCCGCTCTCAGCGTCAAACCCTCTTCTGGGAGCGCGACACCGAACCACTCCGCCCCGGCGGATTCAAGGGCGCGGGCACACGCGATGGCGCCGTGCCCGTAGGCATCCGCTTTCATCGCGGGCATGATTGCGACGTTTGCACCCACTGCCGCTTTCATTACATGAAAATTGTGTATCAGGCTCTCGAGATTGATTTCGGCCCAGGTCGGCCGAATCGCTTGAAGCTCTGACATAGCTGGAGGGTAAATAGACTTCAGTCTGCTTGGGCTGTTCCCAGTGCCCAAAACAGACTGAAATCCTTACTTTTGTCCCGGTGCGCGGAACCTTACTTCGATTCCGTTGCTGAGGAGCCTGGTGATCTTGTAACCAGTAAACCCGGTGTCACGCTTACCGTCGTACTCGAATTCAAATGCTCCCCTCGTTCCGGGAGGCAAAGGATTCGGGGTAACTGAAACCACGCGGACATCCGGTGGAGCGTCACCGCCGCGTAGCAATGAGACTTCTATCGTCAGGTTCTCGAGCGGCTCGTTTGAGATATTGTCGATGGCTCCTCTTGCGGTAACCATGTTTTTATTCACTTCAGGTCTGTATGACGGAATCACCTGGGCGCGGACTTCATCGCTCCCGCGAGCGCGGCTTTGAGCATCGGTTCCGCGTACGCGTGAGACGAACTCGCCGACCCTCGAGTGGACCGACGGAACTAACAGGTAGAAAAGAACTGCCCCAGTCAACAAAAGCGCTACCGCCAACAACGCGATCGTTCCACCGCGCCCACCCTTTTGCTCGAGATCCTTGCCGTAGTTTGTCAATGAGCCTATGCCGGCTTCGCGGGCCGACCTTACTGGATCGCCGAGTATCAGCGGTCGATGTGAAGCCTCGGCGGGCAGCCCCAAAATCGAACCAGCTCGCGCCGTTCGACCACTCAGATGGGTCGAGGCGATGGCCGGTTCAGGAATGTCCTTAGGCTGCGCGGTGAATGACTCGGCTGCGAGCTGGCGGGTTTCGCGACGGTCAGGCTCGGGCGGGAGAGCCGTCCCGAACATCATTGTTCCGGCGTCTCTCGCTCCCTCCCGGCTGGCTGGCCCGACCCCGGGTTTGCTGGGCAAGCTTAGTTCGCGCGAGGCCGCGGCTTGATCGCGAGGTGTAAGCGGCTCAATGCGCGGAGTCTCATAAGGCTCGCGGTGAACTATCCGTTCTATAGTAGGCGGATCGAAGGGCCCCCGATGAGTACGCTCGCTAACACGTGCCACTCGAATCGGATCGACGGTTGATTGCAGCGGTTGAGTTTCAGCGGCCGGCTCAAAAAACGGCGGCGTTTCCTTACCGCCTTCCGATCCCTCCCAAAC
>JBASRM010000439.1:0-29479 GCA_049273835.1 Blastocatellia bacterium | reverse complement strand
TTTCATTGGCGACAAGCTGAAAACCTTTGGCTATGAGGTTAGCTTTATCGAAGCGACCGGCCGGCCCGAATGCTCACCCGAACATCCGCGAATGAATGTCGTCGGTCACCTCCACGGCGCGAGGTTTCATCCGACCCTTCATTTTAACGGACACGTCGACGTGGTGCCGCCGGGCGCGGGCTGGACGATGGATCCTTTCGAGGCGGAGCTGCGAGACGGGCGAATTTACGGCCGCGGCGTCACCGATCAAAAGGCGGGCATCGCCGCGTCATTGTTTGCCGTAGAGGCGATTCGCCGCGCTGGTGTTAAGCTCGCCGGTTCCGTGGAGCAGAGCGCTACCGTCGATGAAGAAAGCGGCGGACTCGCGGGCGTCGCCTATCTGGCGGAGCACGGCTACGTTCGTCCAGATCTGATCGATTACGTGATCATCACCGAGCCGCTAGACTACGATCGAATCTGTTTGGGTCATCGCGGCGTGTTTTGGTTTGAAGTGTTGATGCACGGAAGGATCGCCCACGGAAGCATGCCTTTTCTCGGAGTGAGCGCGATCGATCGCATGTCTCGTCTGATTGAACGCATCGAGCGCACGCTCAAGCCCAGCCTGGCTGAGCGCCGCACCCGGATGCCCGTGGAGCCGGAAGGCGCGCGGAGCGCCACGATAAACGTGAATTCAATTGTCGGCGGGCAGGACCCCGATTCTCCTCAGACTCCTTGTGTGGTTGACCTGTGCAGAGCAGTGTTTGATCGCCGCTTCTTGATCGAGGAAAACCTCGACGACGTCCGCGAAGAGCTGGTCGACCTGATCGAGCAGTTGCGCGTCGAAGACCAGGAGCTTCAATATGAGTTGAAGGACCTGTTAATCGTTCATCCAACGATGACCTCAACGGAGTCACCGTTGGTGACGACGATGCGCGGGGTTGTGAAGGATACAATCGGACACGAGCCGCCGCTGATCGCGAGTCCGGGTACTTATGATCAAAAGCACTTCTCGCGAATTGCCGGCATCGAACAGTGTATCGCGTACGGACCGGGTATCCTTAAGCTGGCGCATCAGCCGGATGAGTATTGCGAAGTTGAGCATCTGACTGCTGCTTGCAAGGCGATGGCGATCGGTACGATGCGCTTATTGGGAGTGGAAGACGCGTGATTTTGTTTCGAAGGCGGAACCCAATCATGCGATGGTAAGCGCCAACCCGAGGAGCCGAGTCACCTCCGGTTTTTGAATCGTCGCTGAAAAGAGAGTGAAGTGCCGAAGTCAAATAGCAACCACGATGAGTCAACCTTCTCAAGGCGTGACCTCCTGCTCGGGGGGATTGCAGCCGCCTGGGTAGGCTGCGCTCCACCGTTGTCCCTCTCTCAGGCTAACAACCCTTCCGCTCGAGCGATCACCGACGTCGCCGGCATCAAGGTGGGCCACTTCACCGACTCTCGAAGGCCGACCGGCTGCACCGCTATCATCGCTGAGGACGGCGCCGTGGCCGGTGTCGATGTTAGAGGCGCAGCTCCCGGCACTCGGGACACCGATCTTCTCAACCCGATCAACACGGTTCAAGCAATTCACGCAATCATGCTCTCCGGCGGGAGCGCGTTTGGCCTGGCTGCCGCAGATGGCGCCATGAGATACCTCGAGGAGCACGGTATCGGTTATGACATGCGCGTCGCGCGAGTGCCGATCGTGCCTGCCGCAATCATCTTCGACCTGGGTGTGGGCGACGCTAAGATCCGGCCCGACGCTGAAGCCGGCTACAAAGCGTGCAAGGCAGCGACGATAACCGCGCCCGCCGAAGGCAACGTCGGCGCCGGCGCGGGAGCTACGGTCGGCAAGCTGTTCGGTATGACACGGGCCATGAAAAGCGGAATCGGTACATCCTCGATCAGGATCGAAGGAATCACCGTCGGCGCGATTGTGGTCGTAAACGCAGTCGGCGATGTATTCGACCCGGCTAACGGCGGGGTTATCGCGGGCGCTCGAACCAAGGACGGAAAGGCGCTCCTGAATTCGATGGCCGCCATCCTCCGCGGCGAGCCGTTGCCGCCGCTGCTTGCGGGCACCGCGACGACCATTGGTGTAGTTGCAACCGACGTCGCGCTCACGAAATCTCAGGCGTCAAAAGCCGCACAGATGGCTCACGACGGATTGGCGCGTGCGATCAATCCGGTGCACACGGCTTATGATGGCGATACGATCTTTGCTCTTGCGACCGGCAAATCGTCCAAAGCCGTTAACATCACGTTGATCGGCGCGCTTG
Source organism: Blastocatellia bacterium (assembly GCA_049273835.1). Classification (GTDB taxonomy): domain Bacteria; phylum Acidobacteriota; class Blastocatellia; order UBA7656; family UBA7656; genus Onstottus_A. The sequence goes on along the minus strand of JBASRM010000439.1, from coordinate 27,230 downwards.
CTGCCGAGGCAATGACTCAGGCAGTGCTGCGAGCGGTTCGCTCAGCTCGAGGGATAGCTGGACTGCCAGGCGCAACAGAATTGTAACGCTTGAGTTCTTTGCGGCTTTGCGCCCTCTGCGACTTTGCGCGAGACTGTTGCACACAAAGACGCCGAGCCGCCAAGACGCCAAGCTGAAGAGAACAAGCCCCGATGACCTTCCTCCTCATCCTCATCGCCTATGCATTGTTGATGATCACCCTCGGCGTCGTAGTCTCGCGGCGCGTGCGCGCATCAAGCGATTTCTTTGTCGCCGGCAGAGGGCTGGGGGCCGGACTCATCTTCTCGACATTTCTTGCGGCGAACATCGGTGCGGGCTCTACTGTCGGAGCGGCCGGGCTCGGTTATCGCGATGGGATGTCCGCGTGGTGGTGGGTTGGGTCTGCCGGCATCGGCTCGATGATACTTGCCTTAACCGTAGGCCCAAAGATCTGGAGGATTGCAAAAGAGCGAAATCTGTACACCGTCGGCGACTACCTGGAGTTTCGTTACGATAGAAGTGTTAAAGGCCTGATGGCGCTGCTGTTGTGGTTTGGTTCTCTCTCGATTCTCGCCGGCCAGTTGATCGCGGTTTCGTGGATCTTGAACGTCGTTGCGGGATTGAGCAAGCCGGTTGGTTGCGCAATCGCAGCGGTGGTGATCACTACTTATTTCACGCTTGGCGGGTTGCACGCCGCTGCGCGGGTGAACGTGTTGCAGTTGGCGGTCAAGATGTCCGGCTTTCTCATCGCGCTGTTTTATCTGCTCAGCAGTACTCATGGCCTGTCAGGCTTGAAGGATGCGGCGACTCCAGCAGTCGGAGCAGACCAGGTTGAGAATTATTTTGGCCTGGTGGGCAAGGGCACTTCTTCGGTGCTGACTTACCTGGCGATACTTGCGCCGTCGTTTGTTATCTCGCCGGGGTTGCTGCAGAAGCTTTTCGGCGCTCGAGACGAACAAGCCGTGCGGGTGGGGGTAGGCGCCAACGCGCTTGCGCTTCTGGGATATGCGATAGTTCCGGTGCTGATTGGAATGATCGCGCGCAGCCGTTTTCCCACACTTGCAAATCATGAGCTTGCTCTGCCGATGTTGTTAACAGAAGCGCTTCCGTTGTGGCTTGGCGCGCTGTTGCTGGGGGCCATCTTCTCGGCGGAGCTGAGCGCGGCCGACGCCGTGCTGTTCATGCTTAGCACTTCCCTGAGTAAAGACCTGTACAAGTCGTTCATCAATCGTGAAGCGGCGGACGGGCAATTAATGCGAGTAGCTCGACTCTCGGCCCTCGCGTGCGGAGTCGCCGGCGCGTTGCTGGCCATTCTGCTTCCGACCGTAATCGATGCGCTCAGAATTTTCTACACGCTGCTCGGCGCTGCGCTGACGCTTCCGTTGATAATTGGGTTGTACACAAAGAACATCGGCGCGCGTGCCGCGGTTGCGTCGATGCTGGTCTCAGTCGCGGTGACGTTCGCGCTTGAAGTCGCTTCGCAGGGCCGAGGGGTTTTCGGTGTACCGTCTTTGGTTCTGGGCATAGCCGCGGGGGCGGTGGTGATGTTCAGTGTCAATGCTCTCAGGAAGAAGCTTCGCAATTGAGGAATCGAGGGCCGTGCACGGAGCCACTCCCGCACAGGCCGAAACTTCAGCGCGCCGAAACGTATCTGGAAAAGGAATCATGGACTACGACACACTCTTCCGACTGGACGACCGCGTAGCGCTGGTCATCGGCGCGGGTTCCGGCATCGGGCAATCCGCAGCGATCGGTCTGGCGGCCCAAGGCGCCTTCGTTGTTTGTGCCGACCTGCAACTAGAAGCGGCCGAGAAAACCGCGAGCGCGATCCCTCCCAAATCAGCAGCGCTGCGAGTTGATGTCACTCTTACCGAGAGCGTCGCCGCACTGTTCAGAGCTGTAACCAATGAGCACCAACGCCTCGATATCGTAGTCACGACGCCGGGCGCAAACGTGCGCAAACCCATCACCGTTTATGAGGACGCGGACTTCGACCGGGTAATCGAGCTGAACTTGAAAGGCACCTTTCGAGTCTTGCGTGAGGCCGGGCGAGTGATGTCAGAACGCGGCAGCGGAAGCATCATCGCTTTCTCGTCGATTCGCTCACAGGTAGTCGAACCTGGACAGGGCGTTTACGCGGCGACAAAAGCCGGGATCGTACAGATGGTTCGCTCGCTGGCGGCTGAGCTAGGCCAGGCCGGCGTGCGAGTGAATGCGATCGCTCCGGGGGTTGTGGAAACGCCGCTGACCCAACCCATCAAAGAGCGGCCCGGCTGGTACGCTGCTTATGCAGCGAAGAGCGTATTAGGCCGGTGGGCCAGGGCGGATGAAATGATCGGGCCGGTGGTGTACCTGGCGTCGGACGCCTCGAGTTACGTCACCGGTTCGGTGCTGTTTGTAGACGGCGGATGGACGGCGGCAGACGGCAGATTCGATCCGCCGTTGTGACCTGCACCCCCAACCTTCCACCTCAAGCGATTCGCCCATCCACTATCTCGATTATCCGATGTGCCAACGCTGAATTCTCAGGATTGTGCGTCACCATAAAAACAGTCTGCCCCTGTGCGTTGAGCGTCAAAAAAACTTCCATTACTTCGCGGCCGGTCTTGGTATCAAGCGATCCGGTAGGTTCATCCGCCAGGATCAGCGGAGGCTCGTTGACTAACGCCCGAGCGATTGCCAGCCTTCCCTGTTCGCCGCCTGAAAGCTGATTCGGTAAGCGCAAACCCTTATTCCCCAACCCAACTTTTTCGAGCACGTTCATCGCACGATCGCGTTTAGCTTTCGCGCTCAGGTTGATCGTCGCCAGAGGAAGCATCGTGTTCTCGAGGGTGTTCAAATAAGGCATAAGGTGGTGCTGCTGAAAAACGAACCCGAGATACTCTCGACGAAAGTCCGCGCGCCGCTCGTCGGGCAGCTCGTAGACGTCGATGCCGTCGATAAGGACGCGTCCTTCAGTCGGATGGTTCATCGCACCGACTATGGTCAGCAGCGTGCTCTTGCCCGAGCCCGAGGGACCCATCAAACAGACGAACTCACCTTCGGCAATCTCAGCGGTGATGTCCGAAAGCACTCGCACCCCGGCCGAGTCTCCATTCGCTTCGTACACCTTGGTGACCTTGTCGATTGTTATGAAAGTCATCGACGGGGGTTTCGTATGTTTCGCGCTGAGGCGCAAAGGCTCGCAAAGTCGCGAAGGTCACACATATCGCACCGATTCTGAGGGGTCGAGCCGCGATGCTCGAACTATCGGGTAGAAGCTGCTGATTGTGCCGATGACCAACCCGGCGGCGACCGCTACGATTGCAAGCACCGGCTGAAACTCGAACGCGACGCGGCTCTCGGCGAAATAAGGAAGCGCCAGCCAGCTCGCCAGCATTCCGGCGCCCCAACCCAACACGCTACCTAACACGCTTATTAGCGCAACCTCGATCATCAATCCCTTGATGATGTGCGTCTTTCGAAACCCGATAGCTCGCAGCACGCCGATCTCTTTGGTTCTCTCGATGACAGACCCCATCATTGTGGTAAAGATCATCAACCCCCCGATTGCCAGTACGACCGCCGCCACCACCGCCGAGAAACGAGTCAGACGTTCCACGGTTTCAGACCGCGCGCGAACCGATTGCTGAATCGCTGCAACCTTCGCGTGTGGAACCCGCTCGCTTATCTGAGCGACGATGTCTTCGATCGGGCAATCCTTGCATAGTGCGCTCACTTCGATCAGGCTCAACTGATCCGGCTTGTTTAAAAGCGTCTGTACGTGAGCCAGCGAGCCAAAAATCATTTGGTCTTCGCGGCCGCCAGTCTGGGCGATGACTCCAGCCACTAAATGATCCTGGTCCGCGATTCTTATTCGGTCGCGGACGATTTTGAATTGAAACTGGTCTTCGGCGCTCTCGTGCGACCCCCCGTGTTCAACGCGCGTCTGGTTAGGGCTCGAAGACGGCTCGATCAGCGAGAGAGCGCGCGCGGCTTCGTAGCCAACCAGCAGCTCCCGTTCGTCTGTGGGTTTGCGTCCGGCAATGTGCCACCACCGCTTCAAGGTCAGCTCACTGTCGAAGTCAACGCCCGCAAGAAGCACCTCGCGGCCATTGACGCCGACTGCTCCCAGCAGTTTCGGAGAGACGTTGCTGATACGATTCCGATAGGGGATATCCAGAACGCTTTTGGAGTCCTCATTCCTGAGTTGCTTGACGTCAAACGAAACGCTCGACACCGAGACGCCGCCGTAGTCCAGCGAAAGACTGTTTGACTGAGGCACGACGAGGATGTTTGCGCCAAAGCGATCAAGCTGAGAGCCTATCTCCTCTTTTATGGAAGTGCTCAAGCTCAACAGAGCTACCGCGGTGCCTATCCCGATCGCTATGCCCATTGTCAGGAAAACGGCTTTACCTTTGCGGCGTTTGAGATTTGCCAACGCGATTGTGCTTATGCGCATAAGTTCTTAAAAGTATCGCCCGCGACTTTCGAGCTCGCTCGCCTTGATCACCAGTTGATTTCCCTCGATCGTTCGCGGAAGCCCGACTGGATTGCACCCGCCATGAACTTCATTTATCTGCGACGAATGAAAGTGGAGCCCGCAATTGTTACAGATCATATCGTCGCCTTCCTGATGGTATCCCTTCTTCGCGTGATAGCAGGTATCGCAGGCATCGAGCGCGGCGCGATAGACGCCGTCAGAGCTACGGACCACAAAGAATCTTATCGGTTTGTCATCGGAGAGCCGGTAGTCAAAGAATTTCGCTGTACCGCTCAAATCCGCAAGCGATATTTTTACATCCCGAGCATCCGAGGGATTGGGACTCGGGCTGGTTGCTACTGCGGTAGCGGCGGGATTCTCGCTTGAAGCATTCATTACCAGGAATACTCCAACGCCCGCCAGAACAACGGCGATCACCACAAGAATCACGGTCGTCTTTCCCTTGCCTGGCGGGGCCTCTGAAAATTGTGCTTTCTTTTGTTCGCGCGTCTGCGATTTGCTATCCATCCTCGGCTCCTCCATCTTTCCTTCCCAACCACGACGAAGCGCTTTTTGAAACGCCGTCATTATATCAAACCGGCCACAAAGCGGTTAACGTAGATTGTGTCAAAACTTCGGGGAATCCCCAACTCGCGTGATGGTTTCGTTTCTCCATGGGCAAGGGCGCTACTCCTCGTCAAATGTTTGAGTTCCTGCAACTGTAGTTGGATTAATGAAGCTTCAGTTTTCTCTGATTGGGACCGGTGAGGGCTAGTGCTATATAATTTCATCGCCGCTACCGAGGTTGGCGAGCTCGATTGAGATTCCCTCCCCTCGTTACCTGGGTTTGCGACCGGCAGAAGACTACGGCGGTCAGCATCCAGTCAGGAGACTCGAGAATTGATTCTTCAAGATCAGGCTTCGGTTCCGTCAGTGGGAGAAACCCTGTTCGAACGAATTATCCGGTATCTCAACACCCCGTTCATCGAGCAGAAGGGATTCAGTCTTTCGATCGTAAGTCTCATTCTGCTCGTCGTGGTGATATGCATCTCTGCGCTCATATCACGTTACGCACGGAGTCTCTTGCAGAAGCGCGTCCTGCCGAAGTTCCACCTCGACCCCGGGCTCCAATACACTTTGCTCAGACTGGTCCACTATCTGGTCATCACGCTGGGGGTGTTGTACGCGGTAAAGGTGGGTTTCAGCATAGATCTGACAAGCGTGGCAGTCATAGTAGGTTTCCTTTCAGTCGGCATAGGCTTTGGGCTTCAGTACATCGCCGCGGATATTGCCTCAGGGTTTATCTTGTTGTTTGAAAGACCGGTTCGAGTAGGCGACCGCGTCAGGCTCGACGACGGCATAGAGGGCCAGGTCGAAAAACTCAGCCTGAGGTCAACGATAATCGTGACCAACGAAAACATGACGGTGATAATCCCAAATTCGAAGCTGGTTCAAAACAAGCTGGTCAACTACTCCAGGGGCACCAACGTGCGGCTTAACATCCCGGTCGGCGTCGCGTATGGAAGCGATCTCGAAAAGGTGTCCGCAGCTTTGCTCGAGGCTGCGGCTTCGGTGAAGGAAGTGTTAACATCGCCCGCGCCGCGAGTCCATTTCGCCGCATTTCGTGACTCATCGCTCGACTTTGAGATACGAGTCTGGATTGACGCACCCCACAGGCATCCCCAGATTCGCAGCGCGGTGCACTTCGCGATAGAGCGTATATTCCGCGATTACAAAATCGAAATACCCTTCTCGCAACACGACATCCGCTTGCGTTCGGGCTCGCTTAGCATCGGACACGATGAGTCGGGCATCACTAATATCAAAGTGAATCGGGACGATAGCTAGGGATGCTTGTCCGGCGACCTTTCGTAGTAACGAATTTATTCGTTTCTTCGTTTTCTCGTAGGATTTCATTCGTTTCTTCGTTTTTCTCGTAGTGACAAGTTCATTCGTTTCTTCGCCGCTCAGAACGAAAAAGATCGAAAGAAAAGAGTGCTACATTCATTACTGACCGATGGGGTTTGATTTTGACCTATGCTTGACGATTAACTATGCGGCTTTTAAACTGAATTTCACTATCATCGCACGCACCCGTTGAATCGGCATGTAACGAGCGGCGTGCGCGCGCTTCTCCCGCGCAACAGAACACGAAGGTTGAAAGCCTATGGCACACAATCTCTTCAACTCACTACAAAGCTTCAACATCAAGGGCAATCTGACCGGAAAGCTCTACTCCTTGCCTGAACTCGAACGTCAGGGCATCGGCCCAATCTCAAAACTTCCCGTCAGCATTCGCATAGTTCTCGAATCGGTCTTGCGCAATTACGACGGCAACCGAATCACCGAGGAGAACGTGCGCAGGCTCGCGAACTGGGAACCAAGCCATCTGCGCACCGAAGAAATCCCATTTGTCGTCGCGCGAATCTTGCTGCAAGACTTCACCGGCGTGCCGCTGCTTGTAGATCTGGCCGCGATGCGTTCGGCCGCCGCTCGAATGAACAAACGACCACAGATCATAGAGCCGCTCGTACCGGTCGACCTGGTGATTGACCATTCGGTTCAAGTTGATTTTGCAAGCCTGCCCGCGGCGCTGCGCTTGAATATGGGTATGGAGTTCAAACGCAATCGCGCCCGTTATCAGTTTCTAAAATGGGGCATGCAAGCGTTTGACGGCTTCAATGTCGTGCCCCCGGGGATCGGAATTTGTCATCAAGTCAATCTCGAATATCTAGCCAAAGGTGTTCAGGAGAAAGAAGCCGTCTATTATCCCGACACTCTTGTTGGGACTGATTCGCACACCACCATGATCAACGGTTTGGGTGTGGTCGGATGGGGCGTGGGCGGAATCGAAGCCGAAGCCGGAATGCTCGGACAGCCAGTGTATCTTTTGACACCCGACGTCGTGGGCGTGCATATGTCAGGCAGCTTGCGGGAAGGCGTGACCGCGACCGATCTGGTGTTGACCGTCACCGAAATGCTTCGAAAGGCCCGGGTCGTTGGCAAGTTCGTGGAGTATCACGGCGAGGGCGCGGCCAGTTTGTCTGTCACCGATCGCGCAACGATCGCCAACATGTCGCCTGAGTACGGCGCGACCATGGGTTTCTTCCCGATCGACGAACAGACTTGCGGCTACTACAAAGCGACCGGCCGCTCAGACGAACAGGTCGATCTGATCCGAAACTACTTCACCGCGCAGGGAATGTTCGGAATTCCGGAAAAGGACGAATGCCAGTACAGCACTTTGCTCGAGCTCGAGCTGTCGTCGGTCGAGCCGAGCGTTGCCGGACCCAAGCGGCCGCAGGATCGAATCGCACTGCCGGAACTCAAGCGCAAGTTCGTCGAGTTGCTGCAGAAGCCCATCGGCGAGAACGGCTACAACAAATCAAAGGACGAGATTGAAAAGCATTTTTCCGCGACTATCGGTGCGCGGCAAATTGGACCGATGGCGGGCGGCGGAGAACAAAAATCAGAGAGCGCACCGGTCCCGATCTTCGATACAACCACCGCCAAGGACACAAGCGTGCTCAGCGAAACCGAGATGATGAATAACCGGCCCACGCCGGACCGGATCGAGGAGATAGGAAACGTCGCTTTCAGCGGCAAGATCGATCTGAGACACGGCGACGTGCTGATCGCTGCAATCACGTCCTGCACCAACACCTCGAACCCGAGCGTAATGCTGGCGGCCGGGCTGGTGGCTAAAAAGGCGGTCGAGAAGGGTTTGACGGTTCGTCCGGCCGTCAAAACTTCGCTGGCACCGGGCTCTCGTGTAGTCACCGACTATCTCGAAAAGGCCGGGCTTCAGCGGTATCTGGACAAGTTAGGCTTTAACCTGGTGGGCTACGGTTGCACAACCTGCATCGGCAACTCCGGGCCACTTGATCCCGGCATCGAAGAAGTGATCAGCCAGAACGACCTCGTCGGCGCGAGCGTGCTGAGCGGCAATCGTAACTTCGAAGCCCGGGTACATCAGAGCGTTAAAGCTAACTTCCTCATGAGCCCGCCTCTGGTCGTGGCCTTCGCGCTTGCAGGCCGCGTCGATATCAACCTCGCCGAAGAACCATTGGGCAAGGGAAAAGACGGCGAGGATGTTTTTCTGCGGGATATCTGGCCTCGCGCCAAAGAAGTGCGCGCGCATCTTCAGACGGCCTTCGACCCCGAGACTTACCGGCGGCGCTACAGCAACTTTGTCGAAGGCAATCCGCTGTGGAATGATATTCCATCCATCGCCGGCGACTTGTACGAGTGGGACCAGGAATCAACCTATATCCAGGAGCCGCCTTATTTCGAAGGATTCTCGATGGAACCCGAGGGGGTGAGCGCAATCAGGAGTGCCCGAGCGCTTGCGATTTTTGGCGATTCAGTCACAACCGATCACATTTCGCCTGCCGGCGCGATAAAGCCGACTTCACCCGCCGGGCTCTACCTCCAACAGAAGGGCGTGGCGATTGAGGACTTCAACAGCTATGGCGCGCGCCGCGGAAACGATCGTGTGATGACCCGCGGGACTTTTGCCAACGTGCGAATCAAGAACCTGATGGTGCCCGGCGTCGAAGGCGGAGTGACCGTCCATCAACCCGACGGCGAACGAATGAGCATCTACGACGCGGCTATGAAGTATCAGGCCGAAGGCGTTTCGCTGATGGTCTTCGCGGGTCAGGAATACGGAACAGGAAGCTCCCGCGATTGGGCAGCAAAGGGTACGCGCTTGCTCGGAGTCCGTGCGGTGATCGCTCAAAGCTTCGAGAGGATACATCGCAGCAATCTAGTAGGCATGGGCGTGTTACCGTGTCAGTTCAATGACGGCACAAACGCACAGTCGTTGAAGCTCAATGGCAGTGAGACCTTTGAACTCACCGGTTTTGAAACGGGGATCACACCTCGCCAGGATTTGACGCTCACAATCCATCGGGCCAACGGCGAGAGTGAGTTGGTGCCGGTGACACTTCGCATCGACACTCCGATCGAGGTTGATTACTACCGTCACGGCGGGATATTGCCTTATGTATTGAGGCAATTGATTACGCAGATTTGATGCGGCTCTACTTGCCGCCACCGGTCAGCTTTTTTACTTCCTGGAGGATCGTCTCATCTGGCGGGCGGTCTTGAGCGTCCTTCCCGATGTGCATGTAACGAATCTTTCCCTCTTTGTCGAGAACGAAAATCGCAGGATGAGCTATGCCGTCGTGCTCGGCCGCGTTGAGTATGCCGTACGAAATGATGGTCTTCTTGTCGCTGTCGGATAGTATCTGAAATCTGGCGCCGGTGGTTTGGGCCATCGACCAGGCGAACGATTGATCGTCGACGCTGACTGCTATCAAATCCGCCCCCGCCTGTTTGATCTTTTCGTAGTCCTCAGCCAACCTGGTGAGCTGCTGCGTGCAAGCGCCTCACCAGAAACCCCGGTAGAACACCAGCACTACCGGCGAGCGCTGTGTGTACTCCGATAGGATTACGAGCTTTCCATCTCCGTTTGGGAGTGCGAAATCCGGAGCCTTGTCTCCCGGCTTCAGCTTGGTGACAGTTCCGGGCGCGGCAGGCGGAGGAAGCTTTGGCGGGACGAGCGGCGATTGCCCCGACTGCGCGTAGGCTCCGATCATCAGAACGGTTAACAGGATAGTACTGAAAAGCGCTTTCATCGTTCGCTCAAATCTAGTTTGTTGGGCGAGCGGTTGTCAACGCGTCCGTTCCAGGTCGAGACGGTGCATTGAGGAAGAAGAGCGGATGTGGTATCTATCCGGCCTCTATTGTCGGTCAACACGCTTTTATGAAAACGATTCTCGTTGATCCGGTGCGGGCGTCCCTCCGCGGGCGCCGCCTCTTACACAATTCCGATTCTATATCGACGAGGTGCGCCCGCGGAGGAGCGCCCATACAGGTTCAAAAGAGATTGGAGTCGAATTGAGCTTTTCAAGATCGAGCGGCATTCTCTTACACCCGACATCATTGCCGGGACGCTTCGGCATCGGCGACCTCGGCGACGAAGCCTATGCTTTTGTAGATTTTCTTGCGGCCACCGGTCAGGGTCTATGGCAAGTGTTACCACTGGGGCCGACTGGCTACGGCGATTCACCTTACCAATGTTTCTCGGCGTTCGCCGGCAACACGCTTCTGATCAGTCCCCAGCGGCTGCTACAGGCCGGAGTGCTGTCAAATGCAGACGTCAGCGACGTGCCTCGATTTCCTTCGGCGAGAGTAGACTTCGGCGGAGTCATCGACTACAAGAAGGCGCTGCTCGAAAAAGCGTTTGATAATTTCAAACGCAGGACGCCCACCGAATTGAACGAGGGCTTTGTCGACTTCTGCGGAAAGGCCGACTACTGGCTTGCGGATTATGCGCTCTTTCGAGCCTTGAAGGATGCTCATGGCGGAGTCGAGTGGACGCGTTGGGAGCCCCGATTCGCAACACGCGACGCAAGCGCGCTTGCTTCGGCACGTGAGGCGTTGCGCGACAAGATAGAAGCTGAGAAGTTTTTTCAGTTCCTGTTCTTCGCGCAATGGGCGGCACTCAAAGAGTATTGCCGAGCGAGGAACGTGAACATCATCGGCGATGCTCCGATATTTGTAGCGGGTGATTCCGCGGACGTATGGACAAATCCCGCGTTGTTCAAGCTGGACCACCAGCGGCGTCCTCGAGTGGTTGCCGGAGTTCCGCCCGATTACTTCAGTAAGACGGGGCAGCTTTGGGGCAACCCCATCTATGATTGGGACGCGATGCGGGCGACCGGGTTTCGATGGTGGATCGATCGCTTGCGGGCGACGCTGCAGACGGTCGACATATTGCGGATCGATCACTTCCGAGGATTCGCAGCTTGCTGGGAGGTTCCGGCCGGCGACGAGACCGCCGAACGAGGGCGGTGGGTCGAGGTTCCCGGACGTGAACTGTTCACCACTCTCAGGAACGTGTTTGGCGAGTTGCCGATCATTGCCGAAGATCTTGGTGTGATTACTCCCGACGTGGAAGCGCTGCGCGATGACTTCGGCTTTCCAGGAATGCGCGTTTTACAATTCGCATTCAGAGGGGACAGCAAGACGATCGATTTGCCGCACAACTATATTCGGAACTGTGTTGTGTATACGGGGACTCACGACAACGACACAACGGTGGGATGGTTCAAGAGCAGAGCCGGAAGAGGCTCGACTCGAAGCTTCGATGAAATACAACGGGAGCGCGCATATTGTCTCCAGTACGTGGACTCAAACGGAAGCGAGATTCATTGGGACTTGATTCGCGCCGCGTGGGCTTCTGTAGCTAATACCGCGGTAGTGCCGCTGCAGGACATACTTGGGCTGGGCTCACGCGCTCGCATGAACCTGCCCGCGAGCCAGCAAGGCAACTGGCAATGGCGGTTCAAACCGGCTGCGTTGACAAGGAAGCTTAGCGACAGGCTGGGGAAGCTGACGGAGCTTTACGGAAGGCGGACAGGCAGCTGAGATGTATCGGTTTGCAGATTTGTATTTCTTTCTTATTCTCAATTTTCATTTTCTATAATTTTCCATTCGTCATTTTCCATTTGTCATTTGTCATTTTTCATTCCGTACCCTTTGCGGCCGACGACGCCCACTTTGCTTGAGTAGTCACAAATGGAAAATGGACCCTTCACATGAAATTCGGGGTATGCAGCCGAGACATGTGTTCCGCCCGTTCGGTATTAAATCCTGCGGCAATCAGCCGTTTCACTCGATTCGCGTGCATCGTGTCATACAGCCGTGCCACGCGTCTCGTCCCTTCCCGAAGAGATGAAGGGCTCATCCCGCCCCCTGAATAGATGATCAGCGATTCTTCTATCAACGCGCCGGCCCCGCTGACCGACTTGAGGAATTCCGCTCGTGTCTCGACTGCAGAGGCGAGTCTGCGGGTCGCGTTAGGGTCCGCTTCAACGGAGTACTTCGTGTGAGCGATCCCAAAGCGCACGTGACGCGCTTCGTCCTGTCGCGCTCGTCTGCAGATTTCGCGGGTCGCCTGTTCGGGCGCGTGCTCTTCGAGGAATGCGAGCAGGTCGAGGAACGTTCCTTCGCCAAGCACGCTCAACAGGAACGAAGCGATCGAGAAATCCTTCGGCTCGAGCAGCGACGCCAATGAAAGCTGGGTGGACGCCGAAGCAACGCCCAACCCGCCTCCGTTTGCGAGCGCCCGTTTGGTGAACACTTCTATGTGACGGGCTTCATCGACGATAACGGTGGACAAAAACAAAGCCGCTTCGGTGTAGTGCGGATGAATCTGTCCGATGAAACGCGCGGGCACGTACAATGCGGCGTATTCGTTCTCGGCAAGAAAGGTCATTATCTGACATACCGCCCGCTCCACTTCATCATCAATCGTGGCAAGCTGTTGCCACGGAATGTCGCGCGCGCCGGTCCACTGACTCGAAGCCGCTTGCTCGTATAACTCGGAAATCACGTCTGCCCAAATGTCGGATCGCTTACAAATTGAGAAGTCGATTAGGGGCGCGCCTTCCTCGAGCGATGCGCCGCGCGGTGCAAGCGAGCCACCGGCGGGTGCTATCTCGCCTATCTCCGCTTGCCGGCCGACCAGCCAGTCGCGCATATCGACCGTAGCTCCGCGGCGACCCATTCGGATGCCCCACTCCGGCGGATCGGCCAGGGTGCGACGGACGTTGCCTCGCTCGATGACTACTCGCGATCTCCCGTTTTCATTTGTTGCGCCGGCAAATCGATGTCCCGCCCGCCGGCACCATATTCTTAGATCATCGGAGACCGAGGGATTCTCGGTTGTAAGCACGAGCGCTTCGCCCTCGGATAGCGGATCGAGCAACCGCGCGACTGCTACGATCAGTCCTTCGGCTGCACCCAGGTCTTCGCCGTCGTAATGCGCTCTGATTTTTAGGGTTGTGTGGAGACGAGTCACTACTCGATGCCCTGCTCTTCTACTGCTTCAAACAAGCTCGCGTAGCCTTCGGTGCGCGCCGGCAGCCATCGCTTTAAACCTTCCATATCAAGAAGAGAGCGATGCTTCGGATTGTTGTAATCCATCCGCATCAGCGCCTCGACCCAGGGCGCGGTGCGCCTCTCATCCATCGAGTCGAGCACGGTGAAGTTGCAATGATGATAGGTGGGCGTGCTCCACAATAACCTCACCTTGTCGCCGTCGATCGCGCGATCTTCAAGTGCCTTCGCCCAAAAAGGATCGCCGACCGCTCCGGTTTCCGCTTGTCCCGCGGCGACCGCCTTCAAGACAGCCGATTCGCTTGCGCCGGTATCTCCGTGCTTGCCCACGTCCAGATCGAAGCGCAGCAGCTTCAGATCCCTTTGCGGGTCGATGTTTTCGCGTTTGAGAAAATAGAGCGGTAGGATCGCTGCGTGACCCGAGTCGCGGCTGCCAAGCGCTAGCGTTTGTCCGCGCAAGTCGCCGATTGAATCGATCCCCGCATCTGTCCTGACTACGATGACCGACGAGTAATCGACGTCCGTGTCTCGCATTGCAAGCGCTCGGCAGCGGCCGCCCGTTTGACGGTGCGTGCGTACGTAGGCGAGGTTTGTATTCCAGGCCACGTCTATGAAGCCGTTGATCAGCGCGTCAACCTGGGCTTCGTAGTTCGAGAACAGCACATAGTCCATTCCCGGCCCGGATTCTTTCATGTAATCGCGAATGCCGTCCCAGATGGGGACGACTTTTGGATCATAGGCAACGGCGCCCATCAATATTGGCTTCGTCATAGTCTTCCCAGAAAGCGTACCGTAGACTGTCCATTCTGCGGCCGATTCACTGATTTGTTCCTGCACAAAACAGGAGACCGCAGACTGGACAGTCTACGGTACGGCCACGCTGTCAAAAGAGCGGTAACCCAAGCAGCGCTTTACCGATAAAGTCGTACAGCGAATCGGTCGTCGGCGCCATAACCGAACCCGCGCGAGCATCTCTGAAATTCCGCTCGATCGGAAGCTGGCGGCTAAAGGCAGCTCCGCCGCAAAGACGCATTGCCTTGTCGGTAACCTGGAGCGCGGTCTCGGTCGCGCAAGCCTTTACCTCCAACACTCGGAGCATCGTCGTGTCGTCCGGATTCTCAACCGAATGCGCAGCCTGCGCAGTCAGCGCGCGCGACGCATCAAGCGCGATGCGGGCGCTCGCCAGCCGGGCTCGCGATTCAGGCTGCGAGGCAAGCGTAACTCCGAGGTGCTCGAGTCGCGTGGCATTCAAGTGACCCGCCGCCGCTTCGAGCGCACTTCTTGAGATACCGTTCGCGACTGCCGAACTCCCAAGTTGGAACCACGGAAGGGCAACCGACATCATCACGTTGAATCCGCCTCCGCTCGGGCTGAGAAGTGCGCCAGTCGAGACTCGCGATTCCTCGAGTTTCATCGGCGCGCTTGCGTTGGCCCGCATACCTAGCCCGTTCCACGCCCCTGCGACCCCGAAGCCCTCAGTACCATCTTCGACATAATAGAGACTCGTCGCGGTCATTTCCGTCGCGCCCACGGCGCGGGTCGAAACAACATAGCTGCGGGCGTGGCCGGCGCTGGTGACATAAGACTTCTCGCAGTTCAGCATATGGAAGCCATTGGCTTCCGCGGCCTGGCTGACGGGCGCCCAGAAATGGCTCCTGGAGCCTTTTTCGCTGAAGGCGAGTGTGGTCAAGTGCTTCCCGTTAGCGATGTCCGAGAGCACCGAATCGCGCTGGGGTAACGATGATTGCTTGATGACTTCAGTAGCGCAAACGTGCATGACGAAGATCATTGCAGTCGAAGCACAGGCCGCCGCCAGTTCTTCGACCACCTCGACGAAATCTGATGGACCGGCGCCCAACCCGCCCTGCTCTTTGCTAACTGTCAATCCAAGCAGGCCCGCATCGGCAAGTGCTTTTATCGACGAAGCGGGCCAATCGCCCTGCCGGTCATTCTCACCAGCGGCCGGGGATATTACTTTGCCCGCGATCTCTCGGGTTTGTGCGATGACGTTTGCATTACTCAAGCTGGCGGCCTCCCTCAATTGATTGTGTTGATCTGAAGAAGAGAATGCTAGCGTAGCCGGGCCGAAGCTTCAATGTCGTCAGCCAACGCGTGTCAGCAAATACAAGCCCGTCGCGGGCGACATCGTGAAGCCCGGAGCAAGTGCGCCCAGCCATCAAAAACGGCCAAGCCTCTATGGTGGAGCTATGGTTCAGCGGCAACCTCCTAGAATTGCTCGCTCAACATTGCCAAGCACGTGTCTACCCATTTCTTCAGTGGTCACGAACCGCTGACCCCTCTGGACAAGATCCTGAGTGCGATGGCCCGCTTCCAATGCCTTCTCGACCGCCTCTTCGATAGTTGCCGCTTCCCTTTCAAGTTTAAACGAGTATCGCAACATCATCGCGGCAGAAAGAATCGCGCCGAGCGGATTGGCGACACCGCGACCCGCGATGTCTGGCGCGGAACCGTGCACTGGCTCATACAACCCCACCCGGCCGCCGATGCTTGCCGATGCCAGGAGACCAAGCGAGCCGACGACCGCTCCGGCTTCATCCGAGAGAATATCGCCGAACATGTTCTCGGTCAGCATCACGTCAAAGCTCGCAGGCCTTGCAACAAGAGCCATCGCACAAGAGTCAACGTACTGATGTTCGAGCGTCACGTCGGGATAATCCCCGCCGACGCGTGCTACGGTCTCCCGCCATAGGAGCGAGGTTTCAAGCACATTAGCTTTATCAACAGAGGTCACTTTGCGCCGCCTCACCCGGGCGAGCTCGAATGCCACGCGCGCTATCCTTTCGATCTCCGGCTCGGTGTAGCGCATCGTGTTGATGGCCTCGCGCGGATCGCCCGCATCCTTAAAGTAGCGTGGTTCACCGAAGTACAGGCCGCCCAGCAACTCCCGCACGATAATTAGGTCTGTGCTCTTGATCACTTCAGCCCTCAAGGGCGAGGCTTCGCCAAGCGCCGGGAACAGACGCGCCGGCCGCAGATTCGCAAATGCCCCAAGTCCGCGACGCAGCCTCAGCAAACCAGCCTCCGGGCGTAGGTTGGTTGGATAGTTGTCGAATGAGGGGTCACCCACGGCACCCAGGAGAACCGCGTCCGATGCTATGCATTCATCGAGAGTGTCACCAGGAAGTGGATCGTTGAACTCGCGAATTGCTGACCCGCCGGCGGCTTTGTAGCTGAATTCTATTTCGTGCGCGAACGCCCTGGTCACCGATTCGAGCACACGAACCGCTTCAGCGGTAACTTCGGGACCGATCCCGTCGCCCGGCAGAACCACTATTCTCATTTTCATGGCGGTTAGCTTGCGCGGTGGGAATCCTTAAGTCAATCCTATGGCGAGCCAACGATTGGCCTCCGCTTGAGAGATCGAAGATTGGCCGAGGAGCGCCCCGGCAAGCGACTACGAAACTTCAAACGGCCCACAATGATTCGTCCGTGCGATGGTCGTGCTCGTCGGCTATCTGAATCGCGAAGCTATCTTCGATGGCTTCAGCAGAGTGGCTAAACCCTGATGGGATGATCACCCCTTCGTTGCGATGAACAGTCAACTGGCTGTCGGCAATCTTCATCCGCCAGGCGCCTTCGATCATTCGGATGAAGAGTTCTCCGGTGGCTACCTCGGCTCGAACGCGCTGTCCCTTCCTGACTCGCATTCGCTTCGACACTAGCTCGCCGGAAGGCGCGTCGTTCTGAACAGAGGTTGGAGTAAACTTTCGCCTTACTGAATCCCAGCGATACAAGGTCATGACGGTTCCTCTTTCTTCTCTCAACAGAAAAACGGGCCAGCCCCCGGCGCTCTTATTTGAGGGCTGGCCTATTACCACTCCGCTCACAGGCGATGAGACTTGAGCTAGCCCGTGCCTTATCCCATCATTTTAGGCGGCAGTGGCTTCCTTCATCTCACTCCCGATAATTCGGATGAGATGATGGTCCTCGACGACTTTGATCTCGTCGGCGAGCGCGATGAAGCGCCGATACACCTTATCCAGATCGCGCCGCTCAAATTGATACCCTAACTGTTCGCACCTCAGTCCGAGCGCGTGCCGGCCCGAGTGTTTACCCAAAACCAGCTTACTGTCGGGAACGCCAACTGACTGCGGCGTCATGATTTCATAAGTCAACCGGTTCTTTATGACGCCGTCCTGATGAATGCCGGCCTCGTGCGCGAAAGCGTTGCGGCCGACGATCGCCTTGTTCGCCTGAACCGCCGCGCCGGTCAATTCGGTGAGCAACTGACTCGCAGGGTACAGCTCGCGGGTGTCGATCGATGTGCGGAAGGGCAAGAGATCGTTGCGAACCCGAAGCGCCATCACGATTTCCTCGAGCGATGCATTGCCCGCGCGTTCGCCAATTCCGTTTATCGTGCACTCGACCTGCCGGGCGCCGGCTTCGATCGCCGCGATCGAGTTTGCCACCGCCAACCCCAGGTCGTTGTGGCAGTGAACCGAGATCGTAGCTCGCTCGGCGCCGCGAACTCTGCGAATAGTCTCGATTATGCGAGTGAACTCCCGAGGCATCGTGTAGCCGACGGTGTCAGGAATGTTAATGGTTGTAGCGCCGGCAACTATTACTGCTTCGACAACGGCGCAGAGAAAATCGAGATCTGTCCGGGTGGCGTCTTCCGGAGAAAACTCGACGTCATCGCAGAGCGAGCGCGCGAGCTCTACACACTCGCGCGCCCGGGTGATCGCCTCTTCGCGAGTGATCCGAAGCTTGTAGTCGAGGTGAATGTCTGAAGTCGCCAGAAAGGTATGGATACGCGGCCGGGCAGCGTCACTCACCGCCTCCCAGGCGCGCAGGATGTCGTCGCTGGTGGCTCGCGCGAGAGCGGCGATGCGGGGCCGGCGGATCTCGTGTGCAATGGCCTTCACCGCTTCGAAATCGCCGTCGGATGCGATCGGGAAGCCGGCTTCGATTACGTCGACACCCACCCGGTCAAGCTGGCGGGCCATTCGCAGTTTCTCAGCCAGGTTCATGCTGCAACCGGGAGACTGCTCTCCATCTCTCAAAGTGGTGTCAAAGATGATCACCTTGGAATCCGTCATAGGTAGTCCTCGGCTCAGTGGGCTGCACTGTCGGAGCGAGACTATGCGCAAGGGCCGGCCAAAGTCAAAGTTATAATTCTTGGGTTAGCATTCGCTTTTGCTTATGTTATAATGCGCGGTCTTTATCGAACCAAGTTTTGCTAATGTCCGAAGCACTTCACTGTCTGAAGGCGTGGACTATTGAGTTTCGCAATTAACGGGGGTGCAATGGACCTGTTCCAGCTCGAGGTGTTCTTAACTGTGGCGCGCGAGGGAAGCTTCTCGCGAGCCGCGGAAAAGCTCTATCGAACACAGCCGGCGGTCAGCCAGGCGATCCGCAAGCTCGAACGCGAGGTTGGCGAGTCGCTGTTTGACCGCTCTTCACGTGATGGGACCCTTACCGATGCCGGCCAGATGCTTCGAGAGTACGCGCAGAAACTCATGAACTTGCGCAGCGAAGCGCACATCGCGCTGAGAGAGCTTCGCGAGATGCATAAAGGCAAGCTCGCGATTGCGGCAAACGAATTCACCTGCCTCTATCTGCTGCCGGCGTTGGCGGAGTTCCGGAAGCTCTACCCGATGATCAAGGTGACCGTTCACCGATCGCTCGCCAGTCAGATACCCGCCGATGTGCTCCGGCACGGCGCGGAGCTCGGTGTCTTATCGTTCAATCCGGAAGAACCCTTGCTTCGATCGATCGTCGTCTATCGAGATGAGCTTGCGTTTGTGGTGAACCCGCGTCACCCGCTCGCCTTGGCAAAGCAGGTCACCATACGCCGGCTGGGAGCCGAATCATTTGTCGCTCACAATGTACAGTCGCCGTATCGCGCAAAGGTCGTCGAAGCCTTCAAGCGAAACAAGACCAGCCTCAACATGGACGTCGAGCTTCCGACGATCGAGGCGATAAAACTATTCGTGTCGCGAGGCACGGGAGTCGCGCTTGTGCCGGGCATCTGCGTCGAAGCTGAAGTGGCGGCGGGCGAACTTGTTCGAATTCCTGTGAAGGACCTGCACATCGAGCGCAAACTGCGGCTGATCTATCGAAAAAACGCCAGCCTGTCGCACGCGGCGCGCGCTTTTTTGACGGTCGCAGAGTCAATGGCGTCGCTGCAAAAAGGAAGATATTTGTACCAGGCCGAACGTTGATGGCCCTCGGGGCTTGAACCATCTAGATAAGCGGCACTCGAGGCTCCGGTTCCCTCTCTCGTATTGGGGTGACGCAGTACCCTGCGGTGCGAGCTTTGGACACTGACCAGTGACCTGGAGTAGTATCTTCCGGCGCGCTTCCACTGATCGATCATCGTGACGGTTATGCCGCGAACCTTATTCGAAAAGATTTGGGACAACCACGTCGTCCATCAAGAACCCGACAAGCCCGCAATTCTCTACATTGATCGCCATCTGGTTCACGAGGTCACTTCGCCTCAGGCGTTCGAGGGTTTGAGATTGGCAGGCCGAAGGGTTCGACGGCCCGATCTGACCTTCGCAACGATGGACCACAACGTTCCGACATCGAATCGCTCGCTTCCAATCGCCGACCCGATTTCCAAAACACAGATCGACACGCTCGAGCGAAACTGCCGGAACTTCGAAATCAAGCTGTATGGGCTCGATAGCCTGAATCAGGGGATCGTTCACGTGATCGGACCCGAGCTGGGGCTGACCCAGCCGGGCACGACTATTGTGTGTGGCGACAGCCACACCTCGACCCACGGCGCGTTTGGAGCGCTCGCATTCGGCATCGGCACAAGCGAAGTCGAACACGTGCTGGCGACCCAGTGCTTGCAACAATCAAAGGCTCACACCTTCTTGATTCGCATCGACGGAGTCCTGCCGCGGGCCGTAACCGCCAAAGACGTCGCCCTGTACATCACTCGATCGATAGGCACCGACGGCGCCACAGGTCACGTGATCGAATATGCCGGGGACACGATTGCCGGATTCTCGATGGAAGAGCGAATGACCGTGTGCAATATGTCAATCGAAGCCGGGGCGCGAGCGGGTATGATCGCTCCCGACAACACGACGTTTGCTTATCTTGAAGGTAGGGAATTCGCTCCGAAAGGAAAAGCGTTCGAAGCCGCAGTCGAATACTGGAAGACCTTGCCAAGCGATCCGGATGCGGCATTTGATCGCGAGCTTACGATGGACGTTTCATCGCTAGCGCCGCAGGTTAGTTGGGGTACAAATCCTGGAATGGTGACCGATGTAACCGGAACAGTTCCCGATCCTGAGTCATTCTCCGACGAGAACTCCCGCAAAGCCGTTCGCCGCGCGCTCGAATATATGGAGCTGCAGCCGGGAACTCCGATTAGACAGATAGAACTCAGTCGCGTGTTTATTGGTTCCTGCACGAACTCCCGCATCGAAGACCTTCGCGCGGCCGCGAGCATAATCAAGGGGAAGCGGGTGGCCCGTGGGCTTCACGCGATGGTTGTTCCCGGTTCGCAGAGAATCAAGCGGGAGGCGGAAGTTGAAGGGCTTGACGTGATTTTCAAACGCGCCGGTTTCGATTGGCGAGAATCCGGCTGCAGTATGTGTCTCGGTATGAATCCCGACATCCTGCAGCCAGGCCAACACTGCGCGTCAACATCGAATCGCAACTTCGAAGGCCGTCAGGGCCGCGGAGGCCGGACCCATCTGGTAAGCCCGGCGATGGCAGCGGCAGCGGCGATAGCCGGACACTTCGTGGACGTCCGCGACTGGGACGAGGTGGATTAACCCGCAACGATCAGGATGTTCGTAGTCACGGACGGAATGTTCGGGAGTTAGGACCCGATTGTGAGGCCATTCTCAAAACACACCGGTCTGGTTGCGACGCTTGATCGAGTCAACGTCGACACCGACCAGATAATCCCAAAGCAGTTCCTGAAGCGAATCGAACGCAGCGGCTTCGGGCAATTCCTTTTCTATGACTGGCGATTTAACCCCGACGGCTCGCTAATACCTGATTTCGAGCTCAATCAGCCTCGCTTTCAAGGCGCGTCCATACTCCTCGCTCGCGCAAATTTCGGCTGCGGGTCATCTCGCGAGCATGCCCCGTGGGCTCTCTTAGATTACGGCTTCCGATCGATCATTGCGCCTTCGTTTGCGGACATCTTTTACAACAATTGTTTCAAGAACGGCATGCTGCCGGTGCGTCTCTCTGAAGCGGAAATCGAGCAGTTATTCCAGCGCGCGGCTGCGGGCGCCGGCTACGAGCTGAAGGTTGATCTGCAAAGACAGTGGATCACCGATGATGAGGGAATGAGGTTTGGCTTTGAAGTGGATCCGTTTCGCCGCGAGTGCCTGCTCAAAGGGTTGGATGACATTGGTCTCACGCTTCAGCACGAAGACAAGATTCGACAGCACGAAGCTCGTCGCACCTTTTTCGAGTAAATGATGATCACCAACTTTCCCAAACGATTCAATATGGCGACGTACTTCCTTGATGACCGCATCGAGGAAGGTCTGGGCGAAAAGATTGCCGTCTATTGCGGCGACAAGCGGTATACCTACCTTGAAGTGCAGCAGATGGCCAACGAGGTGGGAAACGCGCTGCTGCGGCTCGGTGTAGAAATGGAGGACCGGGTGCTGATCGTCCTCCCCGACTCGATCGAGTTCGTGGCGACCTGGTTCGGGATTGCCAAGATCGGCGCGGTCATCACGATGGTCAACACGATCTTGCCGGCGGCAGATTACGAGTACTATCTAGACTACACACGAGCAAAGGTAGCAGTGGTTGACGCGTCGGTGATGGAGCGATTCACGCCGGCCGCTTCGACATCACGTTACCTCACGCACACGATCGTCGTCGGAATGAAAATGTCCGGCAGCCTTGAAGGCCTGGAAGGCCGCTCATCGATCCGCTCGTACGCCCGACTCACTATGGAAGCGGCGGACACACTCGAGACTGCCCCGACTATGCGAGACGACATCGCCATCTGGCTATTCACATCGGGTTCTACCGGACATCCGAAGGCGGCGGTTCATCTACACCACGACCTGCCTTACAACACCGAGCGCTACGCGAAACAGGTGCTCGGCATCAACCGGGACGACATCACGCTCTCGGTGCCGAAGCTGTTCTTCGGCTACGCTACCGGAACTAACCTGCTGTTTCCGTTCGCTGCAGGGGGAGCCACCGCGCTGTTCCCGGAGCGCTCAACGGCCGAGACCATGTTCGAGATGATTCAGCAACACAAACCGACCATGCTTACGACCGTTCCGACTATGATCAACTCGATGCTTCACGTGGAAGGCGCGCGCGAGCGGTATGACCTATCCTCGCTTCGGTTCTGCGTGTCGGCGGGTGAAGCTCTGCCGCCGGAGTTGTATCAGCGCTGGGTGGAAACATTCGGAATTGAAATACTGGATGGCATTGGGTCGGCTGAGATGTTCCATATTTACATAACGAACTATCCGGGCGATGTAGTCCCGGGCAGCCTGGGGAAACTTGTGCCCGGCTATCAGGCCAGCATTGTCGATGCAAACGGTCACGAGTTGTCTGCGGGCGAGATGGGGACGCTGCGGATAAAAGGCGACTCGGCGGCGTTGTGCTACTGGAACGCCCACGAACAAACGAAAGAGACTTTCGCCGGCGACTGGTGCACGACCGGGGACCAATTCCGGGTCGACGAGCGGGGCTATTATTGGTATTGCGGACGCACGGACGAGATGCTGAAAGTCGGCGGCATATTCGTATCGCCTACCGAGATCGAGAACTGTCTGCAGGAACACGACGCTATTCGCGAATGCGCAGTGATTGGAGCAGGCGACGAACAGAAACTGATCAAGCCCAAAGCGTTTATAGTACTCGCGGACGGTTTTGCGGCAAGTGTCGAGCTCGAAGCCGAGTTGAAGGAGTATGTAAAGAGCAGGCTGGCGGCTTACAAATATCCTCGGTGGATTGAATTCAGAGACGAACTGCCGAAGAATGATCGAGGTAAGATAGATCGACGATCGCTAAAGGGAAGTTAATCACGAGGCAGTTCTCGGCGAGTGCGTTTATGCCGATCATTCTTTCACTACTGTTGTTTTCCATCACGGTAGGTAAAGGCTCGCAGAATAGTTCAGGCTCAACCGAGAACATCCCGGAATCCGCGATCAAGCTCTTCAAAACAACGAGACTAGATCGGCAGTATGAGTTCTCTTCGCACTTGAAGCCCTCGTACCTACGAGGTGATTTCGACGGAGATGGCAAGCCTGACTTCGCGATTCTCGTAAAACAGAAGGGCAGCGGTAAGCTTGGCATCGCCGTTTGCCATTCATCCACCAACAAGGTTTTATTTATCGGCGCGGGAACAGAGGTGGGAAACGGCGGCGACAACTTCGACTGGATGGATATCTGGAACGTAACTCCGAAAGTCACCGCCCTAAAGAAAGTTGGAAGGGCTACGGCGGCACTGCTAAAGGGCGACGCATTACACGTCGAGAAGAGTGAATCAGCAAGCGCGTTGATCTATTGGAACGGCAAGAGGTACGTGTGGCGCCAACAGGGTGATTGAGGGCCGCCCTTGATCTTGAGTTCGTAGTCCCGCCTTTCTTCAGCTGGAAGGTCGTACGCGCAATTAGCGGAAGAGTCAAGTTCTACAACTTCCGCCTGAAGGAAGGCGGGACTACGAACGCGGTGGAAGGCAGGACTACGAACCCTCGGTCAGGAGCACCAGTGACTGATCTTCACTATCCAATTGGGCGTTTCAGACTCGACGGTGTGCCAACTGCCGAACAGATCAAACGTGCGATCAGCGAGATCGAAGAAGCTCCGGCAAAGCTTCGAGCCGCCGTGAAAGGTTTGACATCCGAACAGCTTGACACGCCTTATCGCCCTGGCGGTTGGACGGTCCGGCAGGTGGTCCATCACGTGCCCGATAGCCACTTGAACAGCTACTGCCGGTGTAAACTAGCCCTCACCGAAGATGAACCGGCGATAAAGGCTTATCACGAAGACCGCTGGGCGGAACTTGTTGACGGCCGCATTGCTCCGATCGACTTTTCGTTGGCGATGCTCGAAGCTCTCCATAAGCGTTGGGTCCTTCTCCTGCAGTCGCTCTCGCCGGCCGAATTTGACCGGTCGTTTAAGCACCCGGAAATCGGAGTTGTTAGCCTGGCGAAGAACGTCTGTCTTTACGCCTGGCACGGGCGCCATCACGTCGCGCACATCACGTCGCTGCGCGAGCGGATGGGCTGGGATTGAATCCGTACTTCAGATTACTTCAGATGACTACATTCCAAAACCAGACCTGGAAGGAAGTTCGCAATGCGATCGAAGGTGGCGTCGTCGTGATCCTTCCGGTCGGCTCGACTGAAGCCCACGGGCCGCACTTGCCGCTCGCCACCGACGTCATCATCTCGGAAGAAATGTCGCGTCGCGCGGCGGAGAGCCTCACCGGGCGAGGCGTCTTCACGCTTGTCTTGCCGGCAATCGCCTATAGCGTCACCGATTTCAGCTCGGATTTCCCCGGCACCGTTTCAATCAAAAAAGAAACGGCGGTCGCCCTGTTACACGACATCTGTGTTTCGCTTTACGGACAAGGCGCCCGGCTTGTCGCGATAGCCAACTCGCACCTGGAGCCCGACCACGTCGCATCTATCAACGAAGCCGTAGAAAAGGTAAGGCAGGAAACCGGGCGCACGGTGGTTTTCCCTGATAAACGAAAGAGACGTTGGGCGCAAACTCTCACCGACGAGTTCCGCCGAGGGGATTGTCATGCCGGATCATACGAGACTTCGCTGATTATGGCCGCTCGCCCCGAGCTTGTTCGAGAAGATATTCGCCAGTCGCTGGAACACGTGCCGATCTCAATCGCCGAGAAGATCAAACTGGGTGCGCGGACGTTCAACCAAGCGGGGGGAACCGATGCCTACTTCGGCGATCCGGGCGGCGCGTCACGAGAAGAAGGCGAAGCGACTTTTGCTGCTCTCTCCGATATGATCGTCAGTTCAATAATGGAAGCCATCGACGCAGAAGCTCGGCCCGATGAACGCTCGGTTTGAGTCCGTTGAGTTTCGGCCTTTGCGTTCTTTGCGAGTCTTTGCGTGCTTTGCACGAAAGGACTAACAACCCGCGCCAGTGAATCAATGAGAGACCCTCTCTTCGAAAACATTGAAGCGCCGACATCGAGCTGTGATACCGTTCTTCTCGACAAGGCTGAGCTCATTGAGCTTATCAGCGAAGTCTCTGGATTGGATGACATCGCCGCGCTTCGGCACAAAACTGCCGCGTTGAAGCGGATGATTGCGTCTTCTGACGGCAGCGCACCGGGGGTTGCGCGCTCCAACGGGAACGTCATCGCGCTAAGACGAGATCTTCTGTCTTCCGAACTCGATCAAATTCTCGAAGCTCGAACCATCGAAAGGGCCAAATACTACTTGAGACGTCTCGAGCGGGGGATCAAACAGGTCAAGACGTCAAAGCTCAACGACATCAACCTTCACCGATGGCAGGAACATACCGACATCATCACCGACAGCCTGTGGGTCTTGCCTAAACGCGATACCAGCGGCGCGCATCTTGGATGGTACTGGGGGAACTTTGTGCCCCAGATTCCTCATCAACTGATGCTCCGATACACGAAAAAAGGCGATTGGGTCTTGGACCCGTTCGCCGGCAGCGGCACAACTTTGATCGAATGCAGACGGCTCGGTCGAAACGGCATCGGTATTGAGCTGAACCCTGAAGTCGCGAACCGCGCGGAACAACTTGTCAATCAAGAAAAAAATCGCCATTCGGTAAAAACTGAGATAACCATTGGCGACGCCAGGATGATAGATACGCGGCAAACTTTAACGAAGCTGGGGGCGGCGCAAGTGCAGCTTCTCATCATGCATCCGCCTTATCACGACATCATCAGCTTCTCAGAAGATGACAACGATCTGTCGAATGCTTCCGGCACCGATCAGTTCTTGAAGATGTTCGGCCAGGCGCTGGACAACATCGATCCCGTGCTCGAAAGCGGAAGATACTTCGCCCTGGTCATCGGAGACAAGTATTCAAAGGGGGAATGGATTCCGCTTGGATTTCGTTGCATGAGCGAAGTGCTCGAGCGGCGGAACTACTTGTTGAAAAGCATCGTCGTCAAGAACTTTGAAGAGACGCGGGCGAAGCGCGATCAGAAGCAGCTCTGGCGCTACAGGGCGCTGGCCGGCGGGTTCTACATCTTCAAGCACGAATACATTTTCATCTTCAAAAAGAAGTGAGGGCCCACTCGTCGAGCCCCCACCCACTTCATCAAGGTTACATCAACTGACCGGCTTGACCGCGTACACCCTGACGCTTGCGGCGTAGTCGTTGATTTTGTATCGGCTCAACAGATCAGCCAGATGGTTGCGCGCATCGGTCTCGCTTGATGGAGCGCAGCAGCTTGCAGCTGCAACCGGCAACGCAGTCGCCGACGCACCGCAACTCGATTGGCTATCGATCTGATCATAGACACTCAGGTCTCGGTTTGTGTCGACGATCTCGGAGTGCGCAAACCCGGCTTCGATCAGACCTCTCTTGTAGTCGTCGATCAGAATCGCCCCGGCCACGCAACCGACATACGCAAGCAAGTCGCTCGACACCTCGGATGGCAATTCCTTTTTGAGTGCGATGTCGCTCACTGCAAGCCGGCCGCCGGGTTTGAGTACTCGCGCGATCTCGCGCAGCACTGCTTGTTTGTCGGGCGCAAGATTGATGACGCAGTTGCTGATCACGCAATCGACCGAGCCGTCGTCGAGCGGCAGCTTGTCGATTGTCGCAAGATGAAACTCGACGTTTGTGTAGCCCCCCTTCTCCGCGTTTCTGCGCGCCCGCTCGATCATTGCGGGTGTCATATCGATCC